>NZ_CP022221.1:1997078-2303117 GCF_004114935.1 Bradyrhizobium zhanjiangense
AGGAGGTCGACAACGAGGACATTGTCAAAGGCTACAAGGTCGACACCGATACCTTCATCGAGGTGACCAAGGAGGAGCTTGCATAGAGCCGTCGACCTCGCGATTTGCAATGAGAGGGGACACTTTGCGCGCTGCAGGCCGCGCCACTGCGGAAGTTTATCAAGTTGCGTGATTTGCGCTGGGGAGAGGGTTTGGGCAGCGTAGTCTTTCAGCCACAGGTGTCCACTCATTCGGAGGAGGTTCATTGGGGGGCTTCGGCCAGAGAGGCGATCCATTGGGGGCGAGACGCAGCTATGGGTGCAGTGCACCGTCCGCAAAGTTTAACATGCTTGAATCCCCAAGCGGGCGAAACCGCGCTAGGATTAGATTTTCCCTTAGGGGGGCAGCTTATGTTCGACACGGCAACCACCGCGCTTTTGCGCGCGGTTCTCGATGAAGTCTGTGAAAGCGTCTCGCACCGCGAGATCGGAGCACGTACCCACGTCGCGTCGAAAATCCTAGAGGCTGCGACGAGAGGCGAGATCTCTCCCGAAGGTCTAAAACAAGTTGGTCGCGACGCCCTCTCGCATGCGCCGACGATGTGGCGCTGATCGCGGGGGCGGGCGTGAACTTCCAAGTCACCGTCCTGAAGATTTTGGTAGCTTATCCGGACGGCTTTGCGGTGATGGAGGACCTCAAGAGCGATATGGCCATCCTGGCAACGAGTGGCCGCGACTGGGCGGACCGGACCAGGCGCCTCGCGGCCAGAGTGCCCGACCTCGACATCTTCTCACAAGGATTGGTCGAACGGATAAGCGGAGGATGGAAGATCACGTCGAAAGGACGGGCGTTGCTCGAATTGATGGAAATGCGGCCAACGGCCTTGGAAAGGGCCGAGGCGCCTCCAGTTCTGGAGACGAGTGCGACCTCGCCGGAGCCTGTTCCTCCGCTCCGGCAGCCCGCCGATCGTGCCAAGCGACGGCGCGAAAGACGTGAACGTCGGCGCGAGGCGCGCGAACGGGCAAGAGCAAACGCGTCTTGAGGTAGCGACTGAGGGAAGAAAAATCCGCCAAATGGGAGCAGCGTTGATAGTCCCGGACTGTCGATTTGCCTCCCCAGCCCCAAGCGTACCGCCGTTACCTTGTTTGCGGCCATGCCGGCCCCGATCTACTCGGGACGGTGACTGAGCACAGGTCCTTCTGCCGAGCCGGCGAGCGACAATATAGCGAGGAAATGGAGGCCGAACCCGCGCGGAAGAGCTGGCCGGGTTCCTTTTGAGAGGGCGCGGTCGGTGAGGCTGTATAGCTACTTCAGACAATCGCCATAAAGTTCACTGACATGCTCCCCAACAGTCAATCTTCACGAAGGCCGTAATGTCCCAGTACTCACTCGATGTATTGCGTCAGCGCTATGTCGTCGAGAAAAGACCGCTCGAGGCCAGCGTCGAGCAGATCCTGCGGGCCGACAGCCGCGCCGGAGCGCGAGCCATCCTGGCTGCAATCGATAAACGCCGCTTCGAAAATAGGTCCGAAGGGCAGCGCCTCCGCAAAATGCTCCGCTTCGAGACCTCTCTCTGGGAAAGCGGCCGTCATGCCGTGGCAGGCGTGGACGAGGCCGGAATGAGCCCTCTTGCGGGGCCAGTCTCCGCTGGCGCGGTGATCTTGAAACCTGGCACGCGGATAGTCGGGATCGACGACTCGAAAAAACTCGACGCCGCGGCTCGCGAAGAACTCGCGAAGGAGATCAAGGAAAAGGCTGAGAGTTGGTGTGTGGCGTTCGTCGAGGTCGAGGAGATCGACGCGATCAATATCTATTGGGCGGGCATTCAGGCTATGCAGCGTGCGGTCCGGGGACTGGGGTTGACGCCGCAGCACTTGCTCATCGATGCGAAGCGGTTGAAGGACATCGACATCCCTCAGCAGGCCATCATCAAAGGCGACGCCAAATCCGCCAGCATCGCGGCCGCCTCCATCCTCGCGAAAGTCGAGCGCGACGCCGTCATGCGGACGCTCGACGTGCGACACCCCGGCTATGGCTTCGCGGATCACAAGGGCTACCCGGTGCGGGCTCATTATGAGGCGCTTGCCAGGCTCGGTGCATGCGTAGCTCACCGGCGGTCGTTCGGGCCCGTACGCAAGGCTCTCGGGTTACCGCCCTTGCCGCCCTGGCCTTCGGCATCAGAGCGGGCCGCCGGCTGAACAGGTCTACGCTTCGTCTCGGCGGCGCTATTTTCGCGACCACTTCTTTTCGCGTACGACGTCCTTCGCGTTCTTGTCGGACCGCAGGCCGAGATAGACCGGCTGGCGCAGCTCGCCCTTGCTGGTCCACTCCGCGAACTTCACTTCTGCGACCAACGCAGGACGCACCCAGGTCGTGACCTGCTCATCCTTCACCTTGGCAGGGAACGGTGACTTGGCGGTTTTGAGCTTCATGAGCTTGCCGTGAAGCTCTTCGAGAACTTGGTGGCTGAAGCCGGTGCCAACGTGGCCTATGTACCGCCATGCATCGCCTTCGCGTACCGCGAGGACGAGAGCGCCGAAGAAAGGCCGGGTTCGCCTCGGCGCCGTGAAGCCGGCGATCACGACCTCTTGCCGCTGCGCGGTCTTCACCTTCAGCCAGTCGGCGGTCCGGCGTCCGGACGCGTACGGGCTATCGGCGCGCTTGGCCATGATGCCTTCGAGATGTCTCCGCTCGGCATCTGCGAAGAACTTCGTTCCCTCGCCTTTGCGGTGGTTGCTGAACGCGACGAGCTTGTGGCGCAGAAGGATGGCCTTGAGCCGCTTCTTGCGCTCGAGGAGCGGCAGCGCACGCAGGTCCTCACCGTCTGCGAACATGAGGTCGAAGGCGCAATACAGGAGCTTCGCCTCATGGCGCAGCGCGTTTTGAAGCAACTGGAAATGCGAGACGCCGTCCTGTCCGATCGCGACGAGCTCCCCGTCGATCACGGCATCGCCCTTCACGCCCTCCAGCGCTTTGGCGACCTCGATATAGCTGCGGCTGATGATCTTGCCACTACGGCTGTAGAGCGCAACCTTGCCCCGCCGGATTTCCGCGATCATCCGGAAGCCGTCATACTTGTCCTCGAAAACCCAGCCGGGATCGTCGAACGGCGCGTCGGTGAGCGTAGCGAGCATCGGCTGCAGGCGCTTGGGCAGGATCGACGTCCGGCTCATTCGAGGCCAATCCTTAAGAGCACGTTGCGAAATGCATGGACGTCCTTCAAGGATTAGGCAACGCTTCGGGGCCGCGTCGCGTTCCACGGGCTCCGTGGCGTGCGTGACGTTGACGCTCGATTGAGGAGGGCGGACCAGACCGATGGCGAGAAAACTGAAAACCTTTCAGACTTCGCTGGGCTTCTTCGATCTGGCGATCGCCGCTCCTTCCATGAAAGCGGCCCTCGAAGCCTGGGGCGCCAACAGCAATCTCTTCCACCAGGGCGCGGCGAAGGAAAGCGACGATCCGGACGTCATCGCTGCGGCCATGAAGAAGCCGGGCGTCGTTCTGAGGCGCCCGGTCGGATCCAACCGACCCTTCAGCGAGCAAGCCGAACTGCCCTCCGATCTCGGCGGGGACAGAAGATCGACGAACGCGCCGCGCAAATCGAAGGGCCAAATTGCGAAGAAGCCTTCCTCACGTCCCGTCGACAAGACGGCCGAGCGGAAGGCTGCGCTTGCCTACGAACGGGAGGAGAGGCGCCGGAAGAGTGAACGGGCGAGGGAGGATGCCGCCAGGCAGAGACAACGCGAGCGCCGTCAGCAGGCGGTCGACAAGGCGCAGGCTGCGCTGGACAAGGCGGAGCAGGAGCACGCGAAGCGGGCTGCCGCCATCCAGGCCGAGGTTGAGGCTCTCGCGAAGAGATCGCAAACCGAAGACGCTTGCTGGAATAAGGAGAAGGAGCGATTGGAAGCTGCACTGCAGCGTGCGCGGAGTTAGTTCTTGGCAGTTCTTGCTCGGCGGCACCGAGGGAAGGCAAAGGGTTGCCGTCAAGCGATCATCGTTCGGGGTCTGGTGCGCGCGCTGCGGCTCGGTTCACCGTGGTGCGGTCCCCTCGGTCCTCGGGAGCGAGCTCCATGACCGCTTGATGCAGCTCGGCCGGAATCGTCAGCGGACTTTCGGGGGGCTTGTTCGCCCACTGCCAGAAGCGATCGAACGCATCCATCACAGGTCCTCCCGCAGGCCCCGGAAGAAGGGGTGGCGAACCTTTCCCTCGGCCGACTTCGCGCGATACTCGATCTCGGCCAGAAGCTTGGGTTCGACCCAGATGCCCTTGTGACCGATGCGCTTGGCATATGGTTGGGTCTTTCGGATGAGGGGTTTAAGCCGTTTCTGCAGATCGGCGGCCGAGACCTTGTCGAAGCCGTGGTCGACTTTGCCGGCGTAGACCAGATCGTCGCCCTTGCGCCGGCCGACATAGATGCCGTCCCACTTCGTCCCATCGAGTGCGAAACCAGCAATGGTCAACGTCTCACGCTGTACGCAGGTCTTTTTGACCCAATCATTCGTGCGTCCCGTTGGATAGGCGCTGCCCCGGACCTTCGAGACGACGCCTTCGAGGCCGAGCTTGCAGGCGTGCGCGAACATCTCGCGGCCGTCTATCTCGAAGCTTTCGCTGAACTGGATGTCGGTGCCGCTTAGAATCTTCTTGAGTTCGGCTTTGCGCTGAAAGAGCGGTAGCTTCCGGATATCTCGGCCGTTCAGATAGAGCAGATCGAACGCGACGAGCACGATGCTCTTCGACTTGCCCTTGAGCTCGTTCTGCAGAACCGAGAAGTCGGTCGTGCCGTCGGCGGCAGGTACCACGATCTCGCCGTCCACCACCGCCGAGTTCGCCTTGATCCGCCAGGCATCATGAGCGACCTTCTTGAAGCGATGCGTCCAATCGTGGCCGCGCCGGGTGAAGATCTTCGCCGTCTCGTTGGCCAGATGGACCTGAACACGGTAGCCGTCGAACTTGATTTCGTGAATCCAGCGCTCTCCGGATGGCACCTTCTCGATCGAGGTGGCCAGGGCCGGTTCGATAAAGCCGGGGAAGGGCGCCTTGACGCCGATAGCCGCCGGCATTTTACGCTGAGACGCCACTGAAGAACTCCACGCTACAGCCGATTCAAATTGGCACAGTTCGAATCGTTCCGGAACCGGCGAATCCTTGTTGCGTTGCCTCGACGCCACGAACAGGAGGTATCCATGGCGGCAGCGAAGAAGTCGAAGACGTCCCGCGGACGCAAGCAGGACCGGGCACGGGTGGCCGGCGGGCAGGACTACGAGGTGCAGTACGAGGCGAAGAAGACCGGAAGGTCGGCACCGGCGGTGAAAAAGGCTGTCAAAAAGGTCGGCAACGCGCGCAAGCGTGTGGAGAAACGGCTAGGCCGCTGAGTAGGAGACGGGCTGGCGTCGAAGCTTAGCGTCGGTCCTCCTCGTCAGGGGCGCATTCTGGGCAGCTATCACCAATCGAATCCAGCACGTCGCGAATTGCGGCCGCCGCTGCTTGAGGGGAGACGTCTGCTGGCGGGTCCTGACGGGCGATATCGAAGGCGCGCTCTCGTGCATGCGGATCGGCGCGGTCTTGCATCCAACCGTGCTCCTCACACTCGCGGATGGCACCGGCTTCATTCAGCACGTTGATCGCCCAACCGCGCAGGGTACGGATCGCCGGCGGTCTCTGCTTGGTCATCAGCATTGAAAGGTTCTCCCACGCTGAGACGAATCGTTTAGTCCCGCAGACGTTCCCTATCGCTAACACACGACTGGGATTCGGGATCGTGGGATCTCGTGGTTTTTCGAAGGCCGAATTTTCCGCCCGGCCAGGTGCTAGGGTGGGCAAGAACGAACTGAAGAAACCATTTCCGATACTTCAGACGTCCGAACTCAGGTGGTTGCTCCTTGTCAGATTAGCGCGTGCGGCGGTCGCCGCACCGGGCTCTCGTGAACCGAGCCGCGCAGCGTCTCGGCCTTACGGCTTCGATCCCTCGCGCACGAGCAAATCACGCCCTCGCGGGGCAGAAACGAAAAACCGGACCTTTATGCAGCAGCCACCTGCACAAAGGTCCGGCCTTATCTTAGCTTGCCGCGACACCAAACGGCTGCAAAGGACGCTTCATATCCTTTGGGAGGTCTCGCTCTTCATCCGGGTTTCGCCCCGGAGGCGGCAATATATCAGCAGCCGATATGACTACTTCTTTTTCTTTGAAGTCTTCTTTGCCACCTTCTTGGTAGCTGCCTTCGCGGTCTTCTTTGCCTTCTTCGCTTTCTTGGCCATGTCGTCCTCTGTAAGAATTGGCTCTCAGTGAACATGCCCACGCCGTGCATAGACATGCACACGAGTGAGAGGATATCACAAAAGCAAAATCGATACCAAGGAGACGTAAATCCGCATTGAGTCGCTCGCCGGAGGCACTCGCTCTCGGGTCCCGCCGTCATTGCATTCCGGCGTCGCTATCACTGCCCCGAGCTCGGGTGCCTCTTAGCCGGGTCTCGCGACCCTTAGTGGTCTCCGCTTCGCTCCGCCCACAGGCCTCTCTTCCATAATTGTGAGACTCTGTGAAAATGTCGGGCGGTTCTCGTATCATTGCCTGCATCACGTTCGCTCAGGTTTTGGCGCGTGCGGCCAGGGCCGCGCCGGGCTCTCGTGAACCGAGCCGCGCAGCGTCTCGGCCTTGCGGCTTCGATCCCTCGCGCTAGAGAGCTTTGGTGCTCCTCGCCGGGGGCACTCGGGAAAAGGGCTCGCCTGCGGCGATCGCTATCACTGCCCCGTTCCCGGGTGCCGCTATTGAACCGGTCTCGTCGCTGCACTCGGACCCGCGTGCCCCTTCGGGTCGCGATGCTCACGCTCTCCGGGTGCCATTTTCCGTTGCGGCGATGCGCCCTTGGGCGCACGCCTGATCGCGAATGAGGCCCTCGGTAGATGGCGCAAGGGCTGAGAGTAAGAGTGCAGGCTGGTTTTTCCGTGACGGGTTAGAAGTTGCGAGAGAGGCTCGCGGCGCCCGTCGCGGAGACCCGCGATGTCAAACACTACTGCTCGCGCGCGCGCCGGCCAGGACCGGGCAACCCTCTATAACGAAATTACCGACAAGATCATTGCCGAGCTTGAGGCCGGACGCGTCCCCTGGGTTCAGCCCTGGGGTACGTCCGCGGCGAAAGCGCCGCTGGCCATGCCGAAAAATGCGTCGACTAACCGGCAATACAGCGGCGTTAACATCCTCATACTCTGGGGCGCCGTGATTGAGCGCGGATTTGCCGGTCAAAGTTGGCTCACCTTCCGGCAGGCGCTCTCGCTTGGCGGCCACGTTCGAAAGGGAGAGCTCGGCACCACAGTTGTCTACGCGGATCGTTTTGTGCCGAATGACGAAAGGCGACGCGCCGCCGAGACCGGCGAAGATGCGCAGGCAATTCCATTCCTCAAACGATTCACCGTCTTCAACACCGATCAGTGCGAGGAGCTGCCCGACGAGATCGCAAACGCGGCGCCGCCACCGCCGGCCGGCCTAATTGAACCCACGGTCGACGCTCTGATCAAGGGCAGCGGAATTCCATTTCGGATTGGTGGAGATCGTGCATTCTATGCAATCGCCGAAGACTACGTGCAGGTCCCGCCGCCGCAGGCCTATTTCGAACCCATCAACTGGCACCGCACGGCCTTGCATGAACTGGGTCATGCAACTGGGCATCCCTCGCGCCTCAACCGCGACCAGAGCGGATCCTACGGTACGAAGAAGTATGCCTTCGAAGAACTGGTCGCCTTATCCTAACACTGTGATCCTGTCTCAGAATCAGGCATGGAGCGGCGTCACCGGTGTTGCGGTGGAGCTCTTCAGACGTCCGAGTCAAGCGTTCCCGCAGCGTAGCGAGGACAACGCTTGACGCGGCGGCGCCACCACAAGCTATTCAAAGGGGTGCAGGCGAAGTCCTGCAACCCTGCCACGCGGCGAGCGGGAGAGCGCGAGGGGAACCCCTCGCATCCTAAACAAAAAGAGTGCGCCGAAGGCGCTCCGCTTGGGTATGTGCGTGCAATTGTACTTTACGAACCTTGACGCGCTATCGCGTCCGCTTCCTTCTTCCATTGATGGCCTTGTAGTGAGCATCGTGCCCGGAGCGGTCGACGTTGCCGAGCGCGCCGGGCTGATCGACGGCATGCCGTTCATTTTGATGGATGACGGCAGCTACGATCTCCATCTCAATCGGTTCTTCCGCGCCTGCCCGGGTATGGGCGCGCGCTCGCCGAACACCTGGCGTTCGTACGCGCGGGACATTCTGGTCTGGGCTCGCTTTCTTTGCGAGCGGCGGGACGGCAAGACAGTGTGGCAGGCCGACCGCCATGACATTCTGGCGTTTCATCGGGCACGGCGGCTGTCGGCGGCTCCCTACCGCATCTCGGCATCGAGCTGGAATCGAGGCATCGCGGCGCTCGACAAGTTCTATCGGTGGGCCGTCGAAGAAGGGATCATGACGACCTCGCCCTTCAAGTACGTGGTGAGCCTGCACAGAAGGGCGGGGACGCACGCGTTGCTGGCTGTGGCGGCGAACCGCTCGCGCGAACGTGCCGCGCGACGGCACGATATGCGTTTCGTCGATCTTGGCAGCTATCTGCTGTTTCGCGACGTTGGCCTGCGCGGAAGGCTGCCTGACGGTGCCGAGGACCCGGCCTGGCGGGGCCGCAACAGCGAGCGCAACGCGCTGTTCGCCGAACTCCTGGTTACGACCGGTTTGCGGTTGTCCGAGGGCGGCGGTCTGTTGCTCGCCGATCTTCCGCGTACGTCGGACTCTGGCATGCGCTCGCTTCCGTTCGATCTTCCCGGGGCGGTCGCCAAGGGCGGACGGCCGCGCCGCATCCGTATCCCCCGCCGGGTCTTAAGGCTGATCAATGACTACATCGATCTTGAGCGCGCGATCTCGGTAGCCCGGCGAGAGCCGATGGTGTCCAATCCGCTTTGGTTAACGACGGATGGCGAGAAGGTTGTCGACACGATGGGCAAACGGGCTCGCCTCGACCGGCTGACGCCGGGTGAGCGCGGCCGTGTGCTGATCGGCACGCCCGGCAAGGCGCAGCATGCCCTGCTTTGGCTGACGGAAGGCGGTGAGCCTGTCTCGTCAGCAACCTGGGAAGCGGCCTTCCGCCGCGCCTGCGCGCGCTGCCGCCGTTTCGGCATCGACGTCGACGTGACGCCGCACACGCTGCGGCACACCTTCGCCGTCAACATGCTCTCCATGCTGATCCGTGAGCAGATCGGGATCGTGTTCGATCCGCAGGATCGGCATGGCGCAGCCTACCGCCGGATCCTTGGGGATCCGCTGCAGAAGCTCCAGCATCTGTTAGGCCACGCCAGCGTGACCAGTACCTACATCTATCTCGACAGTCTTGCCGAGGCGCAGGAGCTGGTCGACGCGGCCGCCGATCGCTGGGCCGAAGATGCCGCCGGTGACGCGCAATGACGAACCTGACAACTGCGCCGGTGCGGCGGCCTGGACGCCGCGCGCTGTTCCCCGAGGCATTGCCTGATCCCGAGGGCGAGGCCGCCACCGCCATCGCATCGCTCCGATTCACCGTCACCCTCTCGGATCGCAGTATCACGATCGATCTGACCATGCTGTCTGGCCGCAGGGTATTGGCCCAACCGCTTGCAGGCGCGCTCTGGCGCGCCTGTCAGGTCGGCGGCCCGGCCGGCTCGGTTTCGACCGCGGCGGCTTATGCCAACGCACTCAAGTTTCTTCTGGCGCTATCTCGATGCCGCGAATCCTAGTGTCACGCGCCTCTCAGATATGAGCGCAGGTTGCATCGACGGATTCGATGGGTGGATGGAGGAGAGCGGTCTGCACCCCAATCATCGGCTTCACCGCATGAGCAAGGTGCTCAATCTATTCCGGCTCGCCGAGGCCGCCGAGCCGGGGTGTCTGCCGCCCGATGCCTCGCGGCGGCTGATGTATACGAGCGACCGACCCGGGGTGCGCAACCGGCCACGCGATGCCTATGGCGATGATGTTGCCGCGGCACTGCGGAATGCTGCGCGCGCCGATCTCACCGCCCTGATCAGTCGCTTTGCCGAGACGGATCGTAGTCTGACGCTCGCGGATGCCGATCAGACCAAAGCCCTGTCGCTCGCGCATGAACGCGCGATGGCTGTGATCGACGCCGAAGGCGCCATCGGTCACCGGCACCCCGTCTTCAAGCGGCTCTACACACTTCGCCGCGAGAGTGGCTTGCCGAACGATCGCCTGATCCACGATCTGCACGGCCGCCGGCATTTGCTCGCCGCCGACCTCGTGCCGCTGATGGTCTTGCTCTCGCTCGATACCGGTCTGGAGATCGAAGCAATCAAGGACTTGCGGTCGGATTGCCTGAAGAACTCTGCGGGCGGCTATGTCGAGATCGAGTATTGCAAGCGGCGGTCGCGCGGTGCCGAGTGGAAGCGGTTGCGTGTACGCGATGGCGCCTCATCGACGCCGGGCGGCCTGATCCGCAAGGTGCTGCAGTGGACCGTGCCCGCGCGAAGCCGGCTTGCCACCGGCACGCTTTTGGCTCACTTCGCCTGGGGGCGGTTGACCCCGCGCGTCCTCGCCACGAAGGAACTTGTTGCCTCATGGACCGAGCGACACGGTATTCGCGACGAGGAGGGCAAGCCTCTCCGGCTCAATCTGACACGCCTCCGCAAGACGCACAAAGCAGCATGGTATCGGCGAACCGGCGGTCAGCTCGACCGCTTTGTGGTCGGCCACAGCGTGTCGGTTGCAGCCAATCACTACGCCGATATCCCCGCGCTTCGTCATATCCACGAAGCCACCATCGCTGATGCCATGGGGGACGCGCTCGACGCCGCCCTGCATCCGTGCGTCCTCTCATCGGGAGATGAGGCAGCCGTTCGAGCCGATCCGGACGAGGCCGTCGGTCTCCCGGTTTCTGGGCATGCGGCCGTCAACGCGCTGTTCAGCGGCCAACAGGATGTCTGGCTCGCTAGTTGCGGCGGTTTCCACAAGAGCCCGTTTGGCGCCGAAGGGGACGCTTGTCCGTCCCCATTCTGGGGCTGCCTCGAATGCAGTAACGCAGTCATCACCGCACGCAGCTGCCCGCGCTCCTGTCCTTTCTGAACTTTATCCGAGCGCAACGGCAGTCGCTCAACGAAGCCGACTGGATCACCAAGTTCGGCCGAGTTCATGGGCGGATCGCCGATCAGATTTTGCCGCGGTTCAGCGTAGCCGAGATCGAACAGGCAGGCCAGCTCGCAGCATCGGACCCGACGCTGATTTACCTGCCGCCCGAAGCTGGAGCACCATAATGTCTCCCGTTAACAGCGCTTTGTTACAGCCCGCATCGCTTCCGTCGGCCATCTATGGCGACGACGAGCCCGTGCTTGCCGGCATTCCGGTCAGGGAGGATGCGGATCGAGCGCAATTCCCACGCTTTGGCGATGACCACTGGGATTTTGGGAGTCGCCATTTTCCGGGTGAACGCCCGCTACAGCAATTACCGGCTCAATTTCGCCCGCATCGCGGACCCCCTGACCCGGCGGCTCGCCAAGGAGTATGTGCTCGCGCGGCTCCGCATCCATGTGCCCGGATACCGGGCGCCGTGTAGCGTGGCTTGGGCCATCCGGCTGCTGCGCTACATCCAGCATTTCGCGGCGTTCCTCACCGCGCACGTTGGCGCCGTCGATCTGCGCCGGATCGACCAGCCTGTCCTTGACGCCTATCTGGCACACGCCCGCGATGGTGGCCGGCGAACGCCGCACGAGACAGTGAAGTACGTCGAGGTCCCTATCGATCTGCATCATCTGTCGCCATGGCTGACGGAAGGCGGCATTGGCTTTCTGCCGTGGCGTGGGCGTGCGGCTCACCATGTTGCCAAGCGGCCGCCGGCACGGGCGGAGAATGCCACACCGCGCATTCCCGAACCGATCATCGGCGCCATCCTGCGCTGGTCGCTCAAATATGTCGATGTCTATGCGCCGGATATCCTCGCGGCACGAGCGGAGCTCGATGCCCTTGAAGCCCGTTGCGAGCAACTGATGGCACAGGATGCGCGGGCCGGGGGAGCAGTTGCCGGGACTTATCTCACCCGCACGATCAAATGGCTCGAGGCGCGCCGGATGGCCGGCCGAGGCGTGCCGATCTGGGAGCGCGCGCCCAATGTCGCCCGCCGCATCGACCCCCAAACTGGCGCCGAGACACCACCTTACAATCTTCAGCTGATACGCCTCCATGTCGGTGCGCGCGAGAGCGGCCGTATCAGCCAGTCCGAACCGACGGCACGGTTGATCGATCAGGCAGCGGCTGAGCTCGGGACCGAGGTTGGCGGTCTCGATACGCCGATCTCCATCGATCCGGACACCAGTCTGCCGTGGCGCCAACGCTTTGACGGCCTGAGCCTCGCCCGGGAGGAACGTATGCTGCAGGGCGCCTGCTACGTCATCTGCGCCTATCTCACTGGCATGCGCGACAGCGAGGTGCAGGCCATGCAGCCGGGCTGTGTGTCAGCGGAGCGCAGCGCCGATGGCTTGATCGAGCGCTACCGGGTGCGCAGCACGGTCTACAAGCGCCACGGCGCGCGCGGCGTGACGGCCGACTGGATCACGATCGAACCCGTCGCCCGCGCCGTCGCGGTGATGGAGATCCTTTCGGCGCGCAATCGTCGGGAGAAGGGACTATCGTCCCTATGGGTGGCGCTAAAGGACTGGCCCTGGAGCGCTGATCATCTCGGCATCGGCGCGACGCCGACACTGAACCTGTTCCGCGAAGGTCTCGATGCACGCTGTGGCGACGAACCAGTCATTCCTCGAATCGCGGACGAGCCCTGGAAGTTCACGACCCGCCAGCTTCGCCGCACGATCGCGTGGTACATCGCCAACCGGCCGTTCGGCACCATCGCAGGCAAGATCCAGTACAAGCATGCCTCGATCGCCATGTTCGAGGGATATGCCGGCTCGCCCAATGGCGATTTTCGCTTGGCGGTCGAGCGTGAACGTGCGCTCGGCCAGTTCGACGATATCGTCGCGCATTATGAAGCTTTCCGTCGCGATGACGGTCCGGCCGGACCGGGCGCCACGCGACTGCGACGTGAGTTTGCTCGCGTGCAGGACGAGCTTGGCGATCTGCCTGGCCGGATCATGGACCGCAAGCGGCTGCGCACCATGCTCGCCCATCTCGGCCGAACCTTGCATGTGGGCTTTCTCAACGACTGCCTGTTCGACGCTGCGACCGCGCTGTGCCTCGCAGCCGCGCCGGATTCTGAACGGGCCGCGCCAGCCCTGTCGCGATGCAGCCCAGACCGTTGCCCCAACGCTTGCCTGACCGCGCGCCACCTCGAACCATGGCGGGCCTCGATCGCCGAGGGGGAAGCTTTGCTCAGCGACGGTCGCTTGTCGCCGTTGCAACGCGCAGCCATCACGCAGGACAACGAACGCAAGCGCCGGCTCATTGCACCTCTGATGGATGGTGGCGCATGACCGCACCGATTGGTTCGAAGAGCGAGGCGGCGCTGCGGGCGGCGATGGCACGATTGCTTGACGGTCGACCCGAGCGCACCGACGGCGCACTCACCGTCGCCAACCTGGCGCGTGAGGCCGGTGTCAGCCGGGCCACCGCGAACCGTGCCGCCGATCTTCTCGCCGAGTTTCGTGTCGCCGAAGCCCACCAGCGGCGATCATCTCCCCACGCCTTGAAGCAGCGCATCCGCACCCTCGAGGCCGAGCTCAGAGCCGTGCGCGGCGCCGAGATGGCCGAGCTGCGCACACTTAGCCGCACGCTTGCCCAGCACATCCAGATGCTGACGTTGCAGGTCGCCGAACGCGATGCGCAGATCACGCGCTTGCAGGATGAACTGGCCCAATCGCCTCAGGCCAACGTCATTCCGTTGCGGCGCTTACCTCGCGACGGCGCAGGCTGAGAGCCGCGCAAATCGCAGCATGGTCCTGCGGCGGCCGCTCGCATGGTCACGGTCTCCTGTGCTCGCCCGTCGAGGCAGGGGCTCGGGTTTGTGGCAGACGCTGCCGACCCGTCAACCCTGTTCCGCACCAGCGACCGAGAACAGGGTGTGACGGGTCGGCCTGCCGCGTCTGCCCCTGATGCCTCGCCCTCGACGGAGAGGGCGAGCACAGGAGACACCCATGAGCACGGATCGCAACCGCCCGACCCAAGCCAGCAAGGATATCTACGAGCGCGTCACCAACCAGATCATCGCCGCCATCGAGGCCGGCGCCGGCGAGTACCGGATGCCCTGGCACCACGACGGATCATCCATCACGACGCCCGTCAATGTCGCCTCACGCAAGGCTTATCGCGGCGTCAACGTCATCGCGCTCTGGGCTGCTGCGCAAGAGAGCGGTTATCCCAGCGGCACCTGGGGCACGTATCGCCAATGGCACGAACTTGGCGCTCAGGTTCGCAAGGGCGAGCGCGGCCAACTGGTGGTGTTCTGGAAGCAGGCCGATCGCGACCGCGACACCGATCGTCAGGACGGCGATGGGGATCGCGACGAACCGGCACGCCGCATGTTTGCCCGCGGCTACACAGTCTTTAATAGCGCGCAGGTTGACGGCTACACGCCGCCTGAGATGCCGGTGTTGCCGGAGACCGAACGCATCGCACACGCCGAGCGCTTCTGTGCCGCCCTCGGCATCGATATTCGGCACGGCGGCTCGCAGCCGTGCTACATGCCATCCAAGGACATCGTGGAGATGCCGGCATTCGCCAGCTTTCGCGACGCCATCGCCTACTACGCCGTCTTGCTCCACGAGTGCGGGCACGCCTCCGGCGCCAAGCATCGCCTCGATCGCGATCTCACCGGACGGTTCGGCTCGGCCGCCTATGCCATGGAGGAATGCACCGTCGAGTTGCTCAGCGCCATGATCTGCGCCGACCTCAATCTGAGCGTCGAGCCGCGACCGGATCACGCCCGCTATATCGCCTCCTGGGTCGACGTGCTGCGCTCCGACAAGCGCGCCATCTTCACGGCCGCGAGCAAAGCGCAGCAGATTGCCGATTGGATGCACGCCCAGCAGGGCAACGCCCATCAAGACGACGACAGCGGCGCCGCGTAGGCGTGACGAACCAACGGGTGGCATTCGAATGAAAGAGGCCGCCAACTGCGGCGGCCTTACGTTGTCGGCGCCGACCCGACGTTGAGGAGATTCGACAGAGCGGTGACCAACTGCGTTGGTGCAAAGGGCTTCGAGATGAGGATACTATTAGGAACGCCGTGCGCGGTCCATTCTGCGGCCGAATAGGCCGTTATGTAGATGACCGGAAAGCCAGCTTCTTTTTCCCTGATGCGCCGTGCGACTTCCCAACCGTTCAAGCCGTCACCCAGGTTCACGTCGGTGATCAGCGCCTTGTAAGTTTTAGCGTTGTCCATAAAGCTGGCCAGCGCAGTGTCTCCTGACGGGAAACTGTCGCCAGCAAAGCCGGCGCCGGTCAGTATCTCCTCCACATCGCGCCGCAGAAGATACTCGTCCTCGACGACGAGGATTAAAGGCACCTCGTTCACGCTCCCTCCAACGCGCATGGAGTCACACGCCCTCAACTGGAGAAACAGACGTTCGGTTTTCAATTGTCCAAGAGTGAACATAGCGAGTTAGGATACCGCTGACGTTAAACTAGGACATGGAGGATCAATACGCACAACCGGCCGCCGTGAGAACGGATTGGCAACTCGAGAACCTTTCCTGAACTCAACCGCGATGCCGACTGAATGTTTGTTGGGAGTCACTTGCGCTGGAATGGTGGTACGTTCATCGCACTGTTTTGACAGGGTAGCCTCGTCGGGAAATGTCACCTTTGGATTGGCGTAGGCTACGGGGCACCGGCTACCCGACTGTTGCCGATGAGGCAGCAGGCGCAGATTTCACCGACGCTTCGTCCTCCGCATCACTCGTTGTAATGGTGGCTACGACATCGGCGGCCATCGTCTCAAGCAGCTGAACCTCGTTTTCCTCCATCGTGCGGGGTTCGCAGTCGAGAACGCATAACGCTCCAATTATCAGACCGTCGCCTGCACGTAGCGGAGCGCCGGCGTAAAAGCGTACGTTCCATTGCTCGATCGTTTTGCTGTCGGCAAAGCGCGGGTCGCGCTCGATATCCGAAACCACCAGCGTCTCGTCGTTGGCTACTACGTAGTTGCAAATCGCGTGTTCGCGCTCCATCGGTAGCAGCGTGCCTGTATCGTCGGTGATGGCATCTGGCAATTTCCCGCTTTGTCCGACGAAGTATTCGTGGTCCTTATCGATCGTGGTGATCACGGCAACGCCGGTGTTGAATACGTCGGCCGCACGTTTGGCGAGTGCATCCAGCGCTTCACGCTTATCACCTTCCAGGACCCCGGTCGCCTTGAGTGCGTTGACACGCTCTGCGTCGTTGTCCGGCACAGGGGCTTGCTGAGCTGCCTTGGCCTCATCGGGGTCGATGATGCGGTGGATGCGACGAACTGCCTCCTCGACCGAAGTCACGACAGCATCGGCTTTGAGCGCTGCAAGGGATTCGTCGGTCAACAGCTCCGGCGGAGCCTTCCATAGCGCAAGGACGATTCGCAAATTCGGCCATCGTCTTCGCAGACGCCGGCAGGCGTGGCGAGCGGGGATGGCTGGATTCGGCGTAAAGTAACTGAGGCAGACAATGTCCGCGCCCTTCAGGTCGAGCTTGGCCAGATAATCGGCATTGACGCTTGCAGCGGGTTGGGAAGCTGCGGCGATCCCTTCGAAAGCGAGCGCATGGGCGAGCATCTCGCCGGCGAGGGCATCGATCTCCCATTTCCCTCCGATGCACAGCACCGTTGGCTTTCCCTCTGGACTGAGGGAAGAGGGGTATTCATCTCTCAGATCGTCGAGGAGCGTATCCATTCCGCTTGCCAGGCGCAGGCGGTGCTCGGCGCTGGCATTCTGGAGATACTCCTCGCTTGCGAGACCAAGGACCTCGATGCCGATTGCATCGTAGAATGATACGACCGAAGACCTCTCGATCTCGGTGCTTGCGATCTCGACAGCTTCGTCGGCATCATTTGCAATCAGCCGCTGATAGATGCGGGCCGGAACATCCAGTGCAGGCGTCGAGCCTAGCATGGTTTCGAGGAAGCGCAGTTGTGGCAGGTTACGCCCGAGGACTAGCAGACAAACCGTGAGAGGGGTGGAGAGGATGAGCCCCACGGGACCCCAAAGCGCTGTCCACAATATTGCCGCGGCGATCAGCGCGATTGCCGACAGGCCGGTGCTGGAACCATAGAGCAGCGGCTCGACAATGTTGTTGCTTGTCAATTCGAGGACGACAATCAGCGCAACTGTCCAAAGCAACATGCTCCAGCCGCTATCGACGGCAAAGGCGAGCGCGATTGGAAAGATCGCAGCAATCAGTGGGCCGACATAGGGGACGAACCGCATGACCGCGCCCACGGCCCCCCATAGCAAGGCACCGGGTACGCCGATGATCCAGAGGCCGGCGGCTAGCGGTATTGCGTAACTGACGTTTACGAGCAACTGCATCAGAAGGTATCGGCTGATACGTGCGCCAGCTTCCTGAATCGTATCGGTCGAGCGATGGAAGCTGCCTCCCAAAAGCCGTAGAAACCGGTCGCGAAGATCGCCGATATCAAGCAGCGCCAGAAAGACGAAGATCAAAATGATGCCGACGGTGGCCAGAGGTTCCGCTGAACGCACAAACCAGGAAAATACCTGCTCGAACGGCGTTTGCGGTGTGGGAACGATCTCGACGCGCTGTGGGAGGGGACCATCCGCAGGTCTATCTTCCTTTGCCTCGACCTCTTTCTGGACGCGTTCAAACGTTTTCAAAACGCCGTCGAACAAGCCCGGTGCTTTGAGATTCCGACGCAGATCCGACAGCTTCGTCAGTATTGTCGATTGATAGGCCGGCAATTCGACCGCGATCGAACGGACCTGGGCGCCGAGAATGACGCCTAGTCCCACCAGCGCACACACAACGGTCACCATGACGAGGCTTGTCGCGAGCAGTCTGGGCAGGCCTCGCCGGACAAACCAGATAACCGGCGGGTTCAGCGCGAAAGTGATCAGGAAGGCGATCGCGAGCGGAATGAGTATATCTCGGCCGTAATGCAGGCCAGCAAGGAGGATCGCGGCTGTGACCAAGGCGGCCGCAATTCTCACAATATCCAGATCGCGAGACGTGGCCGGCAATCCGCGGACCCGACCTGATCGAGACGTTGGGGCTGTAGGCAAGTTAGGCATTTTGCTCCGCCTCACACGAAACGTGGACGGGCTCGGCAAGTTCCGTTGTGCTGTTCGTCCCGCGAGTCGGCGACAAATCGTCGACCTCACGTGCGACTGGATCACACGCGTTCCGCAAGATAGCGATCGAATCGACAAGTTCCGCGCCGGGCAGCCATCTGGCGGGTATGCTTCAGAAATCCGACAGCTTACGCTTGGTGCGATAGTGGCAACGACCAGTGACGCTTCCCTGCGATAGAGGCGGCATCCTGCCAACTCGCGACAGCGATGCCGAGCAAGAAGGCTACCAAGAGCGAGGCCAGTGGAGCTTCTCGCGCAATGTTGCTGAGAATACAAATACGGCCAGTCGCCTTCGATCGGGCGGGCGAGGAGAGCCTTCACCTTGTCGTCGATCGCAACGCAGAGCCGGCCCACTTGGCTCTTGCAGATCCGGCTCATCCCATCGCCTGCACCAGATCGTCGACCGAGCGGGTCGAGACGATCACGGCGGTCAACGCCTTCTTGGCCATCCGCGGCGGCTCCAGGAAACCCGCGAAGTAGGAGCCCTTGCGCAGCCTGGACTCCGCAGTTCGACCGCGCCGGCGCGGGTCCCCGAAGGTCCGGTCACGGTAGCCGTTGCGCTGCGTCAGACGCTCCTGGCTCTTCTCGACGTAGGACGCTCCGGTCAGCCCGGCGACCTCCAGCTCCATCAGTCACTGGGCGGCAAAGCCGATCATCTATCGTAGGAGGTCGGCGTCTAGGGCCTTCTCCACGAGCGCGCGAAGGTTCATCATCTCGTCGGCATCGGTGGTTCCTCGAATCAGGTTGGTGTCGGCAACCCGGTCCTACCGGCGAATTGCCGGTGACCACCGCAAAGCCGCCCGGCCGTTATGGCGCTATTGGAGAGCGCGCGGGCGGACCGTTTCGAAGGCTATCGTTTCTTCCAGTGTTCGCTGCAGGAGTTCGGCAGAACCAGAGTTCGCTAGCGCGAGAACGCAAGGAGGCGCGACGTGAGCGCGGCGGTGCGCTGGGTCCATGATGCGCCATATCGCGCGCCCGGCGCATACGCGCGAGGTCCATCTCTTCTGGCGGACGAGCGAGCTGTCGGCCTATGGTGTCGACGCCACCCATGATGACGGTCAGCAGATTGTTGAAATCGTGTGCCACACCGCCGGTAAGCTGTCCCACGACTTCATCTTCGACCGTGCCACAGCGCTTCCTTCGTTTTCATGCCCTGCGCGACTTCTTCCGCGACTCGGTCTTCCGGGTGCGTTCAGCTCGTGAAGAGCGCCGCTCGCGGCGGTGGCCTTGCGCCGGGCGTCGAGCAGCTCCCGGTTCATAGCGCCGCCGGTCGACGGCGTTAAAAACAGTGATCCGGATGAAGCGCAGGCCGCCGCGCCTCTCGGCTGCATTGACAAGTACCGGCAAGCGACTCTTTGAGGCACGAGGATCTCGATCGCTATTTCATTGAAGTGGCCCTGCATCCGCGGAGCGAAATGCCGTGGTAGATGCGGCCGGATCGAAGCTGGCGTCAGCAAAAGGCCAATCGAGCGCATCCACGCGCTGCGAGGCTATTCGACGGTCACGCTGCCTGTCTACGGGGCGCTCTGTCGAGCATAGGCTCATTCAAATCGCTCACATCGTAGCGTTCATCCTGGCCGAAAAGCGGAGCGAGCGATCGAACGCAAGCGCCTCTCTCGCGTTATCAATCGGCAATAAACCTTCGAACCGAACCATAGGAGCGAGCGATGGACTGGAACCGTGTTGAGGGAAATTGGAAGCAGGTCAAGGGTAAGGTAAAAGAAAAGTGGGGTCAGCTCACGGACGACGATCTTGATCAGATCGCGGGTCGCCAGGACCAACTTGAGGGCAAGATCCAAGAGCGTTATGGAGTCGCGAAGGATCAAGTTCGCCAAGATGTCGAGGAATGGTACGGCTCGCAGAAGTGGTGACGCGCACTAGTTCCAAGCTGTCTGCATACCCGGCCACAGAGGTGAGTGGGCTGCGCGTGACAAGCTCTCACGCGCAGCCCAGATCTCGCCGCAAAATCCTCCTCGGCAGGCTCAGCCCGCGGCCGCGCCTCCGCCATTCCCGCCGTATGAGTCGGCTTTCGTCGCTGCTAGGCAAGATGATCGGCCGATAAGCCCGGCCTGCCCTCGCGGGCCGGCCCGCTTGACCGCTTTTAACGACGCGCCGTGAGATAGGTCGCTTCGTCATCGTCACGCTGTCTGCCACCCAGCGCGGCGGCCACACTGGCGATGAACGCTCCAATGATCAGGGATAGAGCTCCGAGCAGCGCGAAGGTTGCGCTCGCCTTTCGTGCCTCGTCGGCCGCTTGCCGCGCCTTGACCTTGGCGGCTTGCACTTGCGCCAGCACGGCATCGACGCGGGCTCTCGCTTCGGGCTGCGGTAATCCTGTGCGCGCCGCAACAAGCTGCCCAAGATAATCCTTGTCGTCGGCAGACACTTCACTCGCCGCGGCGCTTGCAATCAGGATGCGAGAGGCCTGCGCGGCCGCAGCGGCGTCGCCACCAGCACCCGGTGCCGACAGACGGGCGGGATCGGTTGGTCGGAGCAGCGCGTCGACGAAATAGGACATCGCATTCGACGCTCCTTCCGACCCGGTATTGCCGGTCGCAGTCGTGCCGGCGGAAGCGCCCATGGCCGCACCGGATGCGACGGTCGAGGCTGCCTGGACGCCTCTGCCGACCATAGCGGATAGGGCGGAGCCGAGAACCGCTGCCACCAACAGCGTTGCGAGCGCCCACACCAAGAAGCCATGCGCGGTATCCCGAAAGAAGGTCTCATCCGTGTGGATGCTGACCCATTTGGTGCGCAGGCGCCCGGACAGATAGCCACCCGCGCCCGAGGATAACCATTGAACGACAATCAGCCAAATTGCTGTGGAGGCGGCGAAGGTCGTGACACTCGCGCCCTCGTTCGACCACGGGGACACCATCGTCAGGCCAAGGCCGGAGCCCAGGAGCATCAGAATCAGCGTGAGCGTTGACGCAGCGAACGCGCCAGCAACAATCGGTCCCCAGCTGACAGCCGACGGCGACGATTCGGTTGAAGCCATAGTGTCTGTTGCAGATTGGGTTGTTGCCATGGCTTCCCCTTACCGCATGAACAGCGCGAGCAGGATGATGATCGGAATGGGAACACCCAACAGCCAGAGCAGAATGCCACGACCCATGATGATCTCCTTTCGAATGATATTTGCTGAAGAGAAAGCCACCGGCGTTGCCGGGTGGCTTCGAGTTCAGGCAGCTTTCGCCAATTCGTTGGCGGATGCGTCCGCCAACTCCGTCAGCGCCTCGTCCGTGTTGGATTCTTGCTCCAACGTCTCGTCGAGCAGCTTGACGGCGTCTTTCAAGCGCAGAACCTCCGCCCATCGCTTGAGCGTGCCGTAGCGCGTGATCTCGTAGTGCTCGACCGCCTGCGCGGAAGAAATCAGTCCGGCGTCGATCGCGGGCGTACCCTTGAAGCTTTCGATGATCTCCTCGCCCTCGGCGATGATTCCTTCGATTGCGTCGCAGGTCTTGCCTTGGGCCCGCTTGCCCATCAGTTCGAACACCTGCTGCAGGCGGTCGATCTGGCCTTCTGTCTCGTCCTTGTGCTTTTCGAATGCCACCTTCAGCTCAGGCGATGAAGCGGCGCGGGCCATCTTCGGAAGGGCTTTCAGGATCTTTCTTTCCGCGTAGTAGATGTCCTTGAGCGTGTCGTGGAAGAGGTCCTCCAGTGTCTTTTCTTTCGTCATGGAATGTTCCCTTGTGCGCGGCGAGTTACGCTGTTGTGAGAGTTGCTCATTTATCAAGCGTGCTGCTAGAGAAAGGTTCCTGACTCGTCGTTCAAGCAAGCCGATTCCTGTCCAGCGCTAAGACGTTTCTGATCGAAAGCCTGCATTTGGAATATGGCGCCAGTCGGCCTGCAATCGGGTCGCGGAATCGAAAGGCGGCCCACGACTAACCGTCGCCGGCCCAACTGCCGCGCGGAAACGCTCAGGAGATGTGGCTTCCGCCAACCGATCGTGGATACATCGGGAGTGTCGCCACTTCGACGCCGACGGTCGGAAACGGCAAGCCCAGATATGCTGTGTGATCTACCGCATAGCGCTCCTAACTAAGGGATACGAATCCCTTCGAATGAAGGATTGACTTCTCGTGACCATTACTGATCTCGTTCGTGAACGGCGACATTTCAGTCCTGCTCGGCGATCACTCGCGCAATTTGGCCCGTGGCACGGTCAGCCGAATCTCCAGTCCATTGCTCGTGAAGTCCCGAGAAAAACTGCCGTTAAGGGCGGTGGTTGCTGCCCGTGCGAGGCAACTGCCGAAACCTTCACGCGCCGATTCTCCCGCAGGCGAAACCACTCCAGCTTCACGCCAGGTAATGCAAAAGTCATGCTCCCGTTCAAAGCATTCGATCCGCACTTGGCCGGATGGATCTACCAGAGCTCCATATTTGAGCGCGTTTGTCGCGAACTCATGAAGGAGCAAAGCAAGGTTCGTAACGGCGCTACGCCCGAGTTGAATGTCCGGGCCAGATACGGCAATCCGGCGTTCGGACGTCCCCTCATGGTCATAAGGCTCTGTCACCTCGGCCATGAGCGTATGAAGGGTCGTAATCTGGTGAGCGTCGGTCTCTGCCCCTGATAGCGTCAACGAATGAGCTCGACTAAGCGCCAAGAACTTGCCCCGGAGGTCAGAGACCAGATCCGGAACGGACGTAGCGCCGCGAGCGCTCAGATTGACTAGGCCTCCAGCCAACGCGAAGAGGTTTTTCACGCGGTGATTCATCTCCCCGAGCAACAGATTCTTCTGCTCCTCGGCGCGCCGCCGGTCCGAAATATCCCGTGCGATCTTCGAAGCGCCAACGACGTTCCCGCTCGAATCCAGTATGGGTGAGACTGACAGCGAGATGTCAACGAGACTGCCGTCCTTCCTCCGGCGGATCGTCTCGTAGTGCTCAATGCGTTCGCCGCGCCGAATGCGACTGAGAATTGCCGGCTCTTCGTCCTGCCGATCGCACGGAATGAGGATCGTCACGGGCTTGCCAATGACTTCATGCTCACAATACCCGAAGAGGCGTTGGGCGCCGCCATTCCAGCTGGTGATGATGCCATTTGTGTCCTTGGAGATGATCGCATCGTCGGAAGATTCAATGATTGCAGCCAATCGCTGGCTGGCGAGCTCAGCCGATTTGCGCCCACTAATGTTCACGAGCATGTTTACAGCGCCAACCAGCTCGCCGACTTCGTCAAATAGGGGCGTCGGGTAGGCTAGGAACGGGATGCGTGTTCCATCGGGTCGCTCCGCCGCTGCCTCTTGGCCATTGATTGCTCTTCGCTCCTTCAGGGCGACCGCCATGGGACATTGATCATGCGGAAGGGGCGTTCCATCGGGCCAGTAGAGCTTCCACGAGCCGCAAAACTCACTGCGGTGTAGCTCGGGCCGCACCCCCCATAGCTCGGCGGCGGTTTCGTTGTAGAAGGTGATCCTGCCTTCCGGGTCGGTCGTGTAGATCGCCGCCGGAAGAGACTTCAGGATCGCCTCGAGATCCGCCACATGATCGGCTGCTTGTCCACGGTCCCGACCTGGGAATCCGCAGTCACGGAAGACGCTTACCGCGCCCGTCACTCGGCCGCGGACATTCCGCAGTACCTCGACATTCACCAGCGCCATAATGCGGCTGCCATCGGGACGTTCGATCTGGATACGTTCATCCCGGAAGCCTCGACCGGTCGCAAGGGCGATGGCCATGGGACATTCCGCGGACGGGATATGCGTGCCGCCCAGGTCTAGCAGGCGGTACGAACCGCAGAACCGTTCGGCGTGCTCGCCCAGCCGCGGTTTGCGCCCCCACAAAGCGGCGGCCGCACGATTGTAGCGAAGGATAAAGCCGGCAGCGTCGCAAGCGTATACGCCAATAGGAAGGCTATCCAATAAAACGCCATCGTCGAGCTCATCGGGCAGCGAGCTCACAAAATTAAACGAACGTGCCGTATCAAGCGTGGACATCTCTTCCTCCGTGTCAGCTTATGCAAGCGTTACAATTACCGGGAGGCGTCTGCTTCTCTTGAGAGGAGGCAGAGGCTTGCCCGGCCAGGTTAGTCTGACGAGCAGCGGTGTTCGGCATGTTCAGCACAGGACGTCCTTGGTGCTGGTGACGAGAACGCAGGTACAGCCGGTTTCGCTCCAGACGCGTTGATCGCTCGCTCCTGGGGCACCGTAGTTGTAGTCGCCCGGCGAGAGCTTGCGTTCGTCGATCCACAGTTCGCCGTCGAGAAGATGCAGCTCTTCCGCGCCGGCATGGGTATGTGCTGGGTAGCTCGCACCAGGCGCGAGACGCACAAGCATGCTGACCCGGTGTCTCTCAATGTCTGTCGCAAGCAGCTTGCAATCGATCCCTGGTGCGACCTGCTGCCATTGCGGCTCGGACCGCTGCCGCGGCGACGGCGGCACGGGCGGCCTGCCGGTCTCCTCGGCAATACGAAGCGCCAAGCGCGCCTGCAGCGATGCGGAGGGACACAGCACATCGGTGGGCCAGGAGACAAACCGATCGACCACCGGACGCAGTGCCTCGAGTTCCCGCTGGCAGTCCGGGCACGAGGCGATGTGGGCTTCGGCCGTGGCAATCTCGCTCGCAGGCAGGGCCTGCAGTGCGTAGACACACGTCATCTCGCTCTGTGGGCACCGGATCGGGCTTGGACTCATACCCGCAATACGTCAGGCGCAAACTTCTGGATTGGCCCGAACTGCTGGCGGATCGAGAAAAATAGGAGAGTTCCGTCTGACCGGATGCAGACGCGAGGGGTTTTCGCGCGGGCGCGTTCGGCGGCGCCCAGCGCGAGCAAGCGATCGCCGTATCAGCGCATCACGCGCCCGAGAGAACTCAGCGAAGCATATCCTTGGTGCTGGTGACGAGAACGCAGGTGCAGCCGGTCTCGCTGCAGACGCGTTGATCGCTCGCTCCCGGGGCGCCGTAGTTGTAGTCGCCTGGCGAGAGCTTGCGCTCGTCGATCCACAGCTCGCCGTGGAGAAGATGCAACTCCTCCACGCCAGCATGGGTGTGCGCCGGGTAGCTCGCACCGGGCGCGAGACGAACGAGCATGCTGACCCGGTGCCTCTCCCTGTCTGTCGCGAGGAGCTTGCACTCGATCCCGGCTGCGACCTGCTCCCATTCCGGCTCAAGCCACTGCCGTGGTGGCGGCGGCACAGGATGCCTGTCCGTCTCTTTGGCGATGCGCAGCGCCAGGCGCGCCTGCAGCGATGCGGAGGGACGCAGCAGGTCGGTGGGCCAGGAGGCGAAACGGTCGACCACCGGACGCAGCGCCTTGAGTTCCCGCTGGCAGTCCAGGCACGAGGCAATGTGGGCTTCGGTCGCGGCAATCTCGCTCGCGGGCAGGGCCTGCAGCGCGTACGCACATGTCATCTCACTCTGTGGGCACTGGTTGCGATCGGATGCACTCATAGCTCGCCCCCTCCCGCGTTCAACGCGCGCCGCAGCTTGTAGAGCCCGGAGCGAATTCGCGTCTTGATGGTGCCGAGCGGCTGGTTCAGCCGTGCCGCGGCTTCTGCATGGGTAAGGCCGGCGAAGAATGTCGTTTCAATCGCCAAACGCTCGTCCGGCGTGAGCATCGCCAATGCCGCGCGAAGGGACTTCTCCTGTTCGCGCAGCTCAAGGACATCGCACGGATCAGCAGCAACCTGGGCCAGCGGCTGCGGATCCCCGCTACGCTTCTTCCGGCTATCGAAGCGCAGGCGGTCGATAGCGCGCGAGCGCGCCTGGTTCATGATCCAGCCGAGCACCGTGCCTTTCTCGGCATCGTAATCCGACGCGCGCCGCCATACATCGTGGAATACGTCGACGGTGAGTTCTTCGGCGGTCTCCCGATTGGCAGTGATACGCATCGCCAAAGTGAAAACGACGCGATGGGCCATCGCATAGAGCTCATGAAGCGCGAATTGATCGCCGCCAGCAATCGATTGAACGAGCGTCACCCAGTCCTGCTCCGGCACCGAAGCTTCGGACTTCGCGTACAACACGTCCCCCAGTGTTGCTGGTGGTTTTTTCTCTGTCATGCCGGTTCGCCGTTCATGTCAGCGGGGCCGCCGCTAGCCAAGATATAGCAATATGCTCCACCTGTCGATGCAATGCAGGATCAGCAGCTGGTTCAGCGCTTTATGCCGCGAGCGTTTTCAACTGGGGCGGCCGGGTGCGGGGGCTCCGAGGCCTTATGATCGGTTGCGAGGTGGGTCGGCTGCGGGTCGCGCCAATTGCTTTGCCTCTTACGCGGCCGTTATCGATAGCTGCTCTTATAAGCGGGCCGTAGCACCGTCAGCCAGTACGAGCATTAACTACGGATTTTGGTCTCCTAACCGTCAACGCCGGGCCATCCCTTGCGGTTCTGGATTCCGGAGGCGGGATAACGGGGGGCTTCTTGAAGCGCACAGTCCTTGAGCCATATTGGCGGGCGCGCTCCCACTAACGAGCTGAAGGCGGGTAGAAATGACCCATGACCGGCACCGCGAAGTAGCCGCGAAATAGCGAGCGTCATCGTCTGTGCCACAGGCATTGACGGTATCCGTAAGCCGAAGGACAACGTGCGCAACCGCCGCCTTACAGAAGCGGAGTATCGAAATACTGGGCGAGATACTGCGGGCGGCGGCCAAGACGAAAATACGCTATCACCATCGACATCATCCGGCAGATCGTGCTTACCGGCTACCGTCGCAGCGAGATCATCGGCCTCAAGTGGTCTGAGGTGGATACCGAGGCGAGCTGTCTGCGTCTAGAGGACAGCAAAGAGGGCGCTTCAATTCGGCCGATCGGACTCCCCGTGGTCGAGTTTATGGATGCCCGGAGCCGAGAGAAAGTGGAGGCCTACGTCTTTCCCGGGTACGGGGACGACAATGCCTTTAGCAGTTTCCCAAACCATCGGGAGCAACTATTTAGAAAGTCGCCGCTCCCGGATATCACCCCACACGTGCTGCGTCACAGCTTCGCTGGTATCGCGAACGATCTCGGCTTCACTGAGGTTACGATCGCAGCGCTGGTCGGACACGCGAAGGGGTCAGTCACCAGCAAATACATCCACACGCTCGACACGGCGCGACGGATGAAAGTGAGCAGTAAAATGGCGTGGCGACTTATTCAGTCCCGCGTGGATAACGTGAGATGCGCGGCCATCATTATCCGATTCTCAAATAGACCCCCTCGGGCTGCACGAGGATTAACACCGCCAGTGTCTCTAAGGTGTCCTCGGTGGGGTAGACCCGGTGATGAGTAACTGAGAGACGGCAGTCACCAGTTGTGCCAAGGCAAATGGCTTCTGCAGAAGGACGCTGCTCGGGACACCTTCCGAAGGCCATTCGTTGCCAGCGCCTGCGGTCATGTACACGACCGGCAAATCCGGGGCGATCTTCCTGGCCTTCCGAGCCGCTTCCCAACTGTTCATGCTGCCGCCCGGGTAAATATCGATCACAAGCGCCCGGTAGTCCGCCTGCCCACTTTGAAGTAGGGTCACCGCCTCATGGGCGGATGTCACCATTGCCGGCTGGTAACCGCCTTCCGTCATGGCATCACGGACGAGCTCCTGGATCGTCTCGTCAACTTCCACAACGAGAATGATCGGACGTTCTTCCACTTGCCTTTTCCCCTCAGCGACACACACCAACCCACGACTCAATACGCGTAGCACCAGCGTCTGGTTCCCCTGGCATCGTTCACAGTCAGCATTGGCAGTCGGGCACGGGCCGTAAGGGCCTCGCGCATCGGGGTGCGCGAGGCCGGTGAACGTCTTTGGCCGAGCCAAAAGCCTCCGGCCGTTCACTCCTGACAAGCGCTCTTAGATCATGATATTTTGCGGATCGTGAACGATATCGTAGAGTCTGTGAACCGTGGGAAGCAGCTGAAGGGTATAGGCGCTTAGCGTGATTACCTTGACCCATCCTTTCATCAACGATCCCAAGTATTGGCACGAGCGAGCTGAGGAGCTTCGCTCCATCGCGAAACTCCTGGATGACACAGAAGCCAAACGGCAAATGCGTGCCATTGCTGCGAGCTATGATCGTCTCGCCGATCATATGCAACAGCGGTCTAAAGAGACCAAAGTGGTGAAGCGAGCGCGGCATCAACAGTAACCAAGGAGTCGACCATCTCATGCTCGATCAGCTGAAGCAAAACAACCGCGCTTGGGCCGAGGGCAAGCTCGCTGTCGATCCCGGCTTCTTCAAGAGGCTGGTGGGGCAGCAGAGGCCCGAATATCTGTGGATCGGCTGCTCCGATAGCCGGGTACCCGCGAACGAGATCGTGGGGCTGGACCCCGGCGAGATGTTTGTTCACCGCAACGTCGCCAACCTCGCCCCGCCCCAGGATGCGAATTATCTGTCGGTGCTGCAGTTCGCCGTCGACGTGCTCAGGGTGAAGCACGTGCTGGTCGTCGGCCACTATGGCTGCGGAGGCATAGCCGCTGCAGTGGATGGCGAGCGCCGCGGCCTCGTCGACCACTGGCTCCATCCGATCCGCGAAGTCGCCCACGACCACAAGGACGAGCTCGCCGCCTACGCCGACGACCGAGAGCGGCTGAACCGGCTCTGCGAGCTCAACGTCATCCGCCAGGTTAGGAACGTCGCGTCCGACGTCTTCGTTCAGGATGCTTGGGCGCGCGGCCAGCCATTGGCGGTACATGGCTGGGTCTATTCGCTGTCGAGCGGGCTCATCACCGATCTGAATGTGACCGTGACCGGCGGGCCGGTATCGCCCGGCTGACAAGCGATTCGGGCGTCATCGGGTAGGAGTGGTGAACGCTCGCGCACTGCCATCCGTCACCTCTTGCGTCAGCTCGGTCGATCGAGCACCAGCCCGGGGCGAAACTGTCGGGGACCTGAAGCTCGCTGCTCTCTCGTTCGGCGAGGACGTCGCCGAGCTGGCCTGCTGTGCCGGTTGAACGACCGCCAACGTGCCTCAGCAATTCGCGAGTCTGTCTCACGAGCCGAGATCGCCCGGAAGCCCGCGGTTTTTCAGGAAAACGCTGCCGAAAAATCTCACTGAGACAACTTGACTGTTCAGATAAATCGCCGAGTTGAGTTCCGCGTTCAGCTGCGCGTCGCTCGGGATCGTCCCGACCGTGCGCCACGCCGACTATATCGGCTCCTGGCTTGAATAATGGCGAGCTCGCCATTACTTCAGTAATCAGCAGCAGATCATAATGTGAAGGAAGATTCTTAGCGCGGCCGGCTTGTGGAGATCGGCTAAAAAGGCCGGCGATCTGCTGCGCATTATTTCCGGCGTGAGACCCTCGGCTGTTGATCAAACACAGTTGAGGATGCCTTCATGCCACATGGATACGGGACCCTTGTCGCGGAGCTTAAGGATGCGCTGACGCGACAGCGATATAACCGAGTTGCAGTTCATAACTATTGCCGCAACGCCGACTACTTTCTTGCGTATCTGACGGCACGCGCAATTGCTCTCGAAGCGGTCACGCCGGCCGACGTAGCGGCTTATCTGCGGTTTGCGGTTCGACAATTTCGTAAGCGTCATGGCCGCGCTCCAGCTCGCTATTGGATAGGCATTCCTAGATCAGGAATACACGCGCTGCTGAAGCTCGCGTTGAAGCGCTGGCCACCTGAACCTGCGGCCATCAATGCTGGCGAGCGGCTTTGTCGAGAGGTGTGCGATCAGTATCAGACATGGCTGCGGGAGGAACGCGGGCTCGCCACGGCGTCGATCGACGCCTTATTGTGGGAAGCCCGAAATTTTTGTGCCTGGCACATCAAGCATTCGAACGCCAGTTTTGCGGACCTGACCGTCCGCGACCTCGATATCTACATGGATATGCGGGCTCGCGGGCTGAGGCGGAAATCCTTAAAAGATGTCGCCGAACGGCTTCGGTCGCTGCTGAGACATCTCCATAGGACGGGCCGCATCGCGGCCGATCTCTCCCAGCATGTCATTGCTCCGCTGCTCTACGCGTATGAAGGCATCCCATCCGCGTTAAGTTCGGATCAGGTCTCGACCGTCCTGGAATTTGTCCGAAAAGACCGATCGCCGATGGGCCTGCGCGACCATGCCATCCTCCAGCTTCTGGCGGCCTATGGCTTGCGTGCCGGTGAAATAATCCGGTTGCGATTGGAAGATGTCGATTGGCGCGGCGATATTCTGCACATCCGCCGCTCCAAAACGGGTGATCATTCTCGGCTGCCTTTGTTTGAGGCCGTCGGGGAGGCGCTGATCGATTATCTCCGGCACGGCCGCCCTGAAACTGATGTGCGGGAAATCTTTGTTCGCACCCGCGCACCCCACGTTCCCATGGTGCGCATTTATAACGAAGTCAGCCGGCGGCTCGAGGCGGCAGGCATCACACCATGCGGCAAGCGTGGCCCGCATATCTTCCGGCATGCACGTGCAGTCAGTCTGCTCCGGGCGTCGGTCCCGCGAAAGCTGATCGGAGACGTATTGGGTCATCGTTCAACGGAATCGACGATCCCCTACCTGAAACTTGCCACGGAGGACCTGCGCGCAATCGCCCTAGAGATCCCTGGACAGGAGGTGCGCTCATGAACGCTTGGCCCGACACCGATGGCAGAACGATTGCCCGTTATCTTGGTCAGCTCCGGCTACGCTGCTCGACCACTTCGATCTATTACCGTCAGGCGCTCCGAACCTTCCAGGAAGTGGTTATCCGGGATCAGCGCATATCCGGACAGCTTGGTCGAGAAGTGCTCGAAACGTGGTTGCGCGAATATGCCATGCACTGGCCCATGGCGACGCTGCTGCATCGCGCCCGCATCGTCAATCGCTTCCTCGACTTCCTCGTGGGGGAAGCACTGATCGTCAGAAATCCTATTGCCGATTTGCGTGCCGAGTACCATGCAAAAAGCGACAAGGCGATCGTGCGGTCGCTGCTCGCGCCCGATCCCGATCAGGCACTCGAAGCGCTACGGCAGTTCCCACCGTTCGGCAGTGTTCTCGGCAACCTCATGCGCAACCATATCGCGCTGATGCAGGCGAGAGGTTATCGCTATCAGACGCAGGCTCGCTGGTTCTGGCGGTTCGATCGCTTCTTGCAAGCGCATCCGGAGTTGGCGGGAGAGACAGTATCGATCATGTTGCAGCACTGGGCGGCCGCGCGATCAACCGCCAACCATGCCGCCGAATGCGAAAAGCTCGCTCGCGCCTTGGCCAAGGCACAGCATCATCTCGATCCCAGCATCAAACCAAGGCGTCCGGATCCCCGTCCCGCACAGCAGGTCGCGAGGCAATGGCGTCGGCCTTATATTTACAGCCAGGAAGAGGTTCGTCGTCTCCTCGATATCGCTCGAGCTTACCCCTCTCCACGTTCACCGTTGCGGCCGATCAGCCTCTACACCATGCTGGTCCTGACCTATTGCGCGGGATTGCGGCTGGGAGAACTCGCACGCCTGAACCTTGCCGACATCGATCTTCAGGTCGGCGCGATTACCATCCGGGAGACGAAGTTCTTCAAATCGAGGATCCTGCCGCTGGCTGACAGCCCGCTGTCGGCGCTGCGGGAATATCTGGAGGCGAGGCGCAAGGCAAAGGTGCCACAAAGCCCTGACTCTGGCCTGTTCTGGCACGATAAGGGTAACGCGCGCTACACGTCGCACGCCATCGCCGGTTGCCTTGTCGACATCCTGCGGCGCGCCGGACTCAAGCCGGCGAAAGGCAAGGCTGGTCCTCGTATCCACGACCTGCGGCACTCGTTTGTCGTGAACCGCATTCTCGAATGGTACCGCGCCGGCATCAATCCGCAGGACAAGCTTCCATTCCTCGCCACATATCTGGGGCACCGCGATATCCACTCGACGCTGGTTTACATCACGGTCACCCAGGAACTCCTTCAGCAAGCAAACGAACGCTTCCGGACGTTCGCGTCACATTGCCTGCACGCGTCAGAGGGGGTGCAGCCATGAAAGCGATCGACCCGTTCCCGAGGCTGCTTCATGCCTTCTTTTACGAGTGGATGGTTCAGCAGCGAAATGCCTCTGCGCACACCGTTCGATCCTACCGTGACACATGGCGCCTGTTCCTCAGGTTCGTGGCTCAACGGCGACGCCGGCCGATAGCCCAGCTCGCACTGAGCGACCTGACGGCCTCCGAGGTCAAGACCTTCCTGCAATACACCGAGCAGGAACGCGGAGATACGATTGGCACGCGCAACTGTCGCCTGTCCGCATTACGTAGCTTCTTCAGCTTCGTTGCTGACCGCGAACCGACGGCTATCGAGCAATGCACTCAGATTCTGCACGTGCCCATGAAGAAAGCGCCGATCCATGCGCCGTGCTATCTGGAGCCGGACGAGGTGAAGGCCATTCTGGCGCAGCCCGATCGCTCGACGATCGAGGGGCTACGTGACCACGCGCTCTTCTCCTTCCTCTACAATACCGGCGCGCGCATCCAGGAGGCGCTCGATGTTTGCCCGCGGGCGATCCGGTTCGACTCGCCAACCTGCGTGCGTCTTTACGGCAAGGGACGAAAGGAACGGCTGAGCCCTCTTTGGCCAGAGACCGTGTCGCTGCTAAGATCGCAGCTCATGCGACAGCCGAGGGCCGCCGACGAGCCGATCTTCGTTAATCGGTATGGCGTCCCGCTCGGCGCATCGGGCGTCCGCTTCAAACTGGCGCAGTACGTCGAAGCGGCAGCGAAGATCATGCCGAGCCTGGCCTCAAAGCACGTAACACCTCATAGCTTCCGTCATGCGACGGCGGTGCATCTGGTGGCGGCAGGCGTTGACGTCACTGTGATCCGAAGCTGGCTCGGCCATGTCAGCCTCGACACGACAAACCACTACGCTCAGGCAAATCTGGAAACAAAGCGCTTGGCGTTGGAGCGCCTCGAAAGCCCGTCACGATCGGCAAAACGACCATCGTGGAAACAGGACCAGAGCGCTCGATACCCTTTAGCGGCAAGGAAATAATGTGGAGGAGATCGCGCACTATCCCGGCATAACACCGGAAACGTGGTGCTCCTTCACATTATGGGCTGCTCCTGATTACTTGAAGTCCTGCGCGAAGACAATCGGGCCATCGTGCGGGCCGCCTCGCAGGCGAGCAAGGCCGCGGACTATTTGCTCGACTTCATTCCCAGGTCCGTTGAGCCCGCGTCGCTGGATTCGGCTGTCGCCGATCGCGAGCCGGCGTGATGCTCGGCCTCGCGCGAGAGTGAGAGGAGGGAAGGCTGTTCGCGACGGGTTGGAAGCCGAGAGAGAGTCTCACGGCCGCCCGTCGTGGAGAGCCGAAATGACGAAAGCCGTACAAAAGATCACGCTGTCGCCTTCCCGGGACATTCCGTTTAACAAGCTCGTGCTCAGCCAGTCGAACGTTCGCCGCGTCAAGGCCGGTGTCTCGATCGAGCAGCTAGCCGAGAGCATCGCGCAGCGTACGCTTCTGCAAAGTCTGAGCGTCCGGGCCGTCGTTGATGCAGATGGCAACGAGACCGGCATGTTCGAGGTGCCGGCAGGCGGCAGGCGCTATCGCTCTCGAGCTCCTGGTGAAACAGAAGCGGATGTCCAAGACGCAGGCGGTGCCGTGCGTCGTCCGCGAAGGGGGCATCACCGAGGATGACTCGGTGGCGGAGAACGACGAGCGGGTCGGCCTGCATCCACTCGATCAGTTTCGGGCCTTCCAGACGCTCCGCGACCTCGGCATGAGCGAGGAAGACATCGCCGCCCGGCACTTCGTGAACCCTGCTATCGTGAAGCAGCGGCTGCGGCTGGCGTCGGTGTCGCCGAAGCTGCATGAGGTCTATGCCGAAGACGGCATGACGCTCGAGCAGCTCATGGCGTTCTCGGTCACAGCCGATCACGCCCACCAGGAGCAAGTCTGGCAGAACGTAAGCCGTTCCGGTTATGACGAGCCTTACCAGATCCGCCGCCTTGGCGGAGACGCTTTCTCTCAGCCCCGGAGCTTGAGTTGGAAAGTTCGGCGTGCGAAGGCCGATCTCGAGACAGCTTCCGGATGACGCGAACCGGTAAAAAGCCGTCAGCACGAAATTATGCAGCACCGCCTGGAACGCGATCGCAGGATTTTCTGCCAGTGCATCCCGCGATGCCAGCGTACGATGCGCCGTCAGCTCGGTGATCAGCCGATCCGGCAGAGGCCTGGCCGCATCCTCATCATCTTCTTCAGCATCGGGAGCACTACCCGCGACCGCGATCACCGTGCGCTGGACGGAAGCGCCCTCTTCTTGACCTTCGGTCGACAACGCACCGGCGTCCTGCCCGACGTCGCAATCAGTTGCCGGCACCTCGTCCTCTGGCCGGACGTAACCCCGGTCCACGGAGAGGCGCCCCTCGGAATCGATGCTGATGAAGACACCAGCTCGGGCGATCTCGGTCGGATCGTAGTGCATCGGCCGGTTTTCGAATGCCGACAGTGCCGCCTCGATTTCGCCGAGACGCTGGTCGATTTCGTCGGGCAGCTCGTCTGCATCCTGATAATCGGTTTCCAGCTTGGCTTGCTCGGCGGCTGAGACGATCGCGGCCGAAGGCTGGAAGTGGATCTCGGTCGCCGTGCGCGGGTCCGATCGCCGGGCGCAGTTTGTGGGCCTCGATACCTATCAGCACGCGGGTGGCGGCGTTCTGCGGGATTTGTTCGAGCACGACGACGGCCGTCGAGGCGCGGCATGAGGCCTGGAAGGCACGGTTGCCGAAGAGCGAGAACGATCTCTGGGATGCGCTGACGGCTCTCGATGGTGGTGCACAGGCGTCGCTGTTCGCCCACTGTGCATCATTTGCGGTCAATGCCGTCTATGAGCCGGCCAATCGCTACAATCAGGGCCGTGTCTTCGCTCACGGTGTCCGCACCCGTCTCGACCAAGCGGATGTGCTGGCGCGCGCGATCGGGCTCGACATGGTGCAGGCTGGCTGGCGGCCGACCGTCGACAACTATCTCGGCCGGGTCACCAAGCCGCGAATTCTGGAGGCGGTGCGGGAAGTCAAGGGCGAGTCGTCGGCGCAACTGATCGACCATCTGAAGAAGGCCGACATGGCCAAGGAGGCCGAGCGCCTTCTGGACGGCTCAGGCTGGTTGCCGGAGCCGCTGCGTCTCGTTGATCCCGATGCAGCGCCGGTGGGGCAGGAGGGCGAAGCAGGTCCGCTGCCGGAATTCCTCGCCGACGATGAGGATCGGGAGAACGCCGGCGACGACCCGCAGCTCGATGCGGCTGAGTGACACAGAACGGGATGGCTCCGGCCATCCCGCAGTTGCTTGGGGACCGGGTGTAACGCCGGTCCCCATTTTTTATGGGCGAGCGCTGAGAGGAAGAGCCGGGCCGGGAAGGGTTTGAGCCGTTAGGTCAAAGGAGAGCGCCTGATGGTTCGACCCGTTCCCGCTCTCCGAAAGAAATCCTGTCATGACCGAACCTCTCCCGGGCGGCGCTGCCGCCGCGCCGCTCTCGATGCGTGCCGCTGCTACTCTCACCTCTGCTGCTATCAAGGCCGCCCGACAGCTCTTGACTGATCTCGAACGCGGCCGTCGCATTGATGCCGCCGTCCTGCGTGGCGCCATGGAAGCGGCCTTCGGCGCCTCTGATGCGGCCGGCGCCTGGAACTGGAAGACCGCGTATGAAGTCTGCGAGGCGGCAACCGTTCTCTTCCTTCGCAAGTTCGGTCCGGCCATGCGCGCCAAAGCTGGCTCGACGGCTGCCATGCTGCCAATGCTCGCGAGAATCGCGAGCTGTCTGCCGACCCATACGCGGCGTTCCGAGGACAGTCAGGCGCTTCAGCAATTCTCGACGCCGATCCCGCTTGGGCTGGCCGCATGCGCCGCGGCCGGCATTACGCCTGCAGACCGTGTTCTGGAGCCCTCCGCGGGGACCGGCTTGCTCGCCATCTTCGTCGAGCTCGCCGGCGGCTCTCTGATGTTGAACGAGTTGGCCGAAGGCCGCGCGGCGTTGCTGGATCATTTGTTTGCCAACGTTGAGGTTACGCGGTTCGACGCCGGGCAAATCGATGATCACCTCGACGCGAGCGTTGTGCCGAGCGTCGTTCTGATGAACCCGCCGTTCTCCGCGGTGGCGAATGTCGATCGACGAATGGCGGACGCCGCCTTCCGACACATCGCTTCGGCGCTCGCGCGCCTTTGCGATGGTGGACGCCTCGTCGCCATCGTTGGCGCAGGCCTTGCGCCGGATAACCCGGCGTGGCTAGAGGCCTTTGTTCGCCTCCAGGAGCGCGGACGGGTCGTGTTTTCTGCCGCGATCGACGGGGCCGTCTACGCCAAGCACGGCACTCAGACGGAAACGAGGCTGCTCGTAATCGACAAATTGCCCGCTGCCGATCTGAAGGCTTTTCCCGCCTCACAAGGCGTGGCCAGCGATGTCGCCACCTTGCTCGAGTGGGTCACCCATCATGTGCCTCCGAGGCCGCCCGTCGCAGCGCCGGTCGTGGCCGACATCGTTAGACGCCCTGCGATGCCCCGATCGGCCGGCGCCATTGCACCAAGCCCCTCGTCGAGTTCGCGGAGCGCGCCGGAAGGTGTGGAACTTGCGTACGAGACAGTCGAATGGTCGCCGCCGGAAGGCGCCCGCCTTACCGATGCGCTCTATGAGGAGTACGGATTGCAGTCGATCCGTATTCCCGGATCGTGCCCACATCCGAACAAGCTCGTGCAGTCGGCGGCGATGGCGTCCGTTGCGCCACCGAAGCCGTCCCACCGTCCGCATCTGCCTCCAAGTCTGGTGGCAGACGGAGTTCTGTCGGACGCTCAGATCGAGAGCATCATTTATGCCGGCGAGGCGCATTCCGAATTTCTCGCAGGCTCCTGGACGGTCGATAGGACATTTGATGTTGTGGCCGCCGCGCGCGACGACGCAGAGAAGGCCGTTCGATTTCGTCGCGGCTGGTTTCTCGGCGATGGTACCGGGGCGGGCAAGGGGCGGCAGGTTGCGGGAATCCTGCTCGACAATTGGCTCAAGGGCCGCCGCCGTGCGGTCTGGATCAGCAAGTCCGACAAGCTGATCGAAGATGCCCAGCGCGATTGGTCCGCGCTCGGCATGGAGGGACTTCTCGTTACGCCTCTGTCCCGGTTTCGCCAGGGCAGACCGATCCGGCTTTCGGAAGGCATCCTTTTTACCACCTATGCCACGCTACGCACCGACGAGCGTGGGGAGAAGCTTTCGCGTGCCGGGCAGATCGTTGAATGGTTGGGCTCCGACTTCGACGGAGTGATCGTCTTCGACGAGAGCCATGCCATGCAGAATGCGGTCGCGGGCAAGGGCGAGCGCGGCGACCAGGCGGCCTCGCAGCAGGGGCGCGCAGGCCTGAGGCTCCAGCACGCCTTGCCCAATGCTCGCGTGGTTTACGTATCGGCGACGGGCGCAACCACGGTCCACAACCTCGCTTATGCCCAGCGCCTCGGCCTTTGGGGCGGCGCCGACTTCCCGTTCGCCACGCGCGCCGAGTTCGTCGAGGCAATCGAGGAGGGTGGAGTCGCGGCGATGGAGGTGCTGGCGCGCGACCTCAAGGCGCTCGGTCTCTATGCCGCCCGCTCATTGTCCTATGAGGGCGTCGAGTACGAACTCGTCGAGCACCAGCTTACGCCGGAGCAGGTTCGCATCTACGACGCCTATGCAGATGCGTTCAGCATCATCCATAACAACCTCGACGCGGCGATGCGGGCCGCCAACATCACCGGCGAAACTGGAACGCTGAACGGGCAGGCAAAATCCGCAGCCAGATCCGCCTTCGAGAGCGCCAAACAGCGCTTCTTCGGTCATCTGCTGACCTCGATGAAGACGCCGTCGCTCATCCGATCGGTCGACCGCGATCTCGACGCCGGCCATGCCGCTGTCATCCAGATTGTTTCAACGGGCGAAGCGCTGACGGAGCGCCGGCTCGCCGAGATCTCGACCGAGGATTGGGGCGACGTCCAAGTCGATATCACCCCGCGCGAGTATGTGCTCGACTATCTCGCCCATTCCTTCCCGGTCCAGCTCTACGAGCCGTTCACCGACTCTGAGGGCAACCTCTGCTCTCGGCCCGTCTATCGCGATGGCCAGCCGGTTGAGAGCCGGGAAGCCGTTGCACGACGCGGCCGCCTCATCGAGAAACTCGCCTCGCTGCCTCCGGTACCCGGCGCGCTGGATCAAATCGTCCAGCGCTTCGGCACCGACATGGTCGCTGAAGTGACCGGCCGCTCCCGCCGCATCATTCGTAAGGGCGACCGGTTGGTGGTCGAAAACCGCGCCGGCTCGGCCAATCTCGCTGAGACATCGGCCTTCATGGACGATGTCAAGCGTATCCTTGTGTTCTCTGACGCGGGCGGTACGGGGAGGAGCTATCACGCCGAACTCTCGGCCCGGAACCGCCGCTTGCGGGTTCACTACCTGCTCGAGCCCGGATGGAAGGCGGATGCCGCGATCCAGGGACTCGGCCGCACGAACCGGACCAATCAGGCGCAACCGCCGCTGTTTCGTCCCATCGCGACCGACGTGAAGGCGGAAAAGCGTTTTCTCAGCACCATTGCCCGCCGGCTCGACACTTTGGGACCCATCACGCGCGGCCAGCGCCAGACCGGAGGGCAGGGCCTGTTCCGGCCTGAGGACAATCTCGAAAGCCAGTACGGGCGCGACGCGTTGCGTCAACTCTACACGTTGCTCGTCCGAGGCAAGGTCGATGGATGCTCGTTTGAGAAGTTCGAGGATGCGACCGGCTTGAAGCTGACGGATGCCAATGGGCTCAGGGATGATCTGCCGCCGATCACGACCTTCCTGAACAGGTTGTTGGCGCTCACCATCGACCTGCAGAATGTCCTGTTCACCGCCTTCGAGCAGCTCTTGAACGCTCGGATCGAGGGCGCTGTTGCCTCAGGCACCTATGACCTCGGGCTGGAAACGCTCCGTGCCGAAAGCTTTGTCGTCAGCGGCCGGCGGTCGATCTATGTCCATCCAAGCACAGGTGTCGAGACGCGGCTGCTCACCATCGTCCAGCGCCAGCGTAACCATCCCGTTGGTTTGGATGACGCTCTGACTCGTCTTTCAACCCATGCTGTCCTGCGGATCAACGAGCGCTCGGGCCGAGCCGCCGTGCAGGTTCCGGCCCCGAGCATCATGCTCGACGACGGCGAGATCGAGCGTCGCGTCCGCCTGATCCGGCCTATGGAGCAGCACCAGGTCCCGTTGAACATCATGGCGGAGAGCCATTGGGTTGAAGCGGATCGGGAGAGTTTTGCCGCAGCCTGGCTGGCTGAGCTTGCCGAGGTGCCTGAGTTCACGGAAAGCACGATCCATGTCGTAGCGGGATTGCTGCTACCCATCTGGAAACGATTGCCGAACGAATCGACCCGCGTCTATCGGCTCCAGGCCGATGCGGGCGAACGCATTATCGGCCGCAGGGTCTCAGCGGCGTGGGTCGCAAGCGCCGTCTCGGCGGATACGGCCACGCTCACGCCGGACGCTGCCTTTGCCGCGGTAATAGAGGGACGCACCGTCCTCGACCTCGCGGAGGGGCTCCAGCTTCGCCGCGTCCGGGTGATGGGCGCTTGCCGCATCGAGCTGTCGGGATTCAACGACACGATGCGCGATCGCCTCCTCGCTTACGGCCTCTTTGGAGAGATCATCTCCTGGAAGCTGCGGATGTTCATGCCCACGGACGCAAGCGGCGTCGCGATCCTGGCAAAGGTGCTCGACACCTATCCGGTTGCGCGCATCAGTGAGCGGGAGGCCGCGTGATGGCCCGCGACGCCAACGATCTGGCACGCCGTCTCGCGCGCGAGGCCGAGGCCGTGTGCCGATACTATCTCTCCAATGGCAAGCGGGCGGGCCGGTACTGGGTGGTCGGCGACGTCCACAACACGCCGGGCCGCTCGATGTTCGTGCGGCTCCAGGAATCACCTAAGGGCGCCGCCGGCAAATGGACTGACGCTGCGACCGGCGAGCACGGCGACCTCCTCGACATCATCCGCGAATGCCGGGGTTTGCGCGACTTCAGCGAGGCCGCCGAGGAAGCGAGGCGGTTTCTGAAGCTGCCTCATCCTGAGCCGCAGCTAGACTCGAAACCCGTTCGTTCGGTGGCGCCGACTGGATCGCAGGAAGCCGCCCGCCGGCTCTTTGCGATATCCAGCCCGATCGAGGGGACGCTGGTCGAAACGTACTTGCAGCGCCGCGGAATTGCTGTTGCCCGCCATGGTGGCAGCCTGCGTTTCCATCCTCGTTGCTACTATCGACCGGACGAGCATTCGTCGACCGAAACCTGGCCGGCGATGATTGCCCGCGTCACGGACCTTGAGGGTCGGATCACCGGAGCGCACCGAACCTGGCTCGATCCAGACGGCTTTGATCGCATTCGTCTCGGCAAGGCTCCGATCGACACGCCACGACGGGCCATGGGTGATCTGCTCGGCAGCGCCGTCCGATTCGGCGTAGTGGACGATGTGCTCGCCGCCGGCGAGGGGATTGAGACCATGCTTTCATTGCGTTACGTGCTGCCGACTCTGCCTATGGCCGCAGCGCTCTCGGCCAATCACCTCTCAGCCATGTTGCTGCCGTCTGGCCTGCGTCGGCTCTATATCGCCCGCGACGCCGATGCCGCCGGAGATGCAGTGCAGGCTACTCTCACACAGCGTGCAAGTGCCGCCGGTGTTGAAGCGATCGCGTTGTCGCCCCGGCTGGGCGATTTCAACGAAGACCTGCACATCTTCGGTCTCGAGACCCTCCAAGCAGCGTTGCGGCTTCAGCTCGTACCAGAAGACGTTGCTCGCTTCATGCATTCGTCGACCGTAGCCGCAGAATAGCGGTGCTTCGACATTGATCGGTCGGTCATAACGAGGCCACTGCCGGAAGAGGACGCGACCTCGGCCTTCTAGAGGGCGATCGGACGGCAAGCGGCCCGGGCCGGCAATGGCTACGCCCGGCTATTTTCCGCCGCGCGCCGGCGATAAGCAGACACAACAGCCATCAAACCGGCGCGCTTTGCATCGCGAAGCAAAATAGCAGGCCTCCGCCATCCTCCGCTGCCGCTTCGGCCCTTGCGGGTTCTGGCCCGCTCCGCCCGCCGTCTGAGTGATCGCCACGAAGGCCGCGATGGGCGCGGCCGATCCGGCAAAGGGTCCCTCCAATGACCGATCACGACGACCTTGAACCGCCGCACGCCTCTTCTCCAACTGACCACGTCCTCACCGAACTACAGCTCTTCGGCTACTGTCCCTTCGACGACCAGCCTGACCCACGGCCGCTTCCCGAGGGCAAGATGATCGCTGGCGCCGTCGCCGACATCTTCGACGCCCTGGTTGCGACACTGAGCGACACGCGGCTCGAGCCGGACCTGGGCGATCTGCTGTGGTCGACCGTCAACCTGTTCCATCGCGCCGTCGACCGCATCGAACGCCATCTCGACGACAACGAACAGGCGCAGCAAAAGAGCCAGCGTGAGCAGAATGGCTCCGAGGTACGATCGGTCGAACTCGAGCGCTTGACGGCCGAAGGCATCACTTTGATCGAGCGCCGCAACTGCCTGGAGCTCTTCCGCGACCAGGCCATCGAGCGCTTTGAGACTCACACCGGATCGTCCTGGCGCCCTCGATCAGGATCGCTCGTGAACCACCGCACACTGACCGCAGCAATGATCGACTCCCGCGACTTCATCGCAGCCAAGCGTCGCGCTGAAACCGAGGTCTTGTTGCCGCCAGGACCGAAGATCGCACTTACCGGCGGGCTCGACTTCAATGACCATCACCTCATCTGGGACCGCCTCGACAAGGCCCACGCCAAGCATCCCGACATGGTCCTACTCCATGGCGGCTCGCCCAAAGGTGCGGAGCTTATCGCCTCCAAATGGGCGACCAATCGCAAAGTGCCTCAGATCGCCTTCAAGCCCGATTGGACAAAGCACGCCAAGGCAGCCCCATTCAAACGCAACGACGCCATGCTCGAACTCCTGCCGATCGGCGTCATGCACTTCCCGGGCACGGGAATCCAGGACAACCTGGCGGACAAAGCGAAGCGCCTCGGCATTCCCGTCTGGAGGTTCGGCTGCGCGTGAGCGCCGTCTTCTCGCCTCCAAGCAACCGAGCGGAGTTGCATGCGCCGCAACTCCGCCGCGTTTCGATCCTATGTCCCGATTGTGCCGTGGTGGTGGTGGAAGGCGCGACTGCTAGATCTATCCACATGGAGCCACCACCATGCTCGCCCTTGGGCTCGTTCTCAACACACTCGGCATCGGCTTGTCCTGTTGGGCCATCTTTGCGCTCGCTGTGTATGCCTTACCGTTTTTCGTCGCCCTGAGTATCGGGATGACGGCGTTTCAGAGCGGCGCCAGCCTCATTGGTGCGCTGCTTATCGCGACGGCCGGCGGTGCGCTGACGCTCGTCCTCGGCCAAGTCGCGGTCGCAATTGCCCGATCCTTGGCTTTGCGCATCGCGATCGCGACAGCATTTGCGATTCCCGCCGCCGTTGCCGGCTATCATGTGGTGTTCGCCGTGTCCCAGATCGGGGTGCCTTCGTTGGCTTGGCGTGAGGTCTTCGCTTGCCTGGGCGCGGTTTGCATTGGCGTCACGTCATGGACGCGCTTGATCGTTCTGGCCGAGACCCGCCCGTTCGAACCGGGTAGGGTGGTGGAGAGCCCGTCCTAACCAGTTCTTACGGCCGGAAGGCCCGAGGGATGACCGTTTACCGCCTTCATCGTCGAACAGGTTCGCGTAGATCGGCGCGATGAACGGGGATGATCGAGACCTGAGGGCGGGAGAGGCAGTCCTCCTCGGAGCTCCTCGATCAAGCCGCCGGCATTTCGGTCTGGCCCACGCAGCCGCGGCGGAGCGGTGTTGCCTCGATCCGTTCTTGGGAGACGATACCGCCCTTTGCAGCAGATTGTTTCTCTTTCTGCGCTGAATCGTTCCGACCTCTTGTTCAGCAAAACCGAGATAAGCCATGTCTTCTCCTTAAGATTGCGGTTCAGCACGCGACGCACGTGGCCTCATTGATGGCTTGATCTGGCCAAAGACCGGCTTCGCCTCGATCGTCTGAGCCGCAACGCCGTTGATGCGACTTTCTTCCCCTGGGCTTCGCCCATTCCTCGCGAGGCAAGAAAGTCGCCACAACGGCGTCCTCCGCTGCGCTCCGGCCCGCGAGCGGGTGCGTCGCCGATCGTCTTCGGCCTGCAGATCGCCATCGAGGCCGCGGTGGTCGCGGGCTCGAAACACAACAGGAGAAGTGACATGGCTAACATCGGTTCTTTCAAGAAGGTCGGCAATGATTTTCAGGGCGAGATCGTCACCCTGAGCCTGCAAGCTAAGGGCGTCCGTATCGTCGCCGAGACGAACCGCTCCAACGATAACGCCCCCAGCCACCGCATCTACGTGGGCCGGGCCGAGATCGGCGCGGCCTGGTCGAAGCGCTCCGAGGAGGGCCGCGACTACCTCTCGCTCAAACTCGACGATCCTTCCTTCAACGCTCCAATCTACGCGAACCTGTTCGATGACGAGGGCGGTGAAGGCTACACCCTCCTGTGGTCGCGGCCGCGCAAGAACGGCGAGTAAGAGCGCCCCACCAAGCCCCGTCCGGTCCGCCGGGCGGGGTGCTTCGCGGCTGGCCTAAGGCGGCTTACGATTTGCTAAGCCGCGCAGCATTTTTGAGTAGGTCCCCCGGTTCCACCCCCAATGCTTCGGCAATTTGCCCGAGCACGGTGACGCTCGCGGATACATCACCGCGTTCGATGGCCGACGTAACGGGCGCTTAAACCCGCGCGCTCGGCCGGTGCTCGGCGCGTCATATGCGCCCGAGCTGCCATTTGACAGCGATTTCGACGCGCGGGCGCATGCAGCGCGCCGGCTGTGGCGCGCGATGAATGGACGCGCGCCAGGTCCTGGATTTCATCAACTGTCGAAACAGCGGCGCGACCGCTTGAGGGCTGCGATCCGTGCGCTCGGCGCGCACGGCGCGCGCAAGCTATCGCGTCATCGCCGAAGTACCGTTCGGCAGGAAACGCGTCCCAGATCGCGCCTGGAAGACCCACGATCTGCGTAATCGAAGGATCCGCCTGGTGCAAGCCGGCCTCGCGTTGATGCGCGGTGGTTACCGCAAAATTCTGCGGCCCGGGCGGAGGGGTGTGTAGCATCGTTCCCAAGGGTGCCGAAAACCGCTCCCTCCATATTCGGCATCCCCCTCCGAGAACCTGCTCCTCCATGATGACCGCACACACGCTGGCGCCGCCATCCGTGGTGCGCTGTCATCCTGGAGTCCCCAAATGCCCGATCCGATGGCCGGTCTACCCCCGCGCTTCCTGCGTACCCCGGAGGCAGCGCGTTACCTTGGCCTCTCCGGTCGCACGCTGGAGAAGCACCGCACGTACGGCACCGGACCAACATATCGAAAGATTGGCGGACGTGTTGTCTACGCCGTCGATGACCTGAAAGCGTGGGCCGACCGCGGCGCCAAGACCTCGACATCCGATCCCGGCAAGGGGACCGTGCTGCCCGCCAGGAAGCATCCGGCCCTGCGTCCCTATGCAGGTCAGGAACGTCGCTGATAGCCGCGTGAGAGCAGTGACTATGCGGCGCAAACACCATTCCGAGCGCGGCCAGCTTGAGCTCTTTCGGGCGCTGCCCGGCGATCTCGCGCCGCGAGATGCGCAGGATCTGATGGCCTATCCGTTCTTCTCGCTCGCAAAAACGAAGCGGATTGTGCCGATCGATTTCCGCGCAGGTGCGATCGCAATTCGTGTCGAAGCTGTTCCGGAACACGGCATGGCGACCATTTGGGATGCAGACGTTCTGATCTGGGCCGCGTCTCAGATCGTCGAAGCTCGGGATGCGGGCCTGAAGACGTCGCGTCTGATGGCTGCAACGCCATACGAAATTCTGACGTTCGTCGGGCGCGGCACCAGCGCACGCGACTATGACCGTCTGAAGGCGGGCCTCGACAGACTTCAGTCAACGACGGTGCTGACGTCGATCCGCCAGCCGACGGAACGACGACGGCATCGCTTCTCCTGGATCAATGAGTGGAAGGAGACGGCGGATGCAAATGGCCGCCCATTCGGGCTCGAGCTGATCCTGCCGGATTGGTTCTATGCCGGCGTCATCGACGACGCGCTCGTGCTGACGATCGACCGCGCCTATTTCGATCTGACGGGCGGACTTGAGCGGTGGCTTTACCGCCTCGTGCGCAAGCACGGCGGCCACCAGGATGGCGGCTGGAGCTTTGACCTTGTGCATCTCCATGCCAAGTCCGGCATCCTCTCGCCGCTCAAGCACTTTGCTCACGATGTCCGTCAGATCGTTCAGCGCCAGACATTGCCCGGCTATCAGCTCGTGCTCACACGGGATCCTGATGGCACCGAGCGACTGAACTTCGCGCCAACGCCTGTAGATCCCTTCACGGCACGCCCGCGCCGGCGCGGTCTCATTCCAAATTCGGAGGACAACCTGTGAATCAGCTCGTGCTATGGGGGACCGCAGCTCTCGTGCTATCGGGGACCCGATCCTCGTGCTATCAGGGACCGAAATCGAGCCTAAGCGCTTGTTTCTCGGCCCTTTCCAGCCGCTCTAACGTTACTAACATACTGACACTAACTTCTTGTTGTAAATCAGTACGTTGTGAACAAGTCGGCCGCGCGTGCAACGAGGATGCCTCATGCATCCACTCTCTCACGCGCGCAGCTTCGCTGCAACGCGATTCTTGTCGCCAACGCACGCGCGCCAACGCCATCGCGCGCAAATCTGCGCGATCATTAGCATCACCATCATCGCCTGCTGCGCGTCACGTCCTTTTGCGGCCGCTCGCTCGTCGAGGAGAACTCGCTAACATCCGTGGTTCGCACGACGGCCACCACAAGCCGGAATCTGAGGAAAGGGCGGTCAGGCTAACCAGCGCCGTGCTTGATGGCTTCAAACGTCGTCATGAAGCCGCCGGCAAGAAAAGTTGCGATCTCACCCAAATCCCCGTCTCCCCGGGAGACGCCGCTCCGCCGTGGCGAAAGGAAAAGGCGCGCGTGGAAGCGGCCGGGTCGCGGAGGCCCTTACATCGCCGCAGCGACCCGGCCGCGCTTGCCGCCGGCGCCAAACCGGAAGGTGTTGCCATCGATCCAGATCTTGTGCAGCAGCACGGCGAGCGCGCGCGCCACCGCGGTTGCCGCGCGCTTCAGACCCTTCTTCCTGGCCAGCCGCAGGCCCCACAGCCGCAACTTAAAGTTCTTCGGAATCCGCGTCAGGATCGCGATCGCTGCCTCGTACAGCATCGCCCGCGTCATCTCGTCGCCGCATTTGGAGATGCTGCCGATGCGATCGGTCTGCCCGGACTGGTAGCGCCGTGGCGTCAGGCCAAAATGGGCGCCGACATTGGTCGACTTCCTGAATCGCGTTTGATCATCGACAGTGGCGCGGAAGGTCAGCGCCACGAGCGCGCCGATTCCGGGCACGGTCATCATCCGTCGCACCGCGCGGTCGCTGCGCGCCGCCGCAAATGCCAGGCGCTGCAGCTTTGCCAGCTGCAGCCGCATTGCGCCGCGGGCGTCCAAGAGCGGCGTAACGATGACCTCCAATTCCTTCTTCCCGGCCATGATCTCACGCACTCGCGCGTCAAAACGGCCGACCGAGATCTCGCCGACCTTCAGGCCAAATGGCTTGAGCAGGCCGCGGATCATGTTCTCCACGTCCAGCACCTTGCCGAGCAGCGCCTTGCGCCCGGCCAGCAGCGCCCGCAGCGTTTGCGCGGCTTCCGACTTGACATGGACCGCGCGGAACCAGCCGGTCCGCATCATCTGCGCGATGCCTTTGGCGTCGTTGCGGTCGGTCTTGTTCAGCATGGCGTTGAGCGCCGCCTTGGCATGCCGGGTCTCGATGCAGATCACGGGAAGACTCTTTTCGGCGAGCGCCGTGAACAGCCAGGCCGAGTACGAGAACGCCTCCAGCCCGACGCGCTTGAGGTGGATGCCCCACTCGGCCAGAAACAGCTCGATCGCGTCCGGATCGGTCTCGAGTTTCGCTTCCCGCATGACCTTGCCATCACCATCCACCACGCAAATGTTCGTCGCCTCCAGCGACACGTCGAGCCCTGCATAGAAGTCCATCGTTCGCCTCCACCGCCGACCGCCGGACCGCACCGCGCGCTCCGTTCGCGAATCGCTGCGAGGCATTTTCGCAGCGGCACGGCCGGCGAGGGGGCACCGGTGAGTACCCCGGCTAACAAGAAATCCTTCGGATTTCTTCTAACGGACCGGGCCGTAAAGCGCATGGGAGGTGGCCGGCAAAGCCGGCCCGTCCGACCTGCTGGCCTTCACAAGCAGTACACGCACGTCGCCGAGCCCAAAGCTCACGGGTCCCAGTTCGAGCGTAGGGGAGCCGCCGCATGAGCGATCTCACCGAAGTGGAAGTGTTGTGGCTCGAGAAGCGCATCGAAAACCGGATTCGGTTCGGTCGTATCGTCAAGGAAAGGAACCTTGATCGCCACCGGCGTGTCCTGTCATTTGCGCCCGGCAGCATCTTTGCCTTCGTCAGATGGACCTCCAACGACTTTGGGACAATCATTTCGCGGATCGACATCCTGCGCGCGGTGGCGCCAGGACAGCGCTGCTCGACCGTTCCCTATGTGACGCCCGGCGGAGAGATTTTGCTGCGTCTGTCCGGTTGGCCGAAGGTCGAGCGAGTGCTGCAAATGACCGATGCCGTTGAGGCACTCGGCATCGATCCGGCTGATGTCGCGCCGGATCATTGGCATCACGTTCATAACCGTCTGTCCGTCAACGAAAACCCGCGTCCTTACACGAAGGCGCGCCACCAGGCCTGGCTCCATCGTCAAAGGGTGATGCGATGACAGGCCGCCTGAAGATACTCGTTGCGACGTTTGGGACTGCTGCTGCGCTCGTCGCGACAATCGTCCTGGAGCCGCTTCCACTTTACATTTGGAACGCATCCGCGAGCGTGCCGATCGGTCTCTACCGCCTCCGCCCGGCGGACCAATTCCAAATCACTGAATTGGTCGCCGTGCAGCCGCCGGAGCCGCTCGCGACCTTCCTCGACCTTAACGGCTATTTGCCCATTGGCGTTCCCATGCTGAAGCGCGTGCTCGCCCTTCCGGGGCAGAGTGTCTGCAGAACCGGCCCCTCGATTTCGGTCGACGAGGTCGCGGTGGGCGAGGCGAAGGATCGCGACGGACGCGGGCGGCCATTGCCGAAATGGCAGGGCTGCCGCGTCGTCGGCGAGGACGAGCTGTTTCTGATGAACTGGCAGTCGGACGACTCTCTTGATGGTCGGTATTTTGGATTTCTTCCGGCATCTAGCGTGATCGGCCGTGCGACGCCGGTATGGACGTGGGAGGAGTGATCGTGCGGATTCGACGTGTTCTCCTCGCCATTCCCTTGTTCGATCAATGGCGAGAGCACTCCGCCTCGATCGATGCCTGCAAGGCTGGCGCGAGCCCGACCGCATGCTTCGGTCGGCTGGGCACGCGCGCTTGTGCTGTCGTGCCCTTGCTGCTTCTTCTGACCGCGTCCGAGAGTGATGCTTTTGCCCAGAGCGCATCAGAGGGACGTTCGGCGATCAGTCAGACCGCTCACTCATATGCCGGCTTCATCAATGAAGCCTCACTACGCTTTGCAATTCCGCCGAACTGGATCCGTTCAGTCCAAAGTATCGAGAGTGCTGGTGACGTGCACGCTAGATCGGCAAAAGGAGCAATGGGCCTGATGCAAATCATGCCGGCGACTTGGGCGGAACTTCGCGAGCGCTATAATCTCGGGAACGATCCCTACGACCCGCACGACAACATTATGGCCGGCACGGCTTACTTGCGCGAACTGCTCGATCGGTATGGCTCGCCTGGCGCGTTTGCCGCGTACAACGCGGGACCATCTCGCTATGAAGAGCATCTCGCGGGCGGCTCTCTGCCAGACGAGACGCGAGCATACGTCGCAAAGCTTGCAAATCTGCTTGCCATCGAACTGCCGCCAAGGTGGACATCCAGCGGACAGTCGTCAGCAGCTGCGACGCTATTCGTCACTCGATCCGATCTCATGAAACCGCGAGAACGGTTGCTGGCGCTCATGCCGTCGAGCGGCGTCACGACCGCAATCTCGGCGCCCGATGTTTCGACCATGGTTCCCCGGCCTGTTGGCGTGTTCGTCCCTCGATTGGATTCGGGAGCATCGCAATGACCAACAGTGCGAGTTCGCAAGCTGATGGCGGATGGGCGATGCCTTCGGCCCGCGCTCTACTCGTCGCTTCGCTCCTCACCGAGCCGCCCTTCGGGTGCCTCGGCCCTTCGGGTAACGATCGCTATCGCAAGCGCTCGCAAACAGTCGGGGGCGGCCGGGGGACTACGACGGCACGAATCCGAAGCCCGGTGCAACGACTTAGGTGGTCGTTGCCACACAGCTCCGATGAAGCTGTACGTTGGATTGGACGTCGGTCTTGAAGAAACCAGTCTTTGCATCGTCGATGGCGAGGGTCTCACCGTTCGCGAGGTCAAGGTCATGACCGAGCCAGCGGCGATCCGCTCCGCAGTAGAGGGCTACGCGGATCGCCTAGAGAGAGTGGGAGTCGAGGCGTCATCGCTTGGTATCTGGCTGTATCGCGAACTGCAGCCAGCGGGGCTCCCGATCATTGTCGTCGAAGCGCGTCACATGCGCGTTTCGCTGTCGACAATGCGTAATAAGACTGATCGAAACGACGCGCGTGGCATCGCGCAGATGATGCGGTTGGGCTGGTATCGCGCCGTTCATGTCAAGACCATCGACATGCAGAAGATGCGCACGCTGTTGACCAGCCGGAAGCTGCTCAAGCGCAAACTGATCGACCTCGAAAACCACATTCGTGGTGCGCTGCGGGCGTATGGGTTGCTGGTTGGAGCCGTCGCGCGCGGTGCCTACGAAGCCCGCGTGCGCGAGCTGATCGAGCGCAGCGATCCGATCTTCGTAACAACCATTGAGGCTATGCTGGACGTGCGGCGCGGGATCCTTGAAGGTTACGATCGGCTGCATCGCGTGCTGCTGCAGGTAGTCCAGCATGATGCTGTCTGCCGGCGCCTGATGACGGTTCCAGGCGTCGGTCCCGTTGCGGCCTTGTCGTTCAAGTTCGGCGTCGATGATCCCCATCGCTTTGCCCGATCACGCACGGTGGGCGCGCATTTTGGCTTGGCGCCGAGGCGGCACCAGTCCGGCACGTCGATCGATTACGAAGGGCGCATCAGCAAACAGGGTGACGTCGCCGTGCGCGAAGCGCTTTGCGAGGCGGCCGCAAGCCTGCTGCTGCGAGTCAGAAAATGGTCAGCACTGCGAGCCTGGGCCTGCGGATCGCCAAACGGTCAAGCATGCTGTGCGCGATCACCGCGGTCGCGCGCAAGCTCGCCAGCATTCTGCACCGGATGTGGGTCAGCGAGACCGACTTCCACGTCGGACTCGGCGCCAAGGTGCGCAACGGCTGCGATTGAAACCTGCACGGTAGCCGCGAGGCAGATGACGACGGGGTAGCGCTGGGTTTGCGCCCAGCATGTTGAGGAGGAGCGAAATTAGAGATCCGCGCGCGCGGTGAGCGTCCCCTGGCGGGGCCGCGAAACGGGGAATGTCCGCTATCTCTTGCCTGCTGCCGCCCTTCGGGACGAGAGCGCCGGACTGCTTGGACAGCCCTGTTTACGAACCTGATGAAGAGCATGCGACGGCCGAAGTGCCGAACGCGAAGGAACGCATGGACCCCGCCTGGTGAATGCATGTCGCGTACGCGGCTGCGCTGAAGTGCGCGTTGTTGGTGCAGGGAGTCGGTAATGGCTGAAGTGCGAAGAGTCGAAGAAAAGCGTAGGAATGAGTTGACTTGTATGCGTCCGGGGGCTGCACATGACGTCGGATCTTGACGTGTGTAACGGCCTCGCGTGGCAATGCTGCGCCGCCGCGGCCTCCTACTCTGTGCGGGGCTCAGCTGCGGCAGCTTCCGCCGTCGCGATCACTGTTTCGGCACGCTCTATCGCGGCACGGAATTCCTCGCTCTTCCAGGTATCAACCGAATGGCCGTCGTCGAATGACCCGTCGGTGGCGTCTTGCGCGCGTGAGACCAACTCACGAAGCGCCGCAATGGCTTCGGAGAGCAGCTTTGCATCCGCCTCGTTTCTGGAAGACTGCGTCACCTCAATAACCCAATCACATTGCAATGTCGGAACGTCATGTAATATCGTTACAAGGGGCGACAATTGCAATCACCCGCGGTCTCACGTTCGTCGTTTAGCGAGAGCCTGGCTTTGCTCAGGCGTTGGCGGTGGCGGGGCCCGCGGAGCTCCAGTTCCGCGGCAGAAGTTCGTCGAGGCGGTTGACGGGATGTCCGTCGACCAAGCGCTGCAGCACGTCGCGCAGGTATGCGTAAGGCTCGACGTCGTTGAGCTTGCACGTTTCGATCAGCGAACAGAGGATTGCCCATCGTTCTCCGCCACCGTCGGTACCGGCAAAGAGATGGTTCTTGCGGCCGGGCGCCACAGGGCGGATCGCCCGCTCGACGGGGTTCGTGTCGAGTTCGATGCGGCCGTCATGGAGGAAGCGGGTCAATCCATCCCAGCGCGACAGCGCATACCGGATCGCTTCGGCGAGATTGCCGCGGCAGGGCAGTTGAGGGAGCTGCACCTCGAGCCAAAGGCGAAGGCTGTCAATGATCGGCTTGGCGAGTGCGCGCCGCGTCGCCAGCCGATGCGCCGGCGATTGACCGCGCAGCTGCGCTTCGACGGCATAGAGGCTGGCGATACGGCGCAAAGCCTCGTGCGCGATAGACGTGTCCTCGGCTTGCGCAACCTCGTAGAACTTGCGCCTGGTGTGCGCCCAACATGCGGCGAGAGTGATGTTTCCGGCGCCGGTCAGTCGCTCGAATCCGGCGTAACCGTCGACGTGCAGAACGCCCTTGAAGTGCGCCAGATGCGCTGCCGGGCGCTCCGCTTTCCGGTCGGGCGCGAACACATAAACCGCAGCCGGCGGCTCAGGCCCAGCCCAGCTCCGTTGATCGCGGGCGTACACCCACAGTCGTCGGGTTTTGGTGCGGCCTCGGCCCGGATCCAGCACCGGAATGGGCGTATCATCGGCGAACAGATGGTCGGATTCGAACACGTTTTTGCACAACCGATCGTGCAGGAGCTCGAACCACCAGCACGCGCCGCCGACCCAGCCGGCCAGCGTCGAGCGCGGCAAGTCAACGCCATGGCGCGCGAAGACTTGAGACTGTCGGTAGAGCGGGGTGTGATCGCAATATTTGCTGACCAGCACCTGGGCGAGCAGGGCTGGCGTAGCAAGCCCGCCGGCGATCGGCCGCTCCGGCGCCGTCGCTTGCACGACCTTGTTGCAGGTACGGCAGGCATATTTCGGGCGTGTGATCCGCACGATGCGCAGCTGCGCCGGTACCCAATCCAGCATCTCGCTGACGCTTTCGCCGATCGCATGCAACGCGCCGCCGCAGCACGCGCAGTGGTCGCGATCGACGCTCAAAACGACCTCTTCGCGGGGCAAATGTTCGGGCAGCGATTTACGCTTCGGCTGTGTATCGGCGGACGGCGCGGACGTCGCCGCCAGGCCCTGATCCGCCTCCACGGTTGCCAAATCGATGTCGAGATCTTCAAGGCCGAGCGCGAGCTGATCGGCGTCGAGACGCTCGGAACGGCGCCCAAATTGTGCGCGCTGAAGCTGTTTGATGATCGCCTGGAGACGCTGGATCTCGCTGTTCCGATGCGCGATGACCGAGGCAATGTCGCGCACCAGGCGATGCAGAAGCGCAGTATCCGACGGCAGATTTTCGAGGTCGAGCTGCATGACCGATTCTACTCGGACACGCTGATTCGACGAAGCAACTTCGCTATATTCTATGCGGGTTTTTGCGATTCAACCCGCGAGGGCCGGACGCCATCGACGCTCGGGTGTGCGCCAATCGATACCTTCGATCAGCATGGCAAGCTGCGCCGGGGACAGCGTCACCGTGCCGCCGGGATCGCTCATTCTCGGCCAGATGAAGCCACCCTGATCGAGCCTCTTGCTGAACAGGCAAAGCCCGTTGCCGTCCCAGAACAGGATCTTCAGCGTGCTTGCCTTCTTGCCTCGGAAGGCAAACAGGTGGCCCGAGAACGGATCCTTCTTGAGGTGTTCCTGAACGAGCGCGGCGAGGCCATCCAGGCCCTTGCGCATGTCGGTATACCCCAAAGCCAGATGCACTTTCACGCCGGCTGGCACGATCATCATCGGGCGGTCTCTCGCTCAATGACGTGGCGACGGACTATATCCGGATCGCTGCCAACCGGTGCGAAGACGCGACGCCCATCGTCCAATTCGATGACCGTCATGCCGTCGGGCGGCTGCAACAGATCGTGCAGAACAACCGGCGTCGATGGCACGTCGGAGCTTGCACCTGCTACCGCAACCTGCACCAGCTTGGCGCGCTTGCCCTTGCCGAATCCAAGCTCGGCTCGCCAGCGAGACAACATGCTAGTGACAACACCGTGCCGTCGTGCAGCCGACGATACGGTCTCCCCAGGTCGTTCGGTCTCCAACACGATGGCGAGCTTTTCCTCGTCGGTGAAGCTGCGGCGGTTCTGCTTCCCAGGTGTCGGAGGATCGTCATTCGGCGTCGCTGTCAAGCGGGATTCAGCCGCGCCATCCTTAGCACTAGTCTTAGCACTAGTGCTTAACAGTGGGCGGGCACTCGGATGAAGGTGTGTCCGCCAGTCGATTTCAACCTCATTGGCGTCGATCAAATCGCGCCATCGCCTCAGGCTGTGCTGCGATATGCCATGTGCTCGGGCGTAGGTTTGCATGCTCAGACCGCACCACCTCATCGCTTCATCGTGCATCGCCCAGAACGCTTGCACGGCTCTGCAGCGGAGGTCCTTCGACACTGGAACCCGCTTCTTGCGGAGCCGCTCCCGACGTTCCTCGCGGCGCAATTCCGCACGCATTTTCAACGTCTCGGCGTCAACCAGATGCCGCAGTCAGCGATCGAATGTGCCGCCACTGAGACGGTGCTGACGACAATATTTGCGCTTGCTGAGACCGCTTCGTCGCCACGCTTCAACGTGTACCGACCAAAAGGAACGACGTGCTTCGTTCTTGAAATATTCCGTACCCACCGGAGATCCTCCAATGCAGCAAGGAACCCGACATGGAACGACAACGCACTCTCGGAAAGTCGTGCAGGATTCGGACGCTTACGTTGACTTTGCCCGCCCGATTAGGAAGGCGAGATAAAAGGGGCTCGCCGGTCGAACCGCAAGCCATTGACATGGCTTCGGTTCTACCGTGCCGGTCGGTCGGGGCGCGTGCCGCGCTTTCCATTTTGACGAATGCAATCAAAAGCGTTTTCGGCACCGTGTGGGCGTTTGATCGTTGGGAGGTCCTGCCGTGACCGTGGGCGACAGTGACCTGCGTATTCGGCCTGGGCGCATCCGCAGCACGCGCTCGCCTAAGCCGAAGAGCTTCATCAACCAAGTGCTGCGGGCGGCGAAGAAAGTAGGACACACCTCGGGTCAGGCAGGGTCGGGCAGGCGTTCGGTGGCCTATGGGCGCTCCACGTTTGGCCGTGGCCGGCTGTCCTTTAGCCGCGCCAGACTGTTCAGCCCGACGCGGCGCGTCGTGGTGAAGGCCCGAGTGGTTCGTCACAAAGGGCGAGCCTTCCGCTCAGCGCCACTGACCGCCCACCTCTCATATTTGAAGCGCGATGGCGTGACCCGGAGCGGTGAGCGAGCCGAGATGTTCGATGCCGGCAGCGACCGTGCCGATAGCGCGGCTTTCGCGGAACGGTGCAAGGGCGACCGACATCATTTCAGGTTCATCGTCTCACCGGAGGATGCGGGCGACATGACCGATCTCAAGGCCTTCACGCGCGATCTCGCCAGGCAGATGGAGGCCGATCTCGGCACGCGGCTCGATTGGGTGGCTGTCGACCATTGGAACACTGACAACCCTCACGTCCATCTTCTCGTTCGGGGAGTAGATGACGAAGGGGCGGATCTCGTGATCTCCCGCGACTACATCAGCCGAGGCCTGCGCTCACGCGCCGAGGAACTGGTTGCCATCGAGCTGGGACCAAAACCAGAGCACGAGATCCGCAATTCGCTGGACAGGGAAGTCACGGCGGAACGATGGACGCGGCTCGATCGGGAGATCCGGCTGGCTGCAGATGAGACCGGCTATATCGATCTTCGACCAGAGAATGCCGGCAGGTCCGATTCCGAGATCCGGCGCCTGATGATCGGTCGCCTTCAACATTTGGAGAAGATGGGCCTTGCCGCATCCGCCGCGCCGGGGGAATGGATGGTAGGGCTCGAGGCCGAGCGTAGCTTGCGCGACCTCGGCATGCGAGGCGATATCATCAAAACCATGCACCGCGCCTTTACCGAGCGTGGAGAAGCCCGCGGCGTTGCCGATTTCGTCATCGAGGGTGGACGGCCGACGGCCCAGATTATCGGACGGCTGGTCGACCGTGGATTGTATGACGAACTGACCGGCGAGACCTACGCCCTGATCGACGGAACAGATGGACGCGCGCACCACGTGCGCTTCCGAGGGCTCGAGGCGTTCGAATATGCACCGCCAGTCGGCGGCATCGTCGAAATCCGGAGTTTCGGTCCACCCGGCGATCCGCGCCCCACCGTGCTGCTCGCGACCCGTTCCGATCTCGATCTTGGTGGTCAGGTCAAGGCAAGAGGGGCAACTTGGCTCGACCACAGGCTGGTCGAACGCAACCCCATGTCGCTCGCCATGGGCGGCTTCGGCCGCGAGACACGCGACGCCATGGAAGCCCGTACCGAGCATCTGATCCAGGAAGGCCTGGCGCGGCGGCAGGGCCAACGCATCATATTGCAGCGCGACCTCCTGAGCACGTTACGCCGACGTGAATTGGACGAGGTGGCCGCAAAGGTCTCGGCCGGCACCGGCTTGCCTCGCGTGAATGCCGCCTCCGGGGAGCATGTGGCGGGAACGTATCGCCAGCGGCTGACGCTCAGCTCAGGACGCTTCGCCATGATCGATAACGGGCTTGGCTTCCAGCTCGTGCCTTGGTCGCGCGAACTCGAAAAGAGGTTCGGCCAACACGTCACCGGCGTCGTGAAGGACGGCGGTGGCATCGAATGGAGCTTTGGTCGGAAGCGCGACCTCGGCCTCTAGCTATCTCACCAATTCAGTTGCGGAAGGACGCTCGGAATGTCCGGAACCAAAATACTCTGGGGGCAGGTGATCGTTGTCGGCCTGATCGTCTTGTTGGCCATCTGGGGAGCAACCGAGTGGACGGCGTGGCGGCTCGCCTATCAGCCCGAACTCGGTCGACCCTGGTTCGAATTGTCGGGCTTTAAGGTCTACTACCCGCCAGTGTTCTTCTGGTGGTGGTTTGTTTACGATGCCTACGCGCCACAAGTCTTTGTCGAGGGTGCCTTCATCGCGGCGTCCGGGACCTTCGTTTCGATCGCGGTGGCAATCGGCATGTCGGTGTGGCGCGCGCACGAGGCCAAGAATGTGGAGACCTACGGCTCGGCGCGGTGGGCCGGCTTGGAGGAGGTTCGGACAGCCGGACTTCTCGGTCCGGATGGCGTGGTGCTGGGCAAGCTCGACCGCGACTACCTCCGCCATGACGGACCGGAGCACGTGTTGTGTTTTGCGCCCACCCGGTCCGGCAAAGGCGTCGGTCTTGTGGTCCCGTCGCTTCTGGCCTGGCCCGGTTCGGCCATCGTGCACGACATCAAGGGGGAGAACTGGCAACTGACCGCGGGCTTTCGCTCACGGCATGGCCGCGTCCTGTTGTTCGACCCGACCAACCCGAAATCCTCAGCTTACAATCCGCTTCTCGAGGTCCGGCGCGGAGAATGGGAGGTTCGCGATGTGCAGAACGTTGCCGACGTCCTGGTCGACCCCGAAGGCTCGCTCGATAAGCGGAACCACTGGGAGAAGACCAGTCATTCGCTCCTGGTCGGCGCCATCCTCCATGTCCTCTATGCCGAGGCGGACAAGACCTTGGCTGGCGTCGCCGCTTTCCTGTCCGACCCGAAGCGACCGATCGAGGCGACGCTGAAGGCGATGATGACCACGCTGCACCTTGGCGAGCAGGGCGCCCATCCCGTGGTCGCTTCGACCGCTCGCGAACTGCTCAACAAATCGGAGAACGAACGCTCCGGCGTCCTGTCGACCGCGATGTCGTTCCTCGGGTTGTACCGTGATCCTGTTGTGGCCCAGGTGACCTGCCGCTGCGACTGGCGGATCGCCGATCTGATTGGAGATAGCCATCCGACGACGCTTTACCTTGTGGTGCCGCCCTCTGACATCTCGCGGACCAAACCATTGATCCGCCTGGTGCTGAACCAGATCGGCCGGCGCCTGACCGAAGATCTGCACGCCCGCGACCGTCGGCATCGGGTCCTGATGATGCTTGACGAGTTCCCGGCACTCGGGCGGCTTGATTTTTTCGAGTCCGCGCTCGCCTTCATGGCGGGGTATGGAATCAAGAGTTTCTTGATCGCGCAGTCTCTCAATCAGATCGAGAAGGCCTACGGGCCCAACAACGCCATCCTCGACAATTGTCACGTCCGCGTCAGCTTCGCGACCAACGATGAGCGGACCGCCAAGCGGGTGTCCGATGCGTTGGGCACGGCGACCGAGATGCGGGCGATGAAGAACTACGCCGGTCATAGGTTGAACCCCTGGCTGGGCCACCTGATGGTCTCGCGCCAGGAGACGGCAAGACCGCTCTTGACCCCGGGGGAAGTCATGCAGCTTCCGCCGATGGACGAGATCGTCATGGTGGCGGGCACGCCGCCGATCCGGGCGAAGAAGGTCCGCTACTACGAGGATCGGCGGTTCACCGAGCGGGTTTTGGCGCCGCCCGATCCGGCGAGCGCCGGCCGATCGTCGCGAACGGACGGATGGTCAGCGCTCGGACCGTTGAAGCCGACGGCAGATCCAACTGACAAAGCCGCGGAGGCCGAGGAAGACACGGCGAACAGCGGGCTCCGTCGTGAGCCCGAACTCCCCGATCACGTCGCGATCGCCAAGGAGACGACCGAACCGACACCGGAAGAAGAATTTGCCGCCGTTCTTGACGATGACGAGGATGCGGTCCGTCAGTCCCGGCTCATACGCCAACAGATGCGCGGTCTCGCCCGTCAAGTCGCGCTGGACCCGAATGACGGTATGGAGCTCTGAGGCAATATGCGCGATCGGATGAACGTCTACTTCCCGCCAGAGCTTCTGAAACAGATCTCGGATCTCGCTGATCGCAAGAAGCTTTCCCGGTCTGCCATCGTGGAAGCGGCCGTCGCTTCGTTTCTGTCACCGGATGGCGCGGATAGGCGGGAGGCAGCATTTGCCCGTCGGCTGGACCGGTTGTCGCGTCAGATGCAGAGGCTGGAGCGTGATGTCGGTCTAACGGCCGAGACCTTGGCTCTCTTCATCCGTTTCTGGCTCACGATCACGCCACCTTTGCCCAACGACGCGCAGGCGGCCGCGCAGGCAAAGGGTCGGGAGCGCTTTGAAGGATTTGTCGAGGCGCTCGGGCGCCGGCTGCAAAAAGGGCAAAGCTTTCTCCGCGACATTCCAGAAGATATCCGCCGTCAGGAACCGGCCGACGAAACCTGATTGAACCATGTAGAAAGCTCGTTTCGCCGGTTCTTCTTTTTCTACGCCAGCGCACGATCACTGCAATTAGCCAAGTCCACAGAAAAGCTGGACGCGCTATCGGCTCCAATGAGTTGAGGAGCAAGAAGGGCCAACATGCAAGTTTCAGGGGCATGGCGTCTCACCGCGCGCGTATTTCTCCCGTTTGCTGCTGGTTACTATCTCTCGTACCTGTTTCGAACGATCAACGCTTTGATCGCCAGTCACCTCAGCTCGGATACCGGGCTTGGGTCTGCCGATCTCGGCTTGCTTACGTCAGTCTATTTCCTCGTTTTCGCGGCGGCTCAGATCCCCGTCGGTATATTGTTGGACCGCTTTGGTCCGCGTCGCGTCCAGAGTGTTCTGCTCCTGCTCGCAGCAGCGGGCGCCGGACTGTTCGCAGTTTCGAGCGGCTTCCTGTCCCTTTTGATCGCGCGTGCAATGATCGGGCTTGGTGTGGCGGCAGCGCTAACGGCGGGACTGAAGTCCATCATCCTTTGGTTCCCCAGGGAACGAGTTGCCTTGCTTAACGGCTACATGATCATGCTGGGGTCGCTAGGAGCGGTGACCGCTACGGCTCCCGTCGAACACCTGCTCGCTTGGATAGGCTGGCGGCCGCTCTTTGAGATCCTGGCGGTCGCTAGCGGCGCGACAGCCATTTTCATCTATGTCGTGGTGCCCGAACGAGGCATTGTTTCATCGATAGCGTCAACCCCCGCGACCCTTAGCTCCGTTTTCGGCGATCGGCGCTTTTGGCGAATGGCCCCGTTGTCGGCGACGTGCATTGGATCGGCCTGGTCCTTGCAGGGATTGTGGGCATCGCCATGGTTGACCGACGTGGAGGGGCTTGATCGCGCAAGTCTCGTCCGACAGCTTTTCATGATGTCCGTCGTATTGAGCGGCGGTGCCTGCTTGTTCGGTATGACGGTCCACTACGTCAAACGAAGAGGAATCGGCGCGGAGACGATACTGGCGACGGTTGCAGTGCTGTTTATCGCTGCCGAGTTGGCCTTGATCCTGCGAGCGCCTCTACCATCCATCTTGCCCTGGTCTGTTGTCGCAATTGTCGCAACGGCAACCGTGGTCAGCTTCGCCGTGATAGCAGATTACTTTCCTCCGGAACTCGCTGGTCGTGCCAATGGTGCCTTGAACGTCTTGCACTTTGGTTGGGCGTTTCTGTCGCAATACGCGACGGGCCTGATCCTGGAGCAATGGTCTGCCAATGATGGCCATCGGCCGCTCCAGGCCTTTCAGGTCGCGTTCGGCGTCAACGTAGCGCTGCAGATCGCGGCGTTGGTCTGGTTCTCGCTGCCTTGGGGCCAATACCTAGCTTCACGGATAAGACCAATTCCGTTTCTTGTGTCGGCTAATGTTTTCAATGTTGTCGAGTCAGTAAGCTCGTATGAGAATTCGGTGATCCTCATACCCACGGATGATGATGCCGAGTGGTGAGCAGTAACGCGCAGCGATTCGATTGAGTAGGCCTCAGAGATCAGTTCTCAGTCTTTCTTTTTCTACGCCAATCTACGATGGCTGAAAGCCATTGTTGCACTAAGCCCGTTGATGCCTTTTTTAGTCATCCCCATCTGAGGGCCGTCCGTGGACGCTCTCATTCGGTGGGGCGACAGTGGCAATCCATTCCATTCAATCGGAAGCGAGTTCGCGCGGTGCGCGAATGCTGCGTAGCGCGCTTGGCTCGGCCATTGCCGGCTACCTCGAAGACGAAGCGATCGTCGAGGTGATGCTTAACCCAGATGGCAGACTGTGGATCGACAGGCTGTCGGATGGTCTGATCGACACAGGCGAAACTCTGTCCGCAGCGGATGGCGAGCGCATTGTTCGCCTGGTAGCGCATCACGTCGGTGCCGAGGTGCATGCCGGTTCGCCACGGGTCTCGGCCGAATTGCCCGGGACTGGCGAGCGCTTCGAAGGTCTCTTGCCCCCAGTCGTTGCTGCTCCTGCATTCGCTATCCGCAAACCTGCGGTCGCCGTGTTTACGCTCGACGACTACGTCACCAGGGGGATCATGACGTCGGAGCAGGCCAAGACGCTGAAGGGCGCGGTCGCTGCTCGTAAGAACATCCTCGTCGCCGGTGGCACATCGACCGGCAAGACAACCTTGACGAACGCGCTCCTGGCCGAGGTGGCAAAGACCTCCGATCGGGTCGTGCTGATCGAAGACACGCGCGAACTCCAGTGCAAAGCGCCTAACCTGGTGGCTTTGCGTACCAAAGATGGTGTGGCCACGCTATCGGACCTCGTTCGCTCCTCGCTGCGACTGCGTCCTGACCGCATTCCGGTCGGCGAAGTTCGCGGTGCTGAGGCGCTCGATCTGCTCAAGGCTTGGGGTACAGGCCATCCCGGCGGCATCGGCACCATTCACGCTGGCACCGCGCTCGGTGCGCTGCGGCGACTCGAGCAACTCATCCAGGAAGCCGTCATCACGGTTCCGCGTGCCCTGATCGCCGAGACCATCAACCTCGTCGCTGTCCTTGCGGGCCGCGGCCCTGACCGCCGCCTCGCCGAGCTCGCCCTTATTTCGGGGCTTGGCGCCGCAGGCGACTACGACCTTTCATCAGCAGGAGACTGACATGCGTCAGCAATTTCGCTTTCTTCGAGGTGCATCGTTGGCAGTGTTCGGCATCGTTATTTTAGTAGCAGCGCCAGCATGGGCGGCTGGCTCGAACATGCCGTGGGAGCAGCCACTCAATCAAATATTGCAGTCGGTTGAAGGACCGGTCGCCAAGATCATCGCCGTCATCATCATTGTTGTGACCGGGCTCACACTCGCGTTCGGGGATTCATCAGGTGGCTTCCGCAGGCTGATCCAGATCGTGTTCGGTCTGTCGATCGCATTTGCCGCCTCGAGCTTCTTCCTCTCGTTTTTCTCGTTCGGCGGCGGCGTGGTGATCTGATGGATGATCAGGTGGCAGGCTTTGTCGTCCCCGTCCATCGCGCACTCACTGAGCCCATCCTGATGGGCGGCGCGCCGCGGTCGGTCGCGATCGTCAACGGTACCTTGGCGGCCGCCCTTGGACTCGGACTGCGGCTGTGGATCGCGGGTCTCGTCTTCTGGTTCATCGGCCACGTGGCTGCCGTCTGGGCCGCCAAGCGGGATCCCGCCTTCGTCGATGTGGCACGCCGACATCTGCGCATTCCCAGCCATCTCAATCTCTGAGGTTATCGGTCATGTTGAACCTTGCCGAATATCGCCATTCCAGCGCGCGCCTCGCCGACTTCCTACCTTGGGCAGCCCTTGTCGACGAAGGAATCATCCTGAACAAGGACGGCTCGTTCCAGCGGACAGCAAAGTTCCGCGGACCCGACCTGGATAGCGCCGTGCCGGCTGAACTCGTCGCCGTCGCGGGTCGCTTTAATAACGCCTTGCGCCGCCTGGGATCCGGCTGGGCCGTATTCGTCGAGGCGCAGCGCCATTTTGCCGGTAACTATCCGCCGAACACCTTTCCGGATGTCGCATCCGCGCTGGTCGACGCCGAGCGTAGAGCTCAGTTCGAAGAGGCGGGTGCCCACTATGAGTCCAGTTATTTACTGACCTTCGTCTATCTGCCGCCAGAGGAAGGCGCCGCCAGGGCAGAGCGCTTGCTCTATGAAGGTCGCGACCGCTCGGTTGGCGCGGACGCGCGCGAGGCGCTACGCGGGTTTGTCGATCAAACCAACCGCGTGCTGCAGCTCGTCGAAGGGTTCATGCCCGAATGCGCCTGGCTCGACGATCAGGACACGCTGACCTACCTGCACTCGACGATCTCGACCAAGCGTCATCGCGTTCGGGTGCCCGAAATTCCGATGTACATCGATGCGCTGTTGGCCGACCAGCCGCTGACCGGCGGGCTAGAGCCGATGTTGGGCTCAGCCAATATTCGAGTCCTCACGATCGTCGGCTTTCCGGGCGCCACGACGCCGGGAATCCTGGATGACCTGAATCGCCTGCCGTTTTCGTATCGTTGGTCGACCCGCGCGATCATGCTCGACAAGACCGACGCCACCAAGCTGCTGACCAAGATCCGCCGCCAATGGTTCGCCAAGCGAAAGTCGATCGGCGCCATCCTCAAGGAGGTCATGACCAACGAGGCATCGACGCTGCTCGACACCGACGCCCACAACAAGGCGCTTGATGCCGACGCGGCGTTGCAGGAACTGGGGTCGGATCAGATCGGGCAAGCCTTCGTCACGGCGACCATTACCGTCTGGGACCGCGATCCCAATGCGGCCGATGAAAAGCTCCGCCTGGTCGAGAAGGTCATTCAAGGCCGCGATTTCACCTGCATGATCGAGACGGTGAACGCCGTCGAAGCCTGGCTCGGTAGCTTGCCGGGACATGTGTACGCCAATGTGCGGCAGCCACCGGTATCGACACTCAACCTCGCCCATATGATTCCGATGTCGGCCGTGTGGGCGGGCGAAGCCAGGGACCTGCATTTCAAGGGTCCGCCGCTCCTGTTTGGGAAGACCGAGGGATCGACCCCATTCCGATTCTCCCTCCACGTCGGCGACGTCGGCCACACGCTCGTGGTAGGGCCGACAGGTGCCGGCAAGTCGGTCCTGCTCGCTTTGATGGCGCTGCAATTCCGGCGCTATCCGAACTCGCAGGTCTTTGCGTTCGACTTCGGTGGTTCGATCCGGGCGGCCGCGCTCGCGATGGGTGGTGATTGGCATGATCTCGGCGGCGCACTGTCCGACGAGAGCGAAGAGCCAGTCGCCCTCCAACCGTTGGCCTGGATTGACGATTCTGCCGAGCGAGGCTGGGCGACGGAATGGATCGGCGCAATCCTGGCACGAGAAAAGATTGAGATCACGCCGGAGGTCAAGGATCACCTGTGGTCGGCGCTGACGTCTCTGGCCTCGGCGCCGAGGGAGGAGCGCACCCTGACGGGGCTGTCAGTCCTGCTCCAATCGAACTCTCTGAAACGCGCCTTACAGCCTTATTGCCTTGGCGGTCCGTCCGGGCGCCTGCTCGATGCCGAATTCGAACGCCTTGGTGAGGCCGCGGTTCAGGCTTTTGAGACCGAAGGTCTGATTGGAACGAGTGCAGCGCCGGCGGTGCTGGCGTATCTGTTTCATCGAATCGGGGACCGCCTCGACGGCCGCCCTACACTCCTTATTGTCGATGAGGGCTGGCTTGCCCTCGACAACGAGGATTTTGCCGGCCAACTCCGGGAATGGCTGAAGACGCTTCGGAAGAAGAACGCGTCCGTCATCTTCGCCACCCAGTCACTTTCGGACATCGATGGCTCCGCAATTGCGCCTGCGATCATCGAAAGCTGCCCAACGCGCCTGTTGCTGCCGAACGAGAGGGCGATCGAACCCCAGATCACAGCCATCTACAGACGCTTCGGCCTCAACGACCGGCAAATCGAGCTACTGAGCCGGGCAATGCCGAAGCGCGACTACTACTGCCAGTCCCGTCGCGGCAACCGGATGTTCGAACTCGGGCTTGGTGAGGTGGCTCTCGCATTCACTGCAGCCTCTTCCAAGATAGACCAGGCTGCCATCACGCAGCTCTTCACCGAACATGGCCCTGACGGCTTCGTGCCGGCTTGGCTTCAGCACCGTGGCGTCGCCTGGGCCATCGACCTGATCCCCAATCTCATCAATCTGGAGAAATCGCTATGAGGCGTCTTGGCCTATTGGCGGCTGCTGGCACGGTCGCGCTGATTCTGGGCGTCACGGTGCCTGCAAGGGCGCTGATCGTCTTCGATCCCAACAACTACGTTCAGAACGTCCTGACTGCCGCACGAGAGCTGCAGCAGATCAACAATCAGATCACCTCGTTGCAGAACGAGGCGCAGATGTTGATCAACCAGGCGAAGAACCTGGCAAACCTGCCATACTCGTCGCTACAGGAACTGCAATCTTCGATCCAGCGGACTCAGCAATTGCTGGCCCAAGCCCAGCGCATTGCCTACGACGTCCAGCAGATCGATCATGCCTTCTCGACGAGCTACGCGCCAGCTACCAGCAGCCAGTCGGATCAGTTGCTGATCTCGAACGCTCAATCGCGGTGGCAGAATTCGTATGCCGCAACGCAAGACGCGCTTCGTCTCCAGGCCGGCATCGTTGGCAACCTCGACACCAACCGCGTCCAGACCTCCGTGCTCGTTAGCTCAAGCCAAGGCGCTAGCGGTGCCTTGCAGGCAACACAGGCCGGCAATCAGATTCTGGCATTGCACGCGCAGCAGCTCGCCGACCTCACTGCTGTCGTGACGGCGCAGGGCCGGGCGCAAAGCCTTGAAGCCGCGCAACGCGCGGCGGCCCAGGACCAGGGCCGCGAACAGCTCCGGCGGTTTCTTACGCCAGGGCAGGGCTATCAATCATCCAACGTGCAGATGTTCCACTGATGACCGACATCCGGGCATTCAAGGCGTTGTCGCTGCTTACGACAATTGGCGTGTTGGTCGTCACAGCCTGCACGATTCAGCTTCGCGGTAGCGACGAGTCGCCCGCGCTGCCGAAGACGGAGCAGACGACAAATGCAACCAGCTCTGACCTCGCACGCTGTCGCAGCGTCACTGCGGAGAAAACGGCAGGTTATCAGCATTGCAGGCAGGTTTGGGCCGAAAACCGGCGACGCTTCTTTGGCAAGAAGAACGGTCCCGCAGATCCTGGCCAAGACGATTCCACCGCGGGCTTGGCACCCGCCCCAAAGGATCAGAGCCGAATCCCACAAGGATATCCACCCCTGGCGGCACCTGAGGCAAGCAAGCCATGACCGGTACGGGGATCATCGACCAGTTCCTCGAAACGTTCACACGATATATCGATAACGGTTTCGGGCTGCTGGGGAGTGAGGTCGGATATCTCGCAACGACGCTTGCCGCGATCGACATCACACTCGCCGCCTTGTTCTGGAGTTGGGGAACGGACGAGGACATTATCGCTCGCCTTGTCAAGAAGACGCTTTTCGTTGCGGTCTTCGCGTACGTCATCGGCAACTGGAACAACCTCGCGCGCATCGTCTTCGAAAGCTTTGCTGGTCTTGGGCTGAAAGCGTCCGGCGCAAGTCTCTCCGCGGCAGATTTCCTGCGACCGGGAAGGATCGCCCAAGTCGGACTCGACGCCGGTCGACCGCTGCTTGACTCCATCTCCAACCTGATGGGCTACATCAGTTTCTTCGAGAATTTCGTCCAGATTGTCGTCCTCCTGTTCGCGTGGGTCGTGGTGCTGCTCGCCTTCTTCATTCTGGCGATCCAGCTCTTCGTCACCCTGATCGAGTTCAAGCTCACGACGCTGGCTGGATTTGTGCTCATTCCCTTTGGCTTGTTTGGCAAGACCGCCTTCGCGGCCGAGCGGGTCCTGGGCAATGTCGTGTCCTCCGGAATCAAAGTCTTGGTCCTGGCCGTGATCGTCGGAATTGGATCGACTCTGTTTTCGCAGTTCACCACTGGCTTTGGTGGCAATCAGCCAACCATTGAAGACGCGATGACGCTGGTGCTCGCGGCGCTTTCCTTGCTGGGCCTCGGCATCTTCGGTCCGAGTATCGCAAACGGCCTGGTGTCGGGCGGACCCCAACTCGGCGCCGGCGCTGCAATTGGAACAGGCCTTGCTGCCGGCGGCATTGTTGCGGCTGGCGCGGGACTTGCCGCTGGCGGTGCCGGTCTCGCTGGCGGTGCGATTGCAGGCGCCGCGCGCGGTGGCGGCGCTGTCATAAGCGGAGCATCAGCCGCCTATCGAAGCGGCGGCCTTGCTGGTGTAGCGGAAGCTGGCGCTTCGGCTGCGACGAGTCCTTTGCGTCGAGCAGCGGCTGTCTTCGGAGGTAGCCAAGCGGGCGAGCAGGCCGCGAGCGCCCCGGCCGAAGGGCAGCGTGATTGGGCTCGCCGCATGAAGCGTGCTCAGGCCATTCGGCATGGTGCCTCGGCTGCTGGCCACGCCGTCCGCTCGGGCGATCATGGTGGCGGCGGCTCCTCCGTCGATTTGTCCGAAGGAGAACGCTGAGACGGACCAGTGCACCTCCGTCGCACAGCGCGCCTCAAATCCTTCCATCCCACGACTTGAAACCGATCACTCGATAATCAGGGGCAACCATCGATGTTCAAACGACCATCAATTCACTACGGGCGCATGCCCGAGCCGATTACGCCTTATCAAAAGGCGGCGCAAGTGTGGGACGAACGCATTGGATCAGCGCGCGTGCAAGCCAAGAACTGGCGCCTAATGGCGTTCGGCTGTTTGATGCTGTCGGCCGGTCTCGCTGGCAGCCTTGTCTGGCAATCCAGCCAAGGCTCGATCACGCCCTGGGTTGTCGAAGTCGATCATCTCGGCCAAGCCCAAAGGGTTGCGCCGGCCAACACCGACTATCAACCAACCGATGCGCAGATCGCCTACCATCTGGCGCGCTTTATCGAGGATGTCAGAGGTCTGCCAGCCGACGGCATCGTTCTGCGCCAAAACTGGCTCCGTGCCTATGATTTTACGACCGATCGCGGCGCCGCTGCGCTCAACGACTACGCGCGCAACAATGATCCCTTTGCCAAGCTGGGTAAGGCGCAAATCTCCGTCGACGTATCGAGCGTCATTCGCGCTTCGTCCGAAAGCTTTCGGGTCGCGTGGACCCAGCGCGTCTACGACAACGGCGCGTTGAGTTCGATCGAGCGTTGGACTGCCATTCTCACCATCGTAATCGAAACGCCGCGCGATGCCGAACGCCTGCGCAAGAATCCCCTTGGCGTCTACGTCCGCGCCATCAACTGGTCGAAGGAGTTGAGTCAGTGAATGATATGACGTTAGAAGTATCTACGAAACGTCGCATCCAACATCGTAGGCTCTATTCGGCTCGGCCCGAGTTCGTGAACTCGAAACGTGCATTTTTGTTCGCTTTCCTGCTTAGTTCGTCGATGCTTGGCGGGTGCGCGACCTACATTCCGCCGGAGATCAGCTATGACGCTGAAGTTCCTCCGTTGCCGGCACCGCCTGTGGCTCTCGACGACAAACCAAGACCCCTTCACGTTCCACCCCTCTGGAAGCCAGCACTCGGCGGTAAGTCGGGAGGAAAGGAAGACGCAGAGCCGGTGAGCCGGGTCGAGACGGCAAACAGCGCGGCCCGTGTTGAGCCGCGCAAGCGGGGGTATTTCAACGCAGCCCAAATCTACGCCTACAGTCCCGGAGCGCTCTATCAGATTTACGCCGCACCGGGGCAAATAACGGATATCGCGCTCGAGGAGGGAGAACAGTTGACGGGATCAGGACCGATCGCGGCCGGAGATACCGTACGCTGGGTCGTGGGCGATACCGAGAGCGGGAGCGGGGACACACGGCGCGTCCATATCCTGGTCAAGCCGACTCGAGCTTCGATCGAGACCAACCTTGTGGTCAATACTGACCGGCGCACCTACCTAATCGAGCTCCGCTCCCGCGAGCGACCTTACATGCCCTCCGTTGCTTGGTACTATCCAGAAACTGTACGGGAACGATCGCGCTCGATCGCTCTGAAGCCCGTTCTTCCGGAGCCGGCGCAGCGCATTTCCCGCTATGCCATCGAAGGGGACAGTCCTCCCTGGCGGCCGCTCGCCGCATATGACGACGGCCGCAAGGTCTACATCGAATTTCCGGCAGGGATCGTGCAAGGCGAGATGCCTCCGCTCTTCGTCATTGGTCCAGACGGCAAGACCGAGCTAGTCAACTATCGCGCTTACGCCAACGTATTGATCGTCGATCGGCTGTTTGCTGCCGCCGAACTGCGGCTTGGCGGCGAGCATCAGCAGAAGGTCAGGATTGTCAGGACTGACGGGAGGCCGTCGAAATGAACACCCGGAATGCAAACGATGACGAGCAACCAGTTCCGCCGGAGACACAAGGGGAGCATTCCGAGAGCTTCCGCTTGAGAGCAGAGCATCCGCGCGTGACGCGGTTGTCGCGGAAGGTCTTGGCCGGCGGGAGCGCGGTTGCCCTGCTTGTCATTGGCGGAGCGGTGCTGTGGTCGCTACAGAACAATCGCTCACGTAATCAAGCGGCCGATGAGCTTTACAGTACCGACCACCACAATGTGGCCGACGGCATAACGACGCTGCCGAAGGACTATGCTGGCGTCCCGCGCCAGTCGATCCCGCAGCTTGGTCCGCCGCTCCCCGGGGACCTCGGTCGACCGATCCTCGCCGCTCAAGGCCAGTTGCCGACGAGCGGCGCTGACCCGGACCAGCAGCGGCGGGATCAAGAGACCGAAGCTGCTCGCATCAGTCATCTATTCGCTTCGACCAATGGAAGTGAAGTACGTCCGTCCGCAGCTGCGGCTGTTGGAAGTGACCGCGTTGTGCCATCGAATGCAGCGGGGCCCGGCGATGACGGATCTGCGCAAAACGGTCAAGACCGAAAGCTTGCCTTTGTGAGTGGTTCTGTGGATCGCCGCACGGTCAGTTCTGACCGCATCGCCAGGCCCGCTTCACCCTACATCGTGCAGGCCGGAACTGTGATTCCGGGAGCTCTGATTACAGGGATTAGATCGGATCTTCCAGGCCAAATCACCGCGCAGGTGACCGAAAACGTATACGACACGCCCACCGGTCGGTTCTTGTTAGTGCCCCAAGGAACGCGCCTAATCGGGGTCTATGATAGCCAGGTCACTTTCGGCCAGTCGCGCGTTCTGCTCGTTTGGACCCGACTGATTATGCCGAATGGACGTTCAATCGTTCTCGAGCGGCAGCCGGGCGCTGATACTGCCGGATATGCAGGCCTCGAAGATCAGGTCGAAAATCACTGGGGTGAACTGTTCAAGGCTGCGGCACTATCGACGCTTCTGGCGGTCGGGACCGAATTGGGTGCCGGCTCGGACACCAACAGCAACGACAGCGCAATCATCCAGGCATTGCGACACGGCGCCTCCGACTCACTGAATCAAACCGGACAGCAGGTCGTCCGCCGCAGTCTCAGCATCCAGCCTACTCTGACTGTACGACCTGGCTTCCCGGTTCGTGTTCTTGTCAATCATGACCTCATACTTACGCCCTATAGAGCGTGACAACATGCCAAAACTCAAAATTGGAGAGCTTCCAGACGACAAGCCGGTCAAAGTGAGTACGGAGCTGCCTGCGGCCGTGCATCGTGATCTCATTGCATATGCAGAAGCGCTTACGCGTCAGGGTGGTCAAGTGGTCGATCCGACTAAGCTCATCGCTCCCATGTTGGCGCGCTTTATGGCCACGGATCGAGGATTTTCTAAACTGAAACGTGAAGGCCACGTACCGGCCGCTGGCGAAGGACAGTGATGCTCAAGGTTTCCGAGACTGTTGGTCGACGCTAATTCTAGGCGCTGCCGAGCTGGCGCCAAGAGCCGAGATATCTTGTCGGAAAGGTGTGTTCGCGCCCGATACAACTCCGATTACCAGGTTTTCTCGGTTTTCAGACGCGAGGCGCTGGGTGCCGACTGCAGTTATTCGGTCGCCTTGAAGCGCGTTACACTGCTCCGGCCATCGACGCTGACAGGCACGTCACCCTCGACCGTGGCCCGCCGTACGACGCGATGCTGGTCCCCGTAATCGTTGACCGCGTAATGCTGCGTTGCGCGGTTATCCCATATTGCAATATCGCCCTCCAGCCAGTTCCAGCGCACAGTGTTTTCGGGCGCGGTGATGTGAGATTGGAACAGATCGAACAACTTTTGTCCGTCGTATTTGCCGACTCCAACAAAGTGCTTCACCAAGGCGCCGAGCACTAGCGTCCGCTCGCCTGTTTCGGGGTGGACGCGTACAACGGGATGCTCGGTCTCAAAAACCGTTCTGGTGAACACCTCGTCAAAGTGCTTCTTGTCGACCTCACGGATACGCGCGATCCCGGCGTAATCGAAAACGTTGCTGTGAACGGCCCATAGGCCGTCGGCAAGCCGTTGTAGAGGCGGCGGCAGATCAAGATAAGCGGCAGCTGTGTTCGACCACACGGTGTCGCCGCCGAACCTTGGCATTACAATGGCCCGCAGGACCAAAATCTTGGGATAGGCTTCGGCGAAGGTCCCATCCGCATGCCAAACGTCTGCGCGACCGCCGCCGCGAGTGGAGTCCAGTTCGAGGAGCGACGCCATCCCCTTGGTGGCACCGAGCATGGGATGCGGCACTAACTTTCCGAGACGAGCGGCAAAGCGCTCCTGCTCGGCGTCATTGAGATGTCCTTGATTACGGAAGAAGATCACCTTGTGCTCAAGCAATAAGCTGTTAATCGCAGCGATCGCGTGATCCGGTAGATCGCCTGATAGCTTGATATTTTTGATTTCGGCGCCGATGCGCGCTGCACGTTTCACCACATCGGTGCTCGGAACGACGCCACCGATCAAAGCTGTTGTGCTCATGTTGCGTTTGTAAGCCCTTGCAGTTTCTCTCTCTCTCGCCTCTCGGAGCGAATGATCTTCAGCAAGCATCGTGCCAAGCGAAAGACGAGCATGTACCGCAATGCGCACTGAACGAATCGTGGTATTTGGCGCGAGTCTCTGATCAGCGGCGAGCAAGACATTTCGTGGCCATTTACGTAAGTCAGCGTTGCGCGCCAAGAATTCGTATTAGTCGTGAAAAATGGCGTTACTTACTATGCACAATCTCGATTTCATCTTCCGACATATAAAGATTGCGGAAAACAATGGATAAAGGGAGCTCAAGCTCCTCTCGGAACCTCTCCATGTCGATGGTCGCGCGGCTGAAGCGGCTCAAAATAACATTGAAGGTTTGCAACACCGCGTTGGTGAGGAGTGCCATTCCAGTCGAATACAATGGTGGATTTCGTGCGTGAACCTAAGGGACGCGATCGTGCGATATTAATTTGTTCGAGACTAGGTATTTGCTGGTCTACATGTCTGGGGTGGTCGCAGTGGATATGGCCGAACAGAGTTGTCAGGCGTGCAACGCGATTCAGTGAGCTCAACGGGCGGATTGTTCTTCCAAGGTGAGATGGGGTTTGCAGAGCGTGCGCATTGCTGTTTTTTGTGGTTCTGTTTCTGGATCGAGTTGTTTAAGCAATGGCCATGCCAGGCGGCGCTGGCAAGCCACAATGCCGAATGAACTTTCGATATTCGCGCTGTACTGGACCTGACACGATATTGTGCCTCTGTCAGAATACGGACAAGTGTCTACAGCGCGATAAGCCCGAGCTGACTGTTCGGTTAGTAAATGTGGCGAGGTAATTGTATGCCCGGGCTAATCTCTACTAATGCCGCTGGAGCGGTGAGAGCTGCAGATGTAATGTCCATCGGCGCTGTTGGCCACGGTCATGTACAATATCGTCTCAGTCCTGAGCCAGGATAAGAGCTGCAACTTCCTGGTCCTGTGCCAGTTTGCTCGCCGCTAGGCCGGTGGCGACACCAACGCGATCAGGCGCAGGACGGTTTTGGCTCATCTTGCGCTTGCCTTCTACCATGGTGATCGGGATGCGCACGCCGACGATTTCACGCAACTGGACGGCAATGAAATCCGCTGGCGCATCGCTGACGGCCCAGGGCGTCGCACGTGACGTCTCATGGATATTCGTCAGACGCGTCACGATCTCAAGCAGGCGTTTAGGATCCTCGAAGAACTCAATCGGCCCATGGGCGTGGACCGCGATGTAATTCCATGTAGGCACCACGTGTTCAGTGTGACGCTTGCTTGGATACCAGGATGGTGTCACATAAGCCTCTGCGCCACTAAAGATCGCCAGAGCTTCTCCAATCGGGGCCGTGCGCCATTGCGGATTGCCCTTCGCCAGGTGCCCGTACAGCGCGCCATGTTTGCCTTCGCTCTCATCGAGGAAGAGCGGAAGAGGCGTCGCAAGTGGCCCATCTGATGTCGCTGTGATCAGGTTGGCCAATCGGGCGCAGCGGATTGTCGCTCGAATGCTCTCGAGGTCGTCATCTCGAAAGTGGGATGGTATGTACATAGAGGGTCTCCGTTGGCTGTCGTCCAGATAAAACCCAAGTCAAGAAGCTAGAAAACCGCCAGTTTCAGTAGCTCCCGTAGAGGTGCTCCGCATCCTCTTTTGACGTGAAGTTGTCGGATTTATCTGGGACGTGACCTGCCACTAACTATTTGTTCCAGAAGGCGAAGGAGTTAGACTCCGGCCCGAAGAGGGACGGACAGATGAGGCGAGCAAGGTTCAGGAAGAGCAGATTATCGCGGTATTTAAGGAGGATGAGGCTTGGGCGAAACCGCTGACCTGGCTCGCAAGCATGGGATCTCCGAAGCGACGATCTACAATTGGAGGGCTAAATTCGGCGGCATGGATGTCTCTGAGACCAAGCGCCTGAAGGCGCTGGAAGAGTAGAGCGCGAAGCTGAAGAAGCTTCTGGCCGAGCAGATGCTCGACGCGGCCGCCCTTCGCGAGCTGCTTTTCAAAAAAGCGATAGGGGCCGCCTGCGCCGGGGATCTGCCGCGTGCCGATCTCCGCGCCTGGGTGCACCAGCCGACGTTAGCTCCTTGCGAATATTCCTTCGGCAGATGCACAATTCGCCATTGCCTGGATCGTAGCGCAATTGTATCGCAACATTTCTCGTTCTGCTGCCGGTCCGACAGACTTTGAGACGATAACCGTAGCCATCCAGCGTACTGGCTCTGACTCACTTCAGATTAAAGTTCGACAGATGTCTGGCACTTTGATTGGAGAGGATCTCACAGTTCTGCTTCAGAAAGTCGGTTTGAAGCTCAGGAGCCTCGGAGATGGCGCAAACGCGCCCGCAAGGACCTATCAAGAATGGTCGGTCGCACTGTTACGGGAAGTTCGTTATACTGTCGCTCTCAACGGGGGGGATCCGTGCCCTACAGTATTAGGTGTCATCGAACGGGGTTTAGCCGTAGGCATTTTTCGGTTCAAAGTTTGAGCGCAAGAGAAGCCCTGTGGAAGGCGGAGTGTCTTGAGAGATCGGGAGTAAACATAGACTATATTGATACTCCCTCAGGCGGACGTGTCGACCTCCGCACGTTCCGGAAGCTGGCTGAGACGGAGGGCGGCTTCGAACAAGAAATTCCCAGCCAATGATGGTGATCATACCTGCGCTTTCAGGAAAATACTCAAACATTTGAGCACGCACCTACGAAGCCCTGTCACTTCAAAGCTGGCGCCTTCACGTTTCGATGCGATAGTACCTGGTACATCGAGCGTGACGGTCTGCACCGGGTTCGTGTCGGTTTCGGCCTGGAATCTCCGAGGCACTTCCCTTCGGATACTAGTGGGCCGGCCAATTTGCGTTGTCTCGAATACGCGCATCGTTGCCCTCTCTAGCATCCATCAACTTCGCGCGGATTCCACCACGCACAAGAACTAACAAGAGGAGCGGCTTCCATGAACGATGGACTTGGTTCACTCTCAAGAACGCGGCTTCTCAAGCGAGTTCAGTATTGCGAGCTGCCTCGGACTGCCACCGAAGCAGTGTCCCCTGCCGTTTAGATTGTTTCAGTCGAGAAGATGCTGCGCATTTCCGGATGCGTTCAAAAGACGTTCACAGTCTTCAAGCCGAGCCCGTCTTACAGCAGGATGCATGATCCGGCGAAGCAGCCTGATCTGCACAGTAGGCGACCGTTGTTGAGCCACGAGCCTACGACAGCTTTCCTGGCCGGCAGCCTCAAAGTCGAGACCTTACTCGCCATAGCGAAGGACGTGCAGATTGCCGACTGACACGCACGTGGGGTGCGGCGTGGTTTTGATCCGGCGCAAACGATCCATGCTTGCTTCCAGCTTCGCGAACTGTCCTAGACATGACACCGCGTCCGGCGCTTGACCTTGCGCGCACTTAGCCAGCCGAGGCGCCACGCTGACATAAAGAGTGTTCGCCGTCTGGGCCTGTGAAGCAGGCAGTGTGATTTTGCTTTGGGAGGAGTTCCTGGTTCATAGTAGCCAGCGGGAGCGAAGATGAAACAGAAATCCGGACCGGGCAAAGCACCGGCAGAACAAGTTGTAAAAAGACATTAGGCGACAGACGCGCCGGCATTATTCGCCGGAAGAGAGGATCCGCATGGTGCTGTGCGCGGCAAGGAGAACATCTCGAGATCTGCCGCCCAGAAGGCATTGCCGCCTCGATGTATTACAGCTGGTTCAAGGAGTTATCTGACGACGGACGTCAGCTCTTAAACGAATGTCGACAACTTGACCCTGCAGCCCGCTACGAAGTCCCTGCTGAACATCCAATTCTCAATTCGGCACGGCCTTTGCTTGGTTAGCGGTACCATCACGTATTGCTCCAGATACGGCGATGTTAGGGGCGGGCTCGGCGTCGCGAGCGTCTGGTCCGCCCCGCCGATTTGCTGTGGCTTGCGACTCCGGCGCCTAAGAGGCCATGCCATAGCCTCGAACACACGTTAGATCAGAGATGCAGACTGGAACGGTAGTGTCCTACAGTGTTGAGAATGGCTGGGGCTTCATCAGACCCGACAACTGCGACGGCGTGGACTTGTTCGTGCACATTTCGGACCTTTGCGACTGCACAGGGGCTGATCTGGTGCCCGGGACGCGCGTGTCTTTCGATCGTCGCTTCAACAAACGCCGATCGAAGTACAGAGCCGCCGAGGTCAGACTAATCAATTGAGATGCCGTATTTTCTGAAGCACGCGTTGCTTATCATTTGATATCGGAACGACGATGCAGGAGCGCTTCCCTTGCAAGGCGCATTAAAATTGACGGCTTCCTCTCTGTACGTTCAGGTCGATCTTCTGACGAATCTTGCCGACTCCAAGACGCCTTTTGGAGTAGTGACGTGCCACCTGGATGTCGTGAGCAATCCTGGTCAAAATCGTTCAATGAAGCATCGAAGATGTTGGACCATTTTAGGACGCCGGCGTCATCTGACGGCAGCGTTTCGGCACGGACCTCGTACAAATGATCGTCCCCAAACAATCGAAACTGGAGGCCGCGCCACGGATCATACATACATTCGGCGACGCCCGCGGTGACGCTCAGCGTAGTGCAGTCGACGATCTTGACGAGATCCTAGCCACGCCGCGTGTATTGGCCATCGGTATGTTCCAGACATGCCAACAACGCCCGTCGTTGAGCGTAGCGAAGATCAGACACGAACAGGCTATGGACGATGCGCGCTTTCACTTGCTCGCTCTCGACATTAAGCTCGGCCAGCCGCTGATCGAGTTCTCGGATCGAGTTAACAACCTCGAGGCCGAACTCGCGTCAGCCCGCGACGGAGTTTTCATCGGGAATCCTACAATGAGGCTCCTTTGCGGGGGCCAAGTGCGCAGCACCTCCAGCGCTTTGATGTCACCGTGATTGTTTCAGATCTCGCAGGAGAGCCAGATCTCGACTGCGCGATTGGGAGTACTGGACGCGTTATCTGCACCGGCGGCCCCGATCGCACAATTCCGTCGGTTTCTTACGCGCTACGGGCTCTGATGCTGCTGCCCTCACGACTCTTTGCCGCTTTCCACGGCCTTTGTCGCCGTACTTGACGCCGATTTCGTTTCGCAGACGCCGCTTTCAGAATCGGGGTCCACCTTACCATCGCTCCGTTGCTCAATCCGGCGAAATGGTATTGGCGCGCTCTTCTCCTGGGAGCGGCTGCCATAGTGTCTTAGCGCCATGTGGTTTGGAGCTTGGCCGATACGCTGGTGCCACTCGGCTGGACGGCGGACGCGCTTCCTTATGCGGACTTAATCGAGCGGACGTTGGCACCGTTTAACGAGCCGAGCGTTGTCGAGTTGAAGATTCGCATGCCGAAGCTCTACTGTGCCGTCCTCGTCCATTGCGACTCGAATCAACCCGTACCTGACGCCTTATTGTGGAGGAATACGGTGATCTGTTGCCGTACTAGAGCGCTCGTTCCTATCGACGAACAGATGCTCTTCAGATCGTCCCAGAGCTAGTTGGGGGGATCAAGTCGGGCTGGAGGACAGGCGCAGTCCGCCCCTGCCATAACTTGCGCGATCGACGATGCTTGAAAGTAGAGATCCAAGACAGCGCGTCGGCCAAGTCGGCAGCGTCCCTCATCAAAAGCCCCGTGAAGGTGACGTTGCGCTGGCATGCGGCCTGCACAACACCGATCACAGTCCATCCGAACCCATCGCCCCAGATCGCGTAGCGAGCTAATCTGGGTGAGAGCTCGATCGCGTTTCACCATTGTGCTCTTAGCCGACGCGGCGCGGCTATGGGATGCTTTGCCACTCAGACAAGTCTCGCGGGATACCCATCTTTGTAGGATCTCCAGCCCACGGCCAATGACATCTCCCGTTCGCCAACTCTTCTGCTGCTATGACTGGCGAGATATACTGGCCTAAAACCTGACCATCAAACAGGAGGGCGCATCCTCCCGGCACGATAATGATCTCGGCTAGCCCGGCGTATGTTTCATACCTCCATTTCATAGCTAACTACTGGGTTAATCCCTTTGATATTGACGGCAACGCAGGTGCGACTCGGCGCCTTCACTCAAGAGAACTCGACGCTGTCCCTGCCGCGCCCACGCTGCCGGTGAAGTTAGCCCGGACGTGACTCGGCGCTTGTGCTGGTCCGAAAAAGCGCTGTCCCTACCACGCCCCACTAACTTCAGTGGCCAACCTTGCCATAACAACGCTAACCACCTCGCCTTCGCGGGAGTGTCTTAAGCTCCCACGGGCGGCGGAATTGTAGTGCCAAGAGCGATCATGGGACGCCTACCAGGATTGGTGGCTGGCCCACGGCGTAAAGGCGCACTATTGGTGTGGTAATGGCCGCACGAGATGGGCACATGCACATCAGCACGATTGCCCGCGCCAAGCTTGGGCAACTACGGGCACTCACCTCAGCCGCGTAGAAACGGGCCCGAGCATATCTGGCGTGGATGCAGGCAAGCCGGCACTACAACCGTGGTGATACGGGCGCGGCGTGTGCGATGCGACGAGCCGCATGCAGGTTGACGACGTGCTCAAGCTTTACGTCAGCAACAATGCAGCGCTATGGTGTCCTTTCAGAACTCGTCACACCGGTCTGGGAAACCAGTCTCCTCCAGTTCGTGCGCTACAACGGCTACCCGGCCATGCGCATTGCCGGCAGGGGCTGCACCCGGGGATAGCCAGCGGCGACGCGATGATGGAAATGGAAAGACTAGCCTCACAACTGCCCCCAGGTTTCACAGTCGAGTGGACTGGACAGTCTCTGCAGGAGAAGCAATCTGCCTCGCAGGCGCCAATCCTGCTTGCTCTCTCCATGTTGGTCGTCCTTCTGGTGCTGGCTGGCGCTTTACGAGAGCTGGTCAATTCCGTTCTCGGTGATGCTTGTCGTGCCGCTTGGAATAATCGGTTCCGTTCTCGCGGCCCATCTGCGCGGGCTCGAAAATGACGTCTTCTTCAGCATCGGTTTTATTACTATCATAGGTCTTTCGGCCAAGAACTCGATCCTGATCGTCGAATTCGTCAAGAACGTTCGCAATCAAGGGCGTGGGCTTACGAACGCCGTCGTCGAAGCAGCCAGGCGTCGATTGCGTCCGATCCTAATGACCTCACTGGCCTTTGCACTCGGTGTGGTCCCATTGATGCTTGCCCGCGGCGCCAGCGCCGAAACCCAGCGTGCCATCGGGACCGGGGTATTCGGTGGCATGATTTCAGCAACGCTCCTCGCTGTGTTCTTTGTGCCCGTCTTCTAAGTCTTCGTCACGGAGCATTTCGGTGCACGCAAAGGTCCGGGCAGCCCGATACACACGACACATGCAGGCCGCATTGATATCACGCGGACTGCGCCGCAGGATCAGCCGGTTCAACAGCCCGCAGAAGCTGGTGAGCGATTTCGGGCTCAACCCGCGGGTGCGGCTGTCGCGACTGGGAGCTGCCCATCACGGCCGCATCAGCAAGATCGGCCGCAGTTCTGCGCGCGCCATGCTGGCCGAGGCGGCCTTGGCTGCGACCAAGGCGCCCGGTCCACTGCATGAGTTTGGTACTGCCGGTTTTGGCCGCGGCGGGCGATCCTAGCCATAGGCTATCGCACGCAGGTTAACTCCAGGGCCGCACGCCCATCTCACAGGTTGTCCGTCACGGTCTGGGTGAGTCCTAGTGGCTCAAAAATTTCGTTGGCATAGGACCAGCTTCGGCTATGCCAACGTATAGCTTTCGAAGGAATTCCTCCGCCGGCATTTTTGAGGAGGACACGATCACTGGGTAGCCGAGGCGACGCTATGGGAGGCCATGCAGTTGATCACACTTAAATCTGTTCAGATGAGTTTTCGTCATCCCGATTGGGACTGTACTGCGCATTCCAGAGCACGAACGCGGAGATCGCAGAGCAAGCTTGGCAATGCGCTCGGCACGGAACAGGCTGGCCGGGGCTGGCGGACAGTTCTTCTCTAGAACCGCATGAATTCAGGGCTAAGAGGTTAACTTGAAGGCGGCTCTCCGCTCTCCTCGCTGGACCAGACGGGAAGATGAACTGTTGCGCGAGCTTGTTGATGCAGGCGCGCCTGTGGAATCCATTTGCGAAACGCTCAACAGGTCCGAGCCGGAACTTCGGAGGCGTGGCTACTACATTGGCCTACCAAGGAAATGGTTTAAGCGAAGAGTCGCCCTCTGATGTTGAGGCCGCGCTCGACTGCGATCCTGGTTTTGGCAAAGTAAGGCCACTAACCGAGGCCGCCTCTTTCATTCAGTAGAAAAGGCGACGTCGACTTCCGCGCCCGCCTGCATACGACGATGGTAAGCGCGCATTTTGGCGCGCGGCTATGCGCTCAGTCGGCCGCCGGCACGATCGGACGCCGGGCTGGCTTGATTGAGCCCGGCGAACGAACGTCAGGTCGACTCCACTCAGTTCGGACTGAACGAGGATCTCAGCACCTACACGCCCGACTTCTTGCAGGATGAGGGACTGTGCCGCGACGCCGGTGTTGCGTTCCTCTTTGCGCCGGATGCACAGGAAGTTTATCCGAGTCATTTCGAGACCTTAATTGAACCGTGCGACCTCGCCAAACCTCTGTACGGAGCCTTCAGGCCTGGACATTTTCGCGGTGTCGCGACCGCCGTATGCCAGTTGTTGAACATGGTGCAGCCCGACGTGCTGTTTTTTTTTGGCCAGAAGGATTTTCAGCAATGCGCAGTCGTGCGTCGCATGGCGGTTGATCTCAATCTCCCAATCGAGCTCGTCACCGTACCGACCGTTCGCGAGCAGGATGGGCTCGCGATGAGCAGTCGCAACCGGTATCTCGGCAAGGAAGAACGTCAGCGGGCCCTTGCGTTCAATCGTGGACTCTCCGCCGCGCTCGATGAATTCCGCTCGGGAGAAAGGCTAATTGCGGTCGCCAAGACATTTAGAGACATTTGACCGACTCCAGTATCTTGAACTTGTGGACGGTGACACGCTCAACGCCGCCGACAGTCCACTGCGACGCCCCGCGGCGCTTTGCGCAGCAGCCTACGTTGGATCGACCCGGCTGATCGACAACGTAATACTGGCGTTGCCAACTCCGTAGCTCAATGCGTAGCCAACATTACGCGGCATATTGAACTGGAAGAAGTGCTCAAGCCAACCGTTCCGACAGACGTGTCGATGTTAGCAAGGGCGAACTCCGAGCAGACGTTGTTCAGCGAGTTAGCGATCCGAGAGGGAGGCTTGCGGAATATTGTAGGACCGAGAACTTTGCGTCTGGCAAGGTCACAAGTTTCGCTGGGCTGCGACCAGCGAGCGTGTCGACAAACCTTGGTATAGTGTTTTGCAGGCCATTCTATATTGCCCACTTACCTTTGTAGAGTTGAGCACCCGTCAGGTCGTTTGTACTTTCGATCTCGAACCCGGATCATTCGATCGACGGGGCGGCGCGAATCCCGAAGTGACGCCTTGCTAGGAGTCGTTGCGTTCCAATCAGGTGTGAGGACGAACATCTTGAGTCTGACCGTTGTCCGGTTGCACGCAAAAAGACTAAGGGGCTGTGTCTTAAGAAGGTGCTCACTATTCGAGATCGCGATGAGTGATCAGAACAGCGCAACCAACCTTCATTCAAGCGACGAAGATGAATAAGCGGAGGATTGGGCACGCTATGCTCAGCAACGTGTGAGTCTTTAGAGTAGCCGATACGCTTCCCTCATACTACGGGCTTTAGCGCAGTCGCCGCATTGATGATCATTGCTGTACCGCAATTTGCTGGCGTATTTGCATCCCCCTCTGGAAATGCGAGTCAAGATGGCATTTACCGAGCTTTTCATCAAACGTCCGGTATTGTCTATTGTCGTCAGTCTCCTGATCTTGCTGATCGGCTTTCGCGCGGCGACCGTACTTCCGATCCGGCAATATCCCAAGCTATCTAATACGGTCGTCAATATCACGACTTCCTATCCTGGCGCCTCCGCCGACATGATCCAGGGGTTCATCACGACTCCGCTGGAGCAGGCAGTCGCTTCCGCCGAGGGCGTCGACTACATCAGCTCCTCATCGGTGCTCGGTACCTCGACGATCCAAGTCTACATCAAGCTGAATTTTGATCCCAACGAGGCGCTCACCGAGGTGCTCTCCAAGGTCAACTCAGTCAAATATTTGATCCCAAAGGAATCAAACGATCCGGTCGTCACTAAGTCGACTGGTCAGACCACCGCTGTCATGTATATCGCGTTCTCCAGCGAGGAATTGACGGCAAGCGCGATCTCCGACTACCTCTCGCGCGTCGTGCAACCCGTTATGGCAACCGTCGATGGCGTCGCAGCGGCAGACATCCTGGGCGGTCAGAGTTTTGCGATGCGGCTATGGCTCGATCCTGCGAAAATGGCAGGGCACGGCGTGTCGCCGGCTGAAGTTTCGGCTGCAATCGCCGCTAACAACTTCCAGGCCGCGGCCGGCCAGACCAAGGGCAATTTCACTATCACCGATGTCACTGCAAACACGGATCTGCGGAGTGTCGATGACTTCAAGCGCATGATCGTCAAAGCCAATGACGGCGGCTTTGTGCGCATGGAGGACATTGCCGTAGTCGAGCTTGCCGCGCAGACCACAGACATCAGCGTCGCCATGAACGGCGAACACGCGGTCTTTATCGGCGTTCAGGCGAGCCCGCAAGGCAATCCGCTAAACATAGTGCGAGGCGTTCGGGCCCTGTTTACAGACATGGAGCGTAACTTGCCGCCGTCACTAAAGATGAAAGTGGCCTACGACTCCACCAAGTTCATTCAATCATCGATCGATGAAGTGGAGAAGACGCTCATTGAGGCCGTCGTTGTCGTGGTGGTGGTGATCTTCCTATTCCTGGCCTCGCTGCGGTCGGTCATCATTCCTGTAGTCACTATTCCTTTGTCGCTCGTTGGTGTCTGCAGCATGATGCTGGCGCTCGGGTTTTCATTGAATCTTCTGACCCTTCTTGCCATGGTTCTCGCGATCGGTCTCGTGGTCGACGACGCGATCGTGGTGGTGGAGAATATTCATCGCCATTTAGAAGAAGGTGCGCCGCCTGTCCAAGCTGCTACGAGGGGCGCGCGAGAGATCGTCGGCCCCGTTGTATCCATGACGATTACCTTGGCTGCGGTATATGCCCCAATCGGATTTCTCGGCGGCCTCACCGGTGCGCTGTTCCGCGAGTTCGCGTTTACGCTAGCCGGAGCGGTGATCGTGTCGGGCGTGATCGCTTTGACGCTGTCGCCGATGATGTGCTCGCTCTTCCTGCAGCGCGCTGAGGAGGGGCGGGTCGCAAGAGTTGTGAACCGGGGGTTCGGCGCCATGACACGATGGTACGGCCGCAAGCTCGACCGCTCGCTCGACTATCGTCCGATTACCGGGCTGTTTGCGCTGACCATGTTGGGCCTCGTCGGCTTTCTCTATATGAATATTTCCAAGGAACTCGCACCCGAGGAGGATCAAGGTATCGTATTCGCTCTAATCAAGGCGCCGAAATACGCCAATATCGACTACCTCGACTACTACGGTACCAAGCTTGAGAAAGCGTTACAAAAATTTTCCGAGACTGATTTGAGTTTCGTGCTCAATGGCGTTAGCGGCCAGCAGAGTGGCATGGCCGGCATGTTGCTCAAGCCATGGGACGAGCGCAAGCGATCATCGACCGCCCTACAGTCCCTTGTCCAAGCCGAGCTGTCGAAAATCGAAGGGATTAACGCGTTTGCCTTTAGCTTGCCGCCACTTCCCGGCGGCTCTGGTGGCCTACCAGTGCAGATGGTGATCAATTCGACGCTTGGCTTCCAATCCGTCTACGAGCAAATGTCGAAGCTGAAGGATGCCGCGCGCAAGAGCGGTCTGTTCATGGTGAGCGACTCCGACCTCGAGTTCAACCAGCCGGTGGTACGAATCAAGGTTGATCGATCCAAGGCCAACGAGCTTGGCATCACCATGCAGACCATCGGTAGCGCGCTCGCCACCTTACTTGGCGGAAACTACGTCAATCGCTTCAATTTGCAGGGGCGCTCCTACCAGGTGATCCCGCAGGTGCCACGTGAGGAACGCCTGGCGCCGCAAGCAATCGGGAGCTATTATGTGAAGACTGCGACGGGGGCGATGCTCCCGCTGTCTACCGTAGTCTCCATCGAGACTGCGACCGATCCGAACGCGCTCACCCACTACAATCAGCTCAACTGCGCGACCTTTCAGGCCGTGCCGATGCCCGGCGTCACGATCGGTCAGGCTGTGGACTTCCTCGAAGCCGAAGCAAACAAACTGCCCGCAGGTTTCAGCCACGACTTTCTCGCCGACGCCCGCCAATATGTGCACGAGGGTAACCAACTGGCGATTACCTTTGCTTTTGCAATCATCATCATCTTCTTGGTGCTTGCGGCGCAGTTCGAAAGTCTGCGCGATCCCTTCATCATCATGATCAGTGTGCCGATGGCAATCGTCGGCGCCTTGATCCCGCCATTCTTTGGCTGGGCGACTATGAACATCTACACCCAGGTCGGATTGTTGACACTGGTCGGGTTGATTTCCAAGCACGGCATCCTGATGGTTGAGTTCGCCAATGAGCTGCAGCTCAAGGAGAGGCTTGACCGTCGCTCGGCTATAGAGATGGCCGCGCGCGTCCGACTGCGTCCAATCTTGATGACTACGGCGGCGATGGTCACGGGCTTTATACCCTTGTTGACTGCAACGGGAGCTGGCGCCGCGAGCCGCTTCTCGATCGGGCTCGTGCTCGTCGCTGGCATGTCTGTTGGCACGCTGTTCACGCTCTTCGTGCTGCCGGCGGTCTATGTCGCGATCGCGTCCGATCACCGTGCCGATGCGAGCTCCGGCCGCGCGAACATCGCCGACGAGCTCGACCTCACCGGCGCTGCTGATGCCCAGCTGGCCAAGCAATGACGATAAATTCAATCCAGTTCGCTCAGTGTGGTGAGCGGATGAGCCTGCGACCGGGCGCTGGTTCCCCGATGCGTGACCCGACGCCGTTCGGATTGGGAAAGTTTAAGAAATGCCTGAATTTGATGCTGCTATGTGGTTTCTGGTCGCAACGACGTGTTTTGCGGCCTTTGTAAATGGAGCCATCGGCTACGGCTTTTCCTCGCTCACTGTACCCCTTGCGCTGATTTTCTACACCAATCGCATTCTCAACCCCGCTATTGTCATCATCGAGGTCTTCGTCAACGTTTACGTCCTCCTCGTCAATCTGAAGGGCGTGCGGGTGGTTTGGAGACGAGTGTTTCCCGTCTTGCTTGGACTCTTGCCGGGCATTGCGCTCGGCGGCTATGCGTTGACCTCGCTCCAGCCGGGATGGATCAAATTCGCCACCTACACGATCATTCTGCCCCTGATCCTGCTGCAAGCTGCGGGTTGGCGCCGCCCTATCGAAGCAAGCTGGCTGATCGGCCTGCCATTCGGGTGGATGCTGGGGCTCCTCTATTCGGTGACGACGATCTCCGGACCCCCCTTAGCGATGCTGTTTAACAACCAGGGCTTGGTCAAACACGAATTCCGCGCCGGCCTAGCGTTGGTTCGCGTGGCGGAATCGAGCGTGACCGCCTTGGTCTATTATCAGCTCGGCTTGTTCATTTCCGAAAGCGGAAGCTTGTTCTATGTTTTTATACCCGGTGTCATGCTTGGCATCCCGCTGGGGTCCTACGTCATTCGGCGGCTCGATCCGGAGATATTCCGACGCATCTGTATGAGCTTTGATGCTTGGATCGTGGGCTTCGGTTTGTCACGGGTGCTGATCGAGATCGATTTAGTGCAGAGCGCCTGGGCTTATAGCGTAATGGCGGCGGCGATACTGATCGATCTCTGCCTGCTATACTTGTTCCTTACTACGCACAGTCCGATTTGGTCAGAGCGACGGTCTCGGCGAACTGCGGATATAAGCGCTTGAGCGATGGCGGCGGGCCCCTGGGTATCGAAATGCGCGCGCGTCCTGGTCCTGATCGACGCCCCCCTCTTCGGCGGCGACAATGATGGCATGGAAATCTGGTTTGATTGCCCAGTACGCCGGCGCCGGGAGTTCGGGATCGCAGGACAGCGCTGAACTTTTGGAGGCTGATGTTGCCGCCATGCCATTCGAAGTGGCTGTTGCCGGCGGCGACCGGCTAGTCCGGAAAAAACGAATGATTCGAGACACGACACATCAAGCGCGGCGCGGGGACCGTCTGGCCGCCTGAAACCAGGACGATCGAATATCGGGCCGACATTGACGGCTTGCGCATGATAGCGGTCCTCGTTGTATTGACCTCGCGGGTCAGCGCGGTTACTCGTGATGAGAGCTTCCGATTGTGCAAAAGCTGTCGGAAAACCGACGGCCGTGTTAGCGCGCCAATCATAGAGGCGTGGGGCGCCGTTGGCTTTGTAGGCTTTGCGACAGGTCATGTGAGCGTTGCGCCTCCGGCTGTCGCAGACCAGCAAAAACTGTCACCCGTATGGCTAGCTCATCCGGCAAAGATTAGCCGAAACACCGCATGCCGGGGCTCCACGATCATCCTATTCGTCGCTCGTCCTGTGATGTAGTCCAGTTTTTGTGACGGCATCGCATTTGCAGGGATGAAGAACGTCAACTTGAGGCCATCATCGTCGAGCCGCGCGCCGCTTGCAGGCGACGCACGCAGGATGAGGGGCGCCGCGCTCGCGAGCCCGTTCTCTCAGGAGCGCCCGTGATACCATCTGCCAATTGGTCTGCCGGCCTGCTTGGGACGCGGCTGACATTTTTTGTGGCCGGATTCGGCCTCGCGGCCTGGGCGCCTTTGGTGCCACTCGCCAAGGAGCGGCTCGCGGTGGATGACCGCATGCTTGGTCTACTGCTGCTCTGTCTCGGAACGGGATCGGTCATCGCGATGCTTCTGACCAGCGTGTCGAATGCGCGGTACGGCAGCAAGCCCATTATCCTCGCGGGTGGACTTGGACTGACGATCATCCTGCCGTGCCTTGCGATTGCCGACACACCTGTCAGGCTGGGTGCCACGCTGTTTGCTTTCGGCGTTTCACTCGGCTCGATCGATGTAGCCATGAACATTCATGCGATTGAACTGGAGCGCGCAACTGGCCGTCCATTGATGTCGGGCTTCCACGCCCATTACAGCATTGGGGAATTCAGCGGCTCTGCCGCCGTGACCTCGTTCCTCTCGCTGCAGCTTGGCTCGCTTTTTTCGACGTTGGTCTGTTCGGCGTTAATGACGATCGCGATTGTGTCGGCCTGGCCGAGGTTGCTCGCGACGGGTTCGCGACAGCGGGGGCCATTGTTTGTCTTGCCCCATCGCAGTGTGTTGCTAATAGCTGTGCTCGCGGCTATCACCTTTCTTGTCGAAGGTGCAATGCTCGATTGGAGCGCTTTGCTTCTCGTTGAGCGAGATCTTCTCGCGGAGGCGCAGGGGGGCATTGGTTGTATGCTCTTCTCAATCGCAATGACCGCGGGGCGTCTCAGCGGAGATGCCGTGGTGGCGCGAATCGGCGACCGTGCCACATTGGTGCTCGGGACTCTGCCGATCGTGACAGGCTTCTTGGCTGTGGTGGCCGCGCCCGTTGCGTTGATTGCTATGGCGGGCTTCGCGCTTATTGGATTGGGTATTTCAAATGTTGTACCTGTACTGTGTCGAAGCGCCGGCAAACAGAACGTGATGCCAGCAGGCATAGCGATCGCGGTCATCACGACAGGCGGCTACGCGGGTATACTCGTCGGGCCAGCCGGCATCGGGCTCATCGCACACATGTTTGGCTTGCCCTTGGCGTTCGGGATGTTAGGCGCGCTCATGTCCATCGTTACGCTGTCGGCGAGGAGGATGATCACAGACAATCGCTAAGGCATTGGGGGAGAGGAAAGGGCACCAGCACGCTTCCGGCGAATGATCGTCCATCGGCGTTTGAGACTTAGAGTCGATGAGCTCTCAACTGATGGCAGCACATCTCGATCATCATCATTCTCCTTTTTCCTGCAAGTCGGCTTGCTGCGTCGTAGCTAGGATACACCGCGTCACTCGGGTTCTTGGCGGCCAACTGAGGCGGTTGCTGACAATGAAAGTTCGTCAACTGCGAAGCAGGATTTATCGTTACGTGAGCGGCGAGTCCGCTAGGCCGGACGTTCACCGCCGATTGATCGTAGGATCGGCCTCATTATCCGGGAACAAGCGAATCACTCTGGTGCCGTCCAGCGCAGTCAGCGCGATACGCCCGGTATGCCAGCTGAATGCCGTCCACGAGCGAGGTCGTGGCGCGCCAGCCGAGCCCGGACAGCCGACCCACGTTGAGCAGCTTGCGCGGCGTGCCGTCCGGGCGCGACGTGTCGAAGCTGATTTCACCGCGAAAACCGACGGCGGCCGCGACCATGAGTGCGAGCTCGGCGATGCTGATGTCCTCGCCGGTACCGATATTGACGAGTTCCGGCGAGGAATACGTCTTCATCAGATGGATGCAGGCGTCGGCAAGATCATCGACATAGAGGAATTCGCGGCGCGGCGTGCCGGTGCCCCACACCACGACTTTGCCGCCACCCGAAATCTTGGCCTCGTGGAAGCGGCGGATCAGGGCGGCGACGACGTGGCTGTATTTGGGGTGATAATTGTCGCCGGGGCCGTAGAGATTGGTCGGCATCACGCTGATGAAATCGGCGCCGTACTGGCTGCGATAGGCCTGGGCCATCTTGATGCCGGCGATCTTGGCGATGGCATAGGGTTCGTTGGTCGGCTCCAGCGGGCCGGTCAACATCGAATCCTCTCGCAGCGGCTGCGGCGCCAGGCGCGGATAGATGCAGGAGGAGCCGAAAAACATCAGCTTCTCGCATCGATTGGCATGCGCCGCCTGGATCACGTTGCTCGAAATCGCCAGATTGTCGTGGAGGAACTCGGCGCGCAGCGTGTTGTTAGCGACGATGCCGCCGACCTTGGCGGCGGCGAGGAACACGGCCTGCGGCCGCTTCGCGGCAAACCAAGCGTTCACCGCGGCCTGGTCACGCAGGTCGAGCTCGCTGCGCGACGCCGTCAAGAGATCGGCCTGTTCGCGTGCCAGCCGGCGCATAAGCGCCGCGCCGACCATGCCGCGATGGCCCGCAACGAAAACCGTCTTGCCCTTCAGTTCAAACGCCGTGCTTGCCATTGGCCGTGCCCTGCCTGGCTTCGACGAGATCGCTGGCGACCATTTCCTTCACCAGTTGCGAGAACGGCGTCTTCGGAGCCCAGCCGAGCTTCGCGCGCGCCTTGCTGGCGTCGCCGATCAGGAGATCAACCTCGGTCGGACGGAAATAGGTCGGGTCGATCTGCACCAGGGTCTTGCCGGACGCCTTGTCCACGCCGACCTCCTCGACGCCCTTGCCGCGCCATTCGATGTTGCGCCCGACCTCGGCAAACGCCAGCTCGACGAACTCGCGGACCGACCGCGTCTCGCCGGTCGCGAGCACGAAGTCGCCGGGCTCGTCGACCTGCAGGATCCTGTGCATGCCCTCAATATAGTCGCGGGCATGGCCCCAGTCGCGCTTGGCGTCGAGATTGCCGAGATAGAGCGTGTTCTCGAGGCCAAGCTCGATGCGGGCGACGGCGCGGGTGATCTTGCGCGTCACGAAGGTCTCGCCGCGGGTCGGGCTCTCATGGTTGAACAGGATGCCGTTGCTGGCGAACATGCCATAGGCCTCACGGTAGTTCACCGTGATCCAGTAGCCATAAAGCTTGGCGACGCCGTAGGGCGAGCGCGGATAGAATGGCGTGGTTTCCTTCTGCGGCACCTCTTGCACGAGCCCGTAAAGCTCCGAGGTCGAGGCCTGGTAGAACCGCGTCTCCTTTTCCCTGCCGAGGATGCGGATCGCTTCCAAAAGGCGCAGCACGCCGATTGCGTCGGCGTTGGCGGTGTATTCCGGGCTCTCGAAACTGACCTGGACGTGGCTCTGGGCGGCCAGGTTATAGATCTCGGTCGGCCGGATCTCCTGCACCAGCCGAATCAGATTGGTCGAATCCGTCATGTCGCCATAGTGCATCAGGAACGGCACGTTGCCGGCATGCGGATCCTCGTAGAGATGATCTACGCGCGCGGTGTTGAACGAGGACGACCGGCGCTTGATCCCGTGCACGGTGTAGCCGAGACCGAGCAGATATTCGGCGAGATATGCGCCGTCCTGCCCGGTGACGCCGGTGATCAGCGCAACGCGCCGCTTTGAATCCTGAGCCGCCATGGTCTCTCTTAGTTGCGCCGGAAAGAAGGCTCTGTGAAACGCTATTGCGAAGCCGTTTCTCGAGAAATCTAGATGCGCAAGCCCGCTCTACCCGCAATTGGTGGAAAGCGATCGTTAGCGCCAGTCATACACATCATGTAGGAATACACACTATATACATTGATTTAGATTGGACTGGAGGAGTGCCAACACATTGATCTTCAAAACATGAAAGTCAACAAACGCTCTCATCCTGGCTGATATCCGCAATGTTCCTAAGTAGGCGAGATGGATGCGATCGCCGTTGCGAGCGCAAGGGCGCGCTTGTCCAGGGCGATATCTCCAATGAGATAGAAGCCGTCTGTGTTCCTTATCTATCCTCAGGCGCAGTCGCGTGGCTTGGCAGAGCGACGAGCTGAGGCCGCAGCCGTCAATGCATTTGTCGGATGACGGATGCAAGCCAGCACACACAGTCAGGTCTGCGCGTCAATTCGCAGTCTACAAAGCGCCCGTACCGTTAACTTCCGAACAGAACGCCCGGCCTTGGCGGTCGTCTCATCAACCGTAATCAGCGCCTTTGTCCAGCTCGCGCCAGGCAGCGGACGGTCGACGCAAGACAAAATGAGAAAGAGTAGAAAACATTGGTATAGATCCTCGAACGTTTCGATATCGAAAGTTTACGTTTGTACACTACAGCTTCGCTGCCAATCGTTTAGTCTCGACGAGCGTAACTTGCCTCGGTTCGACGCAAGGACTCAGTGACTGCCACTCAAGCGCCGCCCGGTTCGTCGGTTTCGCTGCTCACTTCCTTGGGAATTTGAGTGGCAAGTCGTGAAATGACTCACAGTGATGATGAGCCAAACAAGACAAGATGTTCCATCGTAGGATAATTGGTTGCCGATCTGGTTGGAATGTCCTTAATCTATGGAGCCAGACTATTTGCGCGATATGTCCTCGCAGCGGCTTTATGCGACGACGACAGCTATCGTCGCAACCGAGCAAGTCTGTTTGTGTCGGGATTGGATGTCGCACCACCGTTCAAGCGCGCCCGATTATCTGGCTCTCTTCAAAGCGGTCACGCTATTCGCAGCCACATCCCAGTTTGTACTCGATGGGCAGCCAAAGGCGGCATGTAGCCGGGCGAAGCGATGATGGCTGAAAGAGAGCTAACTCACGCTTGTGAATGCGGCGGCGATACAGGGGGCCGCGACAAATTCCGAACTTGACACCTGTTATCATCGGGCAAGCGAATTTCGTAACGGTGTTCCCGTAATGCGGAACGTCGGACTTCTTGAATTTGGGCAGCATTGATCGATATGTGTGGAATTGTCGGCATCTTGGGGCGTGGTCCGGTCGTTGGGCAGTTGGTCGCTTCGCTCAAGCGATTGGAATATCGTGGCTACGACTCCGCAGGCCTCGCGACCCTCGAGGGTCTCCGTATCGAGCGGCGACGCGCTGAAGGCAAGCTGAGAAACCTTGAGGAGCGGCTACGCTATTATCCGCCGTCGGGTCGTACCGGGATTGGTCACACCCGCTGGGCTACTCATGGAAAGCCGACCGAGCGCAATGCTCATCCGCATGCGACGGAAAATGTAGCGGTCGTTCATAACGGGATCATTGAGAATTTCAGCGAGCTGCGGTCCGAGCTGGAGCGGAATGGAGCCCATTTTGACTCAGAGACGGACACCGAGGTGGTGGCACATCTCGTCGAATCTTATCTCAAGAATGGCTACTCGCCGCAGGATGCGGTACAAGCGTCGCTGCCACGGATGCGCGGTGCCTTCGCGCTGGCATTCCTTTTCAAGGCCCACGACGATCTTTTGATCGGTGCGCGCAAGGGGTCGCCCCTTGCGATCGGACATGGTAACGGCGAAGTGTATCTAGGATCGGACGCGATCGCGCTCGCGCCTTTGACCGACACCATTACCTATCTTGAAGACGGCGACTGGGCCGTGCTCACGCGCACGACGTGCGTGATTTATAGCGCAGACGGCTCCGTCGTGCAGCGGGAAATATCAAAGTCTGGCGTATCGTCACTCCTTGTGGACAAAGAGAATTATCGCCACTTCATGGCCAAGGAAATCCACGAGCAGCCGATAGTGGCGGGCAAGACATTGGCGCATTATCTCGACATGGCGGCCAAGCGCGTCGCGCTGCCGCTCACATTGCCGTTCGATTTTAAATCCATTCAGCGCATCTCAATTACCGCGTGCGGCACGGCGAGCTATGCCGGGCACATCGCCAAATACTGGTTCGAGCGGCTGGCGCGCTTGCCTGTCGAGATCGATGTAGCGTCCGAGTTCCGCTACCGGGAGGCGCCTCTGCGTCGGGGTGATCTCGTCGTCGTCATCTCGCAGTCGGGCGAAACCGCCGACACGCTGGCTGCGTTGCGATACGCCAAGGGCCAGGGCGTGCACACGATATCTGTAGTCAACGTCCCGACCTCGACGATTGCGCGCGAGAGTGAATCCGTTCTGCCGACACTGGCGGGGCCAGAAATCGGCGTCGCCTCCACAAAGGCATTCATCTGCCAGCTGATGGTATTGGCGGCCCTTGCCGTCGCAGCAGGCAAAGAGCGCGGTAAGCTGTCTGAGATCGATGAATCGAAGCTTGTGCGTGAGCTTATCGAAGTGCCGCGGTTGATTGCTGCGGCGCTGTTGATCGAGCCGCAGATCGAGAAGCTCGCGCGTTATGTCGCCGACTCGAGAGGCGTGCTCTATCTCGGTCGGGGCACATCGGCCCCCCTGGCGTTGGAGGGTGCACTCAAACTGAAGGAAATTTCCTATATCCACTCAGAAGGTTATGCCGCCGGCGAGCTCAAGCACGGACCCATCGCACTGATCGATGAGACCGTGCCTGTGGTGGTGATCGCGCCTTACGACGAGGTCTTCGAGAAGACCGTCTCGAACATGCAAGAAGTTGCCGCTCGGGGCGGCAAGATCATCCTGATCACCGATGCGAAGGGTGCTTTGGAAGCGACAGTGGACACACTCATGACCCTTGTGCTGCCGGAGATGGTCGCAAGCTTTACGCCGATGGTCTATGCCATTCCGGTTCAGCTCTTGGCTTACCATACCGCCCTCGTAAGGGCCACGGACGTGGATCAGCCGCGTAATCTCGCAAAATCGGTGACTGTCGAATGAGGTCGCAGTGTTAGTATCTGAGCATTGAGGCCGCGCGTCGAGATGTTGGGCTTGCGTTTGGTCGCGTCGAGTTCGTGGAGACGGAACCGGACAATTTCCCAATCTTGCTGTCTCCGAAGTTGCTCGTAGCTGCCGTATGATGCCGAAGCCGACGAGCAAGTGTTGCAGAAGCTTCGCGCCGCTCTGTCGCGGCTTATTCACTGGAAGCGTATACGCGCGACAACTTACTTTGCCCAATTGCCAGCATGCGCGCCCTGTCGGGCAAGTTGAGCATGCGCTTCGCCCCCGGAGGATTGCTTAGGATTAGCAGTCCAGTTTCTCCCTTAGATCGCGCCTACCAACGGCTCATTGAATCCGGATGCGCCACAGGCGCCGTGACACCTACTGCGTGTCATCAAAAGAATTGTTAGAAACCGGACATTCCCGCGCAAGGTCGAGGGCTTAGTATCAATAGCAGATGGTTCGCCGCACCGGAAGGACGCGGCGCTGTCTGTATATGCGACAGGCGAGTACTACTGGCCATTATCTGGCCCAGCGACAGCCGACCCGCTCGTACAGCAGGATCAACCCGCGTTGTGGCGACGCGGGATTTAGCACGATGGCAAATCCGGCGATCGCATCGGATCCTACCGCGGAGCCGCAGATCTGGTTGACAGAAGAACCGCTCCTCATTCTCGGCACGGGAATTGCTGTCCCGCTCCTCGAACGCAGCGGCTGTCAACGCATGTCTGGGAGTGCGGCGCCTTAGGGCAACCTCTCCATTTCTATCGTTTGAACGCTCGCAACGAGAATACGATTGTGCGGCCGCAAATCTCAGGGCCACAACCCGGCAAGGCAAGCGTGGTGAGGTGGCTCGCCTGGCTAGGCGACCGTTCGCCACACTCCAAGGAGGAACGCGATGAATGATCGGAATGTGGCCGAAGTCGATCTTCACAACCTACAGGTCTCGGATCCGCTGATTGGAAAATGCCAGCAGCTGGTCAGGGAAGTGGCAATTCCCTACCAATGGGAGGTGCTGAACGATCGCGATCCCGAGGCGATACCGAGCCACGCGGTGGAGAACTTCCGCCTTGCCGCCGGACGTGCGAGGGGCGAGTTCCGTGGCGCAGTTTTCCAAGACAGTGACGTCGCAAAATGGCTTGAGGCGGCTGCATGGTCGCTATGCCAGGCACCAAATCCAGACCTGGAGAAAGCCGTCGATGATCTAATTGAACTGATTGCGGCCGCCCAATGCGGCGACGGCTATCTCAATACTTATTTCATACTGAACGCGCCTCAGGAGCGCTGGACCAACCTAGCGGAGTGCCACGAACTTTATTGCGCGGGCCACTTGATTGAAGCAGGTGTCGCGTTCTTTCAGGCAACTGGCAAACGGCGATTGCTGGAGGTCGTTTGCAGGCTTGCTGACCACCTCGGCACAGTTTTTGGCCCAGAGCGCGATCAGCTGCACGGCTACGATGGGCATCCGGAAATCGAACTTGCGTTGGCACGCCTCTACGACGCGACAAAGGAGCGGCGATATCTCACACTAGCCAATTATTTCGTGGAGCAACGCGGCACGGAGCCGCACTTCTACGACATTGAGTACGAGAAGCGCCAGCAATCCCGCGTCCCCAAATCCGACGGCCCGCCTTGGATGATAAAAAACAAAGCGTATAGCCAAGCGCACTTGCCGCTTTCGGAGCAGCGGACTGCAACAGGTCATGCGGTTCGTTTTGTATACCTCATGACGGCAGTAGCTCATCTCGCGCGTCTGCGCCAGAACGAGCAGCAGCGCCAAACTTGCCTACGGCTATGGCAAAACATGGTCCAGCGCCAGATCTATATTACCGGAGCCATCGGCTCGCAAAGTGCCGGCGAAGCCTTCAGCAGCGATTACGATTTGCCGAATGATACGGCGTATGCGGAAAGTTGCGCGTCGATTGGCTTGATGATGTTCGCGCGCCGTATGCTGGAGTTGGAACTGGACAGTCGCTATGCCGACGTGATGGAGCGCGCGCTCTACAATACCGTTCTCGGCAGTATCGCGTTGGACGGGCGTCACTATTTTTATGTTAACCCGCTCGAAGTGCACCCAAAAACGCTGAAGTCTAATGGCATCTACAATCATGTCTCGCCGGTGCGACGACCTTGGTTTGGCTGCGCCTGCTGTCCACCGAACATCGCACGGCTTTTCACATCCATTGGTCATTACATCTACACGCCCAGCACCGATGCGCTCTATGTAAATCTCTACGTTGGTAATAGAGTAGCAATATCCGTCGACGGACATGCGCTGCGGTTGCTCATAAGCGGCAGCTATCCCTGGAGAGAAGAGGTAGAAATCGCCGTCGAATCTGCGCCGCCAATTGCCCACACGCTCGCCCTGCGCCTGCCAGAATGGTGCAGCGTACCGCAGGCGAGCCTGAACGGCGAGCCAGTGAATTGCGAGCCGCGCAAGGGCTATTTGCACATTCGCCGAACGTGGCAGCAGGGAGATCGCGTCAAATTATCGCTGCCGATGCAAGTGCGTCGCGTATACGGCCATCCACAACTTCGCAATTTGGCCGGCAAGGTGGCCATCCAGCGTGGCCCCTTAGTTTATTGTCTGGAGGAGGCCGACAACGGGACCGAGTTACACAACGTTTGGCTTCGCTCAGACAGCCGGTTTTCCCTTATGGAAGGAACTGGTCTCTTTGACGGCAAGATTTTGCTGCAGGCCGACGGGGCGCGGTTGCAACACACGCATTCTGAAGAAGCGGCGCTTTATCACTACGACAAAGTGCCTGGACAGCTAGAATCGCAGCGGCTGACATTCATTCCGTGGTTCAGCTGGGGTAACCGCGGCGAAGGCGAAATGCGGATTTGGATAAATGAGCGGGTGGGTCGCGCTTCTACGGGCCGACGTTAGACTGCCGTTCTGGCGCAGGCGATATCGTTGGTCAAATTCTGGAAATCGGCCAATCTATGGAAGGCGGTGCGCGAGTCCACTGGAACGTTGAAAATGAAAACCGAATATGAAGCGGCGCGGCGGAACTCCGAAAAGAGTACGATCCGATTGGCGTCAACAGGTCAATCAGCGATCGGCCTAATTCCCAATAAAGGAGCTTCCTCGGAGGTGTTCGCGGCCTCTCATCGAACCTGATGAATGCCAATGGCACGAGCGTGCCGCCGTGTCGTTCGAAAGGAAGCCCTATGATAAGCCAACGTGAGGGCGGCCACGTCAGGTTTTGGTAAGCCAGGCTCCCTATCAGCGCCGCTGGGCCTAACAAGCCTAAACTAGATGCGGAAATGTATGTCCGACGGGAGCACCAATCGCCATGTATAATCGGATCAATGGCTCGTCCTACTTCCAATCCTCTGACTTTGCCGAAACTGATGAGCAAATGGACGCAGACATCTTTGCGGATGCGTTCGCAAATATGCGCTTAGCCGAATCTGGTTCCAGTGGCAGTGCATCTTCGGCAACAAGACCGTATTCGCTCGCTTCAACCCCTCCCATAATAGAGTTCAAGGATCGTCAGTCATTCCGAAAAGCGGCGGAGGCCTATCATGGCGACGAAATCATGTACATCGCCGACAACCCCCAAGAGTACTCCGATTTCGTGTCCGGCAAGGCAAGGCGAACTGCGGAAGTTGCCAAAGACTACGGGCGAACCCGAGATTCCGAGAAGGCGCGATACTTCAGCTACCAATTGGGCAACAAGAGTGTCGGACTTCTAAGAACGGAAGGCGGCGACAGCATGACCGAGTTCGACGTCAAAAGGTTTAAGAAGCTATTTCCTGGACGCGACGGGACTACCTCTACTGTGGATCTTCAAGTCGTTCATCCGCTTGTCGAGAACGCTGGCGATATCCTGCTCGAGCACCAGCTTCGACTAGACGGAAAACAGCCGCTGCTCAATTTGCGTCCGGCTAATTCGGAAGCAAGAGCCCGTGCGGCAAAGATGGGATTCGTCGAGGTTGACGCCGACAACATGGTTCTTGACCCAGCGAAGTCAGACAAGTGGGTAAGGAATAGCGACGGCGAATGGCAGCGCAAAGGTACTGCTGCGCTGTATCTTTCCAAAGCTGACGACAGTGAAGGTAGTGATACCGAGATCTCAGCGAGCCCCTCAACATACGATTATGAGGATGATTTTATGTGACAATGGGATCACCGGTGATTTGGCCCGATGGAGTAGACCAATCTAGCCTGCTCCGGGCTCCTCTGTGTTTATCGCCTTTTCGGCTGAGAGTTCCTCTGAGTTGGCTCAGAATACTGTTCCCAGAGTGCTCCTTGGCTTAGCGGTTGCTGATTTGTTTGAGCCTTGGAAGTAGGGGCTCACTGCGCATGGCAATTGCGACAATGCTCGCTGCGGCGAGGACCTGCATGGGGTGCCGCCAAAGTGCGCCCGGCCGCCGAGGGCCGGGCGTGTTGTGCCGAGCCGTTGGACGGCTTGGAGCCAGAAGTCGTCTACAGATGACGCCTACGAAGTAGTAAGGGCGTGGGCGCCTGCCGTGAGTCGGTGGGCAAGGAAATGCACAGCGAAGCGGCGCCCGATGGGCAAGACGGCTGGCCTGCGTCAACGGACATAACGACGCCGAGAGCACGATCATCGTGCAGAGCACTTTCACCAGAAAAGCCTCAACAGAAGACACGAGGCGGTTGTCCTGGGCGAAGCTCCGTTATCATCGTCACTGCAGTCGGCTGCGAACAGCCAATCTCTTGCTTTGTCGATCGCTCTCGGCCAGCTCCGCTCTGCAATGGAATATATAGAAACGATCCAGACGAGTTAAGAAGGGGCTTAGGGTCGTCGATTGCTTTGAGTGAGCATTACGTCGAACGTCGATCTGCAGAATGAGTCGAGCTGGCGTGCCCTTCCAGCACTCGCAGCGATAAGCTTGTTCTGCACCAATGTAGCCGGCCGGCGATGGTCGCTAAAGTGTCGACAAGGCGACAATTGGCCTCTCGCTCGCTTGATTTTAGAGCAAGTAGCATCTTTGACTCGAAGAGGTTGATCGGCGGCGAGATCGACGCGTGGAGCGTTTAGATCGGACATCAACCCAAGCCGCAGGTTGATTGCATCAGATGTCGCGCCGGCCGTCATACGCGTTCAGTGCGGTGTCGAGGCATTCGATTAACGCTTGTCCTGCAAAGGGTTTGGCGAGGAAGCCAATCGCGCCGGCGCCCAGCGCTGACGCGCGCACGCGGTCGTTGGGGAAAGCAGTAATGAATATGAATGGTGCGTCGTAACCACGTGTCCGCATCTCTGCCAACAGATCCAGGCCGCTCATAGCCGACATCTGCACATCGGTAATGACACAGGATGTCTCGTCCAATTGCGGGGACCTCAGGAGTTCCTCGGCCGACGCAAATATTTGGGCGATGTAGCCACGCGATTTCAAAAGATTCTCTGTCGCCGCACGGACTGAGGCGTCGTCGTCAACGACGGAAATCAAAGGCGTGGACAAGACGAGCCCTCCTGGCGCGGGGATAGCGGCTGCAAGCATTAGCCACCTTCGGCGAAAAGTGGGCTCGACTGATGAAATTGTAAAATCATACTTGGGTTTGTTCAGGACGATTAGCGCGAATTCCCAGCGTCTCAGTCATTCTGATCAAGTCGGCCAGCGACCGGGCACGCATCTTTTTCATGACGTGTCCCCGGTAGATCTTGACCGTAATCTCGGCGAGCCCAAGCTCGGCGGCTACCTGCTTGTTCATCAGGCCGGCAGCGACCAGTTTCATCACCGCCTGCTCGCGCGGGCTTAAGGTCTCAAATAGAGACTGGAGGTTCGCGACGGTTTGCTGAGCCTCCCGTCTTTTGCGATCGCGTTCGGTCGCCGCAACCACGGCATCAAGCAGTTCCTGGTCGCGAAACGGTTTGCTGAGAAAATCGACCGCTCCTTCCTTCATGGCCCTAACGCTCATGGGAATGTCGCCATGGCCGGTAATGAAAATGATCGGAATATGTATGTTTAACCTCGCCAGCTCGCTCTGGTATTCAAGGCCGCTCAAGCCTGGCAGCCGGACATCAAGAACGAGACAGCTAACAACGTTCGGAATTGTGCTCTGCAGCATTTCGCGGGCCGATCCGAATGCAACGACGTCCAACCCTACCGATCGAAAAAGGTTCGTAAGCGAGCGGCGCATGGAGATGTCATCCTCGACGACGAAGACTATCGCCTTTGTCGAGGCCTCGGCATCGCCGCTGTCACCTGGCGAGTCAAATCGTCCTGTCACGAGACGGCTTCCTTATGCTGCGGCAAGGCAAACTGGAAGGTCGCGCCCGGTCCATCTTTGTGGACGATTGACAGCCGCCCTCCGTGAGCTTCCACGATCGATCGGCAGATCGAAAGACCCATTCCAAGGCCACTCGCCTTGGTGGTGAAGAAGGGATCTAAGACGCGGTCCGCGTCGTCCTCGGCGACCCCGATGCCGCAATCGGTCACGGCAAGCTGCACGTGCCCCAGATCGTCCTTTGATGATTGAATCAGCAGCTCGCGCGTCCGGTCTGTAACTGCTTCCATGGCTTCGATTCCGTTCATGACCAGATTGATGATCACCTGTTGTAGCTGAATCCGGTCGCCGAGGATCGTAGGCAGCGCGGCCGTCAACTCGGTTCGTAACGACACTCGGTGGCTCACCAGCTCTCGTGTTACCAGCGCAATGACGTCCTTAACGACCTCATTAATATCGAGCGCCACCATCTCAATCTCGCCTTTCTTCGCGAGAGCGCGAACACGACGGATCACCTCGCTTGCCCGGATTGCGTCTTCGATGATCCACTCCACCGAAGAGCGCGCGGCAGAAAGATTAGGAGCTTCGCGACCCATCCAACCGAGGCACGCATCGGCGTTGCTGATAATAGCGGCCAGTGGCTGGTTTATTTCGTGGGCGATGGTCGTTGTCAGCTCTCCTAAGGTCGTTACACGCGTCACATGCGCAAGCTCCGCCTGCGCCTTTCGTAGTTCTTGTTCGGCTTGATCGGCGCGAATGGTAGCGGTGATGTCAGTGCTGACGCCACGGTAGCCGAGAAAATTGCCCTTTCCATCGAAAAAAGGCTTGCCACTCGTGCGGACGTAGATCGGAGATCCTATCCGATTCACGGTGCGGTAGACCAGATCCCGAAACGGGAGATGGGCCTCCAACATCGCCCGATGCTGCCGCCACTTCTCGGGTTCCTCTTCGACGTCGCGGGCAATGTCCCAGCGAGGCAGACCCATCAATCGTTTCGCCAAAATTCCCGCAGTGCTGGTGTGCTCGGATAAGTGAGTGACCTGATGATCTGGCCCGGTCTCCCAGAGCCAGTCGGAAGCTGTTTCGGCGTAGTCGCGAAAGCGCTGCTCGCTTTCGCGCAGCGCGGCAAGTGTGTTCTCCAGGCGTTCCCTAGCTGCGTGTTGTTCGGTGACATCCATATGTGTTCCGATCAGCTCGCTGACGTTACCATCGCTGCCGACCACCACGTGCGCAACGGAGTGTATGCGCCTTATCCCGCCATCTGGTAGAAGGATACGGAAATCATATTCGAACCGCCCCTCCTTGTGTTCAATCGCCTGGCGCTGCACCTCCTGTAGCCGCGGCAAGTCGTCCGGATGGATGCGCGATCGAATCGTCTCTATCGATACCGACTCTTGTGGACTAAAGCCAAACAGACGATCGACCTCGGCGGAGCGATACACGAAATCTAGACCGTAGACGTCCCAGGACCAACTGCCCGTGTGACTGAGATGCTGGGCTTCGGCCAGATAGGCCTCGCTCCGGCGCAGCTGCTGTTCTGCTCGCCTCGCCGCCGTGATATCCGTAGCTGCCCCAACAAACTCGATCTCACCAGAGGCAGTTCTCGTAACTCGTGCCCGCGCATGGATGTGCTTCACCGAGCCGTCCGGTAGCAGCAGCCGGTATTCGTGCTCGAAATCTCTCAGGTCTCGCATCGCTCGATCGATAGTTTCTTTAACCGAAACCCTATCATCTGGATGAGTGCGCTCAATGACGAGCTGCGGCGCCGGGGCAGTCTCAGGATCTAATTGGAAAATCCGAAATGTTTCCTTTGACCAAAAGGCCTCGCCGGAAGTGGCGTTCCAGCTGAAGCTGCCCGTATGACTCAACTCCTGCGCCTGGGCCAAATGTGCTTCGCTCCTCTGCAGGGCAAGTTCGGTCCGCTTTCGCTCCGTGATATCTTCGCAGGCTATAAGGACGATGGGCTGGTTATCGGCCCAGAGCATGGCTTTGGCGTTTTCACGTACCCACAATACCGAGCCGTCCTTCCTGACTTTCTGGACGTCCCACGTGCGCGATTGTCCGATATCCTCAAGGCACCTTCGAATGCATTTGCGAACGAATCCGCGATCCTCTTCAAGAAATACGCGCAGCACGGATTGGCCGGTCAGTTCAGCACGAGCATAACCGAGTTGTGTCGCGCCGAACGTATTGACGTTGAGGACAGTGCCGGCTTCATCGACCATGAAGTACATGGCCGGATTGTGCTCGAAGATGGCGCGCCAGCGTTTTTCGCGATCCTCTAAATCCGCCGCACTCTGCTGAAGCTTGCCCGCAGCCACACGCGCAGCCTCTCTTTCCTGGCGGAGTTTTCCGATCAGGTGCGTTCCCACAATCGAGACAATAAAAAATGCAACAACCACCGGAAGATCTTGGGGGTCTTCGATTCGCAGAGTGAACGCCGGCGGCGCAAAGTAGTAAGCGAGAGCAGCGATGGCCAGGATGCAAAGCGCGGATGACGCGATGAAGCTGCCCATCAACGAAAACAGCAAGACCACTAACAAATAGGCGAACGCCGTCGCGGCGAAATGCGCGTGAAGGTACAAGCAAGACAGTGTTACCACCGCCAGCGTTATGGAGCCGAAGGTAAACTGAGGGGCTGAGCGCTTTAAGCTGCTGATCTGGCTACGCATTTTGATACCGTCCGGCCTGTTCTCCGGCGGGAGAGCTATAACATTTTAGGCAAAAATGGGGCAATACTCGGCACGCGCACCCGCTGTGAGCGGTTCCGAGATCGATTGCTTGCTGAACTGAGCACGCGCGAAGAAAAAACGCATCACAGACATACGTATAGTTGTCCTAAACCTTTCAATATGGCGCGCTGACACGCCTAGAATGGAAGCTGAGATGTCTGCTTTCCTCCGCTGCCGATAACCTTCGGGCAGGTGCTTGAGGCTGCAGCCGAGGACAACCCCCTCACGCCAGCCGGACGAGGACAGCGGCTGCAGTTCGGTCAAGACGTTGAACCGAAACAATCAGACGCGCCTCGTGGCAGCTTTTCAGGGCGGCTGCCGGGACGCGACGCGGAGCAAGGGCTGCGCACTGGAGATCGCGCTAGAAAGTTCCGGCTCGTGTCAAGTCGGAGTGTCGATTCGAACTACGAGAAATGTGGCTGCGCTTGCATTCAACCCGTCTTCGAATGGCGGTGGTTATGACCCGGGAGCTATCTCATCATGCGTCGATGGTGGTGGAAACGTTGGGCTGGTTGAGCCGAGCCTGCAGCGTCGCGTGCTCGAGCTCGTCCTCCCACCAGGATATGAACACGGCGGCGATGCCATTGCCGGTGATGTTAGTAAGGGCGCGCACCTCGCTCATGAACTTATCGATTGAAAACACGATTGCCATGCCCGGCACCAGCGCTGGGTTGACCACCGACAACGTCGCAGCGAGCGTGATGAAGCCCGCGCCGGTGACGCCGCTTGCTCCCTTCGACGTTAGCATTGCAACGAGCAGGATCGTGAGCTGCTGGCCAAAGGTGAGCTCGACCCCGAGTGCCTGGGCAATGAACAATGTCGCAAGCGTCATATAGATATTGGTGCCGTCGAGGTTGAAGGAGTAGCCAGTCGGCACCACCAGGCCGACCACGGGCTTGGAGCAGCCCAGCCGTTCGAGCTTCTCCATTAATTGCGGCAGCGCGCTTTCAGAGGACGAAGTGCCGAGCACGATCAGAATCTCGTCCTTGATATAGACAATGAACTTGAAGATTGAAAAGCCGACGAGGCGCGCGATCAAACCGAGCACCACCACGACAAATAGCGCCGCAGTCGCGTAAAACAGCGCGATCAGACCGATCAAATTGCCGAGTGCTGCCGGCCCGAACTTGCCGACGGTGAAGGCCATGGCGCCGAAGGCGCCGATCGGAGCCGCTTTCATGATGATAGCGATTACGCCGAACACCGCGTGCGCGACGTCGTCGATCATGCCGCGCAGCCGCTCCCCACGCTTTCCCAGCGCCATCAACGAAAAGCCGAATAGAATCGCGAACAAGAGAACCTGCAGAACATCGCCGCGAGCGAAGGCGCCTACCACGGTCTCGGGAATGATGTTGAGAAAGAAATCGACGGTCTTCGAGGCTTCCGCCTGCTTCACGTAATTGGCGACCGCCGCAGCATCCGGCTTGACCGCAAGGCCATGGCCGATTTGGACCAGATTGCCCATAACAAGGCCCAACAGCAATGCAAAGCTGGAGACGATCTCGAAATAGACCAGCGCCTTGACGCCGACGCGCCCGACTTTCTTCGCATCCTGAATATGCGCAATACCGGATGTGACGGTGCAGAAAATAATCGGCGCGATCACCATCTTGATGAGTTTGATAAATCCGTCACCGAGCGCCTTGACCCAGTCGTTGGTCGCGACGGACGGCCATAGGCAGCCGACCATGGCGCCAATCATGATCGCAATCAGCACCTGCACGTAGAGAATCTTATACCAAGTTTGCGACGCGCGCGCGGGTGCCGCAGTTGACATGGTGGTCATGACGCTTCCTTCCCGAATATCCTCGAATGTGAGCCGCCGCGTCTTTGAGAGGCGACAGCGTCATACGAGACTCATTTTTAGCCGTGTGCGATTGAAGACGGTTCCGAGAGTCGGCGCGTCGTTCCAAAGGCAGGCGAGTTGCGTTTATCCTTTCTCTTAAGCAAGATCTGCACCAGATGCCCAAAGTGCGCCGACTAAGCAGTGGCGGACAAACCGTCTGTCTCCGGCGGCATCGGTTTGAGTGCTCTGACCGCGTTCGCAAGGTCGAACAAAAAGTTCCAGCGTGACTCGTAACTTGATAAGGCTGGGCGCATTAGCGGAGTCACGTCTCCGCCGCGAAGCCCTAGCGTGATCGATATGCGCCGACTGCTGAGATGGATGCAACAGTATGTGACATCGGTAAAATTCATAGTTTGGATTGTAGGCATCCACGCGATGGAAGCCTGGTTTAGGAACTCGATTGCGCGGAAGAATCTTTGATCGATGCACTGCGTTGTCGCTAATGGCAAAGCTCGTTCGCGCACGGGGCATTGTCTCCAAGCCTGTGCTAGCGATGCGCATTAAGCAGGCGGCCTTCGCTCTCGGCTCCTCGTGCCTTTTGCCGCGCCGCAGAAGCAGCGTTACGATGATTTCTCAGCTAGATCGTTCCCGTTACTGCCGAACGGCAGTCTTGCTGAGATCCGTTCCATTGCCAGCGCGGCGTGTGCGGCGGTTGAGCCATCGACGAATCAAACAGGCCTCTATGAGGGCGTCAAAGTCTACCCCTTCGTTGCGCGGCGTGTCGCTGTCTGCTCGGGAACAAAAATGCCTGAAATCTGACAGAGCGTTAGGTTCACGCCACAGTGATGTCGGCGTCTATGCGAATTTCGCACGTTGAGCATAGAGCGCGCGGCAGTTCGCACGCGGCACAGGAATTGCTGATGACGAACGAGGAGCTTCCGCCGTCAGATGGATGGAAGTGACCCAGTCGCAGGAGTTGCTGATGAGTATTGCGATGCTGCTGTTGCTCGCAGAAACGACGCGCGTGAATGTGGCGGCCGCCACGAAGTGCCGCGCGACTAAAGGGCGATCTGCGCCACATCCCTGGATGAGCCGGACGTGCAGGCGATCACTGTGCCGACACGGCGACCTGCTTGGATTGTTGGGCTGACCCACATGGATGTCTTTTCGGCAGAGATTTCGCAATCGGTTGCGCTCACGATTGAGCTCGCCAGCGTGACGACCGTGATCCTTCTCCTGATTGGTGTGCCCCTCGCTGGGTGGCTGGCGCGCTCGAGGACTCTTTTGAGCGAGGCGGTGGCGACGATGATCGCCCTGCCGCTAGTGCTGCCGCCGACGGCTCTCGGTTTTTGCGTACTCGTGTTGCTCGGCCCAAACGGACCGGGTGGCATTCTCGCCTCTTTGTGGGGCGAGCGCACGCTCGCTTTTACCTTCGCGGGAATCGTGATCGGATCGGTCCTCTCGGCGCTGCCGTTGGTGGTGCAGCCGATCCGTAACGCCTTTGTTGCGATAGGCGATCGCCCGTTGAAGACTACGGGGCCCGTTTCGTCGTTGTATGCCTTCATTACCATCAGCGGGCCGCTGGCGCGACTGGAGTTTGTTAAAGCCGCCGTGGTCGGCTTCTCTCATACGATCGGCACATTCGGCGTCGTGATGATGATCGGCGGCAACATTCCTGGGCGCACCAAAGTGTTGTCAGCCTACGTCGTAGACTACGTCCAAGCATCGCGCTGGCGCGAGGCGAGTGTGGTTGCCGGCGGTATGGTGATGTTCGCCTTTGCGGCTATCTTCACCTTAGCCCACATCGAGAGACACTGTGCCAAAAGAGGCATTGAACCGTCTTAGGCTTGCCGGCCGGACATATCCGTCACGACCAAGGAGCATTATTGCAAGCCGGATCTATCCATCCTTGCGAGGCTACAATGAATAAGCTTGTTATGGCCGCGGCGGCTGCTGGAATCGGCTTCAATTCAGTGCACTCCGCGCCTCTGCCTGAAGCGACGGCCGATGATGTTGGCGTTTCTCAGCAGCGCCTCGCCAAGCTAGACGAGTTCTTCGCTCGCGAGATCGCGAGTAAACGCGTGCCGGGCGCGGTAGTTGCAATCGCCAGAGACGGCAAGCTGATCCACTACAAGGCGTACGGGCAACTCGATCCTGCGAAAGGAAAGTCGATGCCGCTCGATGCGATGTTCGCGCTTGCGTCTATGACCAAACCGATGGTGGCCGTTGCGGGGCTTATCCTCATGGAGCAAGGTCGCCTGCCTCTACAGGCGAGGCTTACGGATTACTACCCGGAATTCGCAAACATGAAGGTGGGAGTGCCACTGCCAGACGGCTCATTAGAATTTCAAACGCAGAGTTCTCCGATCTACATCCACGATCTATATCGCCACACATCTGGGCTGACCTATGGCGCGGCCCCCGACAGCTCAGACCAAGTGGCGCGCTTCTATCCCGATTTCGCCGCTCCGCCACTAAGGGGCGATAAGCAGGCGTTCATCGAAGCCATTACCAAGCTGCCGCTAGCGCACCAACCGGGGACAGAATTCGAATACGGCTTCTCGACCGATGTACTGGGAGATGTCGTGGAACAGGTCAGCGAACAACGATTGGGCGACTATCTTGCCAGCAACCTGTGGAAGCCGACCGGAATGCAGGATGTCACTTTCCATTTGTCGGAATCGCAACGCGAGCGCCTCGCGCATCCATTTCCAGACGACCCGCTGACAGGAAAGCCACAAGACATCGAGCTCCTCGAAATTCCGACGACGTTTGACTGCGGGGGAGCCTGCGCATTTGCGACAGTCGGTGACTACGTGCGCTTTGGACAAATGCTGCTCAACGGCGGGGAGCTCGATGGGCAGCGCATTCTCGGTCCGAAGACGGTGCGCCACATGATCTCCGACCACCTCGGGCCAGAGATCAAGAATAAGGTCGCCAATGTGGAGGCGCACCGTTCCGGCTTCGGCTTCGGGCTCGGAGTGGCTGTACGCATAAACGAGGATCTCTCGGCGGTTCCAGGCAATCCAGGTGAGTTCACCTGGACCGGCGCCTACGGCACACAATTTTTCTGCGACCCAAAGGAGCATCTCGTGGTGGTGGTCGGAACGGCAGCGCCCGGAGAAATCCGGAAGTATTACCGCGAACAGGTCCAGTATATCGTCTATGCTGCAATAATCCGATAATCTAATTCCCGTCGAAAGGCTCGATCAACCGTTTTGGGTTTTGGCAGACAGTGTTGCTACTACCCATCGAGGTCGACTGAAAGCCGGCGCCGTCACCTGCTATCCGCGTCGGCCGGATCGCGCCAGTGCTTCAATAACGAGATCGCCTCCGCTATCGCGAAGAAGCTCTTGCAAGCGGGTTGGTGTCGCGATGCGCCAAGACGAGCGCGCATTGCTATCGATCGGCTCGCGCGATCAACGCTCCTGTGATAGCTCTGAACCTCCAGGCTCTCGCCCAAGATACTGCAGCGATGCGGTGCGGCGAGCCGCTTTGAATCGAAGGCAGATCGGATCGATCAGACCTAAGAAGCGAACGCTGCGTGCGCATCGGGCTCACGTTGCGGCTTCTCTCGTCGCTCGACAGCCGCTTTGGGTACGGGCTGCTTGCGCGGTTGCGACTATGAGCGGCTTTAACGCCCCATTGGTCAGCAATCGGCAAGTCTGATTGAGACTGGGGGGCAGTGCGGTCCCCGTCAACTGCACCGATTCTATCAACAATCGGCGTGCCGCGTGAGTGTCGCGGTCGTGCAAGAGCGAGCATGACACGGTCACCTTGCAGTGGTGAACCATCGGGCTGCTCTGTTGAAGTGCTCACATCGACGTCCAAAACCGGACACTAATAGCATGACATATCAATGGCGCAGCTTGTGGCTTGCTGGCTGGTTTCGATTGTCCGCAAAGCCAGAAGCGGCGGCGTGCCATCTGTCAAGTGTTTCGGTCCGCTGGCTTGTTTCTTGCTCAACGTCCGTAATTCGTTACGGCCGACGACAACTCACATGGAAGGCTTAATGGGTGGCAACAGAAACGTTCTACAGCGTGATCAGACGTCAGGGTATCACGCGTCGTAGTTTCCACAAATTCTGCAGTTTGACTGCCGCGAGCTTGGGACTTAGTCCGCTCGCCGCAGTCAGTATTGCCAATGCCCTGGAGACCAAACCGCGTGTGCCCGTCATCTGGCTGCACGGGCTCGAGTGTACCTGCTGCTCGGAAAGCTTTATCCGCTCGGCCCATCCCTTGATCAAGGACGCGCTGCTGTCGATGATATCGCTCGACTATGACGATACAATCATGGCGGCGGCAGGACACCAGGCCGAAGCCATCCTGGAGGAAACTCGTGCCAAGTACAAAGGCAGGTATGTGCTCGCCGTCGAAGGCAATCCGCCGCTGAACGAGGGTGGCATGTTCTGCATTGACGGCGGCAAGCCGTTCGTTGAAAAGCTCAGGTCCATGGCGGAAGAGTCCATGGCGGTCATCGCTTGGGGCACGTGTGCGTCCTGGGGATGCGTGCAAGCGGCCAAGCCCAATCCGACTGGCGCGGCGCCGATCGATAAGGTGATCACCAACAGGCCGATCATCAAGGTGCCCGGATGCCCTCCTATCGCAGAGGTCATGAGTGGCCTCGTGACATTCATGACCACGTTCGGAAAGCTTCCGGAGCTCGATCGCCAAGGGCGTCCAAGTATGTTCTATTCCGAGCGGATTCACGACAAGTGCTATCGGCGTTCCCATTTCGACGCTGGCCAATTCGTCGAAGAGTGGGACGATAAGTACGCACGCAAGGGCTACTGCCTGTACAAGATGGGCTGCAAGGGGCCAACCACCTACAATGCCTGTTCTGCCATTCGGTGGAACGGCGGCGTTTCATTTCCGATTCAATCCGGCCACGGCTGCTTCGGCTGCTCCGAAGACGGCTTCTGGGATAAAGGGTCATTTTACGACCGCCTCACAACCATCAAGCAGTTCGGCATCGAGGCGAACGCCGACCAGATCGGCATGGCCGCTGCCGGCGTAGTTGGGCTAACCGTCGCTGCCCACGCGGCGGTCACCGCCGCGAAGCGGTTGACCCACAAGCGGGATCGCGCAGCCCACAAAAGCAAACCGAGTTGAGGAGGGGGCGACGGTGGCCGTCCAGACACCGAATGGGTTCAATCTCGATCGTTCCGGCAGGCGAATCGTCATCGATCCGCTGACGCGGATCGAAGGCCACCTGCGTGTCGAAGCCAATCTCGATTCAGACAATGTGATCCGCAATGCGGTCTCAAGCGGGACGATGTGGCGTGGCATCGAAGTTATCCTGCGCGGGCGCGATCCGCGCGACGCCTGGGCGTTCACCGAGCGGATTTGCGGGGTATGCACCGGTACCCATGCGCTCACCTCCGTGCGCGCGGTTGAAAATGCACTAGGAATTGCGATTCCGGAGAATGCCAATTCGATCCGCAACATCATGCAGTTGTGCCTGCTCGTGCATGATCACCTCGTACATTTCTATCACCTGCACGCGCTGGATTGGGTCGACGTGGTCTCCGCGCTCAAGGCCGATCCCAAGTCGACGTCCGCGCTCGCGCAGTCTATCTCGCCCTGGCCGCTGTCGTCCCCTGGCTATTTTAAGGATTTGCAGATCCGGCTCACCAAATTCTTCGGATCAGGGCAACTCGGTCCGTTCAAGAATGGCTATTGGGGGCATCCGGCCTACAAGCTGCCACCGGAAGCGAACCTGATGGCTGTAGCGCATTATCTGGAAGCGCTCGACTTCCAGAAGGAGATCGTCAAGATCCAAGCTATCTATGGTGGCAAGAACCCGCATCCGAACTGGCTGGTCGGCGGCGTGCCCTGCGCGATCAACATCGACGGAACTGGTGCGGTGGGTGCGATCAATATGGAGCGATTGAACATCGTGTCCTCGATCGTCGACCGTTCGATCGAGTTTGTCGAACAGGTCTACCTGCCCGACATTGCCGCGATCTGCTCGTTCTATAAGGACTGGCTCCATGGCGGCGGGCTTTCGAGCAAAAGCGTGATGTCCTATGGCGACATCCCCGAAAACGCAAATGACTGTTCCGCCAAAAGCCTCAAGCTGCCGCGCGGGGTCATTCTTGGTGGCAATCTCAAGGAGATACTGCCGATCGACCATGGTGATCCCGAGCAGATCCAGGAATTCGTCGCGCATTCATGGTATAAATACCCCAGCGATTGTTGTGGACTGCATCCCTGGGACGGTATCACCGAGCCGAGTTTTGAACTTGGGCCAAAACTCAAAGGCAGCAAGACAGATATCAAGGAACTCGACGAGGGCGGCAAGTATTCCTGGATCAAAGCGCCGCGCTGGCGCGGCCACGCCGTGGAGGTCGGGCCGTTAGCGCGATACATCATCGGTTATGCGCAAAACAAAACCGAGTTCAAGGAGCCCGCCGAGAGACTGCTCAAGGGGCTCAATCTTCCCCTGACTGCGTTGTTCTCAACGCTTGGCCGTACTGCGGCGCGGGCGCTCGAATGCCAGTGGGCGGCGCATCAGATGCGTTATTTCCAGGATAAGTTAGTAGTCCACATCAAGGCGGGCAATACGGCAACTGCCGATGTCAGCAGATGGAAGCCGGAGACCTGGCGCAAGGAGGCCAAGGGCTACGGGTTCACTGAGGCGCCGCGCGGTGCGCTTGGGCACTGGATCAAGATCAAGGACGCCAAGATCGACAATTATCAATGTGTTGTGCCGACGACGTGGAACGGATCTCCTCGCGATCCCAAGGGCAATATTGGCGCTTTTGAAGCCTCCCTGATCGGTACCCCGATGGCCGATCCGCAGCGGCCCCTGGAGATCTTGCGCACGATCCATTCCTTTGATCCGTGCTTGGCTTGCTCGACCCACGTGATGAGTCCTGAGGGCCACGAAATGGCTTCAGTCAATGTTCGTTAGGGGCATGCCGGACAGGGCTCGGAAGCTCCTTGCCGCCGTCGGTGCGGCACCGACTGAACGCAGCATCGGCGGTGGCATCGCCTGCGCGCCGGTGCGACTGTGGCATTGGGTCAATGCCGCGGCCATTCTGATTCTGAGTTCAACCGGCTATCTCATTGGAACCGGGACACCGGCGATGTCGGGAGAGGCAACCGGCAATTTCCTGTTCGGCTATATCCGCTTTGCTCATTTATCGGCGGGATATGTGCTCAGTATCGGCTTTCTTCTGCGGATCTACTGGGCTTTAAAGGGAAATGCGCATGCCATGCAGATCTTTTGGGTGCCGCTCTGGCGCAGGTGCTTTTGGCGCGAAGTGTACCACGAGATTCGCTCGTATGCGTTCCTTACAGTTGAGCCCGAGAGCCGCGTAGGGCGCAACCGTCTTGCTCAGCTCGCAATGTTCTTCATGTTTACGCAGACGATCACGTTCATGGTCGTCACAGGGTTTGCACTTTATGGGCAAGGTGCAGGTACTGACAGCTGGCAGTACAAGCTGTTCAGCTGGGTATTTTCAATTTGGCCGAACAGTCAGGACGTCCATACCTGGCATCATCTCGGCCTGTGGGTGATCGTGACCTTTGCGCTGGTCCACATCTACGCGGTGATCCGGGAAGACTCATGTCGCGCCGGAGCATCTAATGAGCGCGGGTTTCGCGATTGACTGGGAGGCGGATGCTGACTCCGGAGAACAAGAAGAGGATTCTGGTGCTTGGCATCGGCAATATCTTGTGGGCCGATGAGGGATTCGGCGTGCGGGTGGTCGAGGAGTTTCATCGCCGCTACGCCATCGATGACAACGTCACCGTCCTCGATGGCGGCACACAGGGCCTCTACCTCGTCAGTTTTCTTGAGCAGGCCGATTGCGTGATCGTGTTCGATGCCATCGACTATGGATTGCTGCCCGGGCAGTTGAAGCTTGTGCGAGATGACGAAGTGCCAAAATTTATCGCCGCCAAGAAGGTGAGCCTGCATCAGACCGGCTTTCAGGAGGTCTTGAGTGCGGCCGACCTGCTTGGCCGCCTCCCGCGAGAGCTCGCTCTTATCGGCTGTCAGCCGCTGGACCTGGAGCATTGGGGCGGTCCGCTGACGGCCCCGGTACGCTTTCAAATTGCGCCTGCGATTGAACTGGCTTGCAAACTCCTGGCGCAGTGGGACTCGCCGGCAAAACCGCGGACCGCGCCGCTGCCTGCATCAGAACGACTGTTAGCGAACAATATCGACCATGCAAATTATGAGATGAGGGCGCAGCCGATCTAGCGGCCCGCGACTGACCATGTGCCTTGGCTTGCCGATGACGATTCTCGAGACCGACAGCATTACGGCGCTGTGCGAGTATGGCGATGAACAGCGGCGCGTCTCAGTCATGCTGCTCTCCGACGCCTTGGTCGGCGCAAAGGTGCTCGTTCATATCGACACCGCGGTGCGGCTTTTGGACGAAAATGAAGCAAGGCTGATCTCGGAAGCACTTGACGGGCTTGAGGCCAGCCTCAACGGCCAGGACTGCGATCGCTTCTTTGCAGACTTGATTGGTCATGAGCCGCAATTGCCGGAGCACCTACGCTAGCGGTTCCGCTTGCGGATATTGCGCCGACTGCGCTTGCTCACACATCGGCTTCCAGTCGCACGTAACCTTTGCATGGAAAATGTCAGGCGCTTCGAGCCTTTGGTTCGAGCGGGAGTCGCGGCCAGACGATGATTGGCATGCGCCTTGCTAATAGCCTGTTAGCAGAATCGAACATTTTCAGAAGGCGTGTGATGAAGTTGCAGCCGGCGCAGCATGGTCTTGCACGGTCCGCTCCGTCCGAGGTGGGGGGCGTCAGCGTCGATGCGGGCATAGTCGCGCACCCTCCCGTCAGCGCGGCCCTGATGCCGCAGTCGGCGGCCAATCCCCTATATTTGCTCCGGATCATCAAGCCCGCGTTCTTCCGTCTTGAAATGGTCAACGCGTTTCGGCGGCGCATGCAAGGCGCAGTGCCTGCGGGCGGCGTTGGTGGCGAACTGGTCGGCCGGCTCGGCCTGCGCGGCCCGTCGAGCCCGAGCCTGCGCCGTCGGCACGATACACTCCGCGTGATCGGCAAGAGACCGGTCCGTTTGGTCACGATCGACCGCATCTCGGTACCGATCGGTCGGCCACACGCCGGCAGCACTTCTGTCAAGGGCATTGCCTCTGAAGACAGTCAACGGAACATCGCATGATGAAAACAGCGCTCCGCGTTGGATCGGACGGCGCCGAGCGGGTGGCTAGCAAGCTTGCCACGGGCTCTGGAAGTCTCGATGTATTCCATAGCGGGTCGACGAGTGCGCTCGCCAGCGGTTGGCGCGATGGCGACGAGCTTGCAAGGAACTACCCGAATGCCACCGCGCTGTTGTCGAATGCCGCTGCTGCCGTTGGCGGCCAGAGAAGCGGCGCTCGGACGCAACAGTACGGACTCGCGAATCTCAGCGATCCCGAGCGCAAGCTGATTGGCGAAGTGCTCGGAGAAGGTGAGGTTGCTGGCGTGGTTGCGCTGCCAGATGGCACTTTGGCGCAAATCCGGGAGTCCGTGCTTGCGGGAATCTGGCGAGTGCGCATCGGGCCCGATCCGGCGCACGAATATGTTGAGGTCGGGGCGATTCCGCAAATTGTCCGGAGCGCCGCAAGTGACCTGACGTCCGCCGATATCGTGATCGGCGCGGCGCCGGACGGCGCGATGAACGTGCAACCGTTGCTCGCGGAAATACGCGAGCGGTCGCGCGTCTGGCGGTTTGGCATGCGCGCGCATGTCATCAATCTCACGTTGCTGCCGATGAGCGTTATCGATCTGGCATACCTGCAGCACAGCGTGGGCAATGGCCCGGTCCAACTCATCTTCCGCGGTTACGGCACGTGCCGAGTGCACGCGACGGGGATCAGGAATGTCTGGTCGGTGCAGTTCTTCAATTCTACGGACAACATCATCCTTGATACGCTGGAGGTCGGCGGCGTGCCGATTGTTGCGTTGGCTGCCGACGAAGATTTCCAGGACTCTGCCGAACGCATGCAGGAAATTATTAAGGCGTACTTCACATGAAGAGCTTGGAGAACGTTCGGCGTCCGGTGGGATCCCGTAGACGGCGTGTGCGCAGCGACCGCCGGCATACCTTGCGCGGGATGTTTGAGGAGCGGTGCGCATGAGCCTCGCTGCCCGCAACAAGATCGATGTCACCGTATCGCTTGCTGCCAACGTAGTCGCCGCGGTCGAGATCCTGCCGCGAGTCCGGCCGCCGCTGGGGCAGCTGTTCGCTGGTAAACAAGCCTCCTCGCTGCTCAAGGTACTGCCGCGGCTCTTCGCGTTGTGTGCCGCTGCGCAGCAAACCGCGCTGCTGTCCGCGATCGAGACGGCGCGCGACGAAGTGATCACCCGCACAACAAAGCAGCATCGTATTGCGCTTATCGTTACCGAGCGGATCGCGGACTTGCTACGGGGCCTCTTTGTCGGACATCTTGCGCAAGACGTCGCCAGTGTGGCGGCAATCCGCTCCCTGATGCGGGAAATGTCAGCGCTAGTCGGCACCGCACAGCCACCCTGGGGCTCCGCTCAATGCGAAGCAGCAGCGCGGATTGTCGCTGCGCTGGCCGCGCTCGGCATACCGAATGAGGATGGTGCGCTGACGTCCGGTAGCCCATTGGCGCTTCGCATTGCAGCGCTTGATGAGATCGACCTGAAGTCAATTCCGGCGGAGCACTCGTTCCTGTCCGTTGCTGACGACCGCAACATCATTAAACGGCTGCTCGTGGATGACCCTACATTTTGCCATTGTCCCGACCTTGACGGACATGCGCCCGAGACGGGTCCATGGGCGCGCCAAATGGCGCGTGATCGTCTCTCGCCGAGCCCCTCCGGAGCGGCCGAGCGGCTGAGGGCCAGAATTGCTGAAATCTTCCGGCTATGCGCCTGGCTCAAGGCCGGTGCTCAGATTGACTCGGCGGAGCATGGGATTATCGAAAGATATAGGCTAGGGCCCGGCCGTGCAGCGGCCGCGGTCGAATGCGCCAGGGGGCGTCTCTACCAAGCGGTTGAGCTTGATGCTCAGGGCCGGATATCCCGCTTCGAATTCCTTGCGCCGACGGAGTGGAATTTCCACCGGCGCGGACCGCTTGTCCGCAGCCTGCAGGGCGCGGTGCTGACGGCTAGACGGCGTCGGGATGCAATCCATGCGGTGATTGCATCGCTCGATCCGTGCGTCGGGTTCACCCTCAATTTTCGCGAAATTGGCGATGCATGAAATGGCGATTTGTCTTGGCATCATTCAAATCATCGAGGAGGAGGCGCGTCACCGATCGTTTTCGCGGGTGCGGAGCGTCTGTCTAGAGATGGGAGCGCTTAGTCATGCCGCGCCTGAAGCGATCAGGTTCTGCTTTGCTGTCGTTGCAACGCGGACCGTTGCCGAGGGCGCGGTCCTTAATATCGTCGAACTGCCAGGCTTTGTCTGGTGCATGAGCTGTTCGAAGAGCGTCGAAATTGCACGGCGCGGTGAGTGCTGTCCTCGCTGCGGCAGCTATCAGTTGCAGGTAACCGCGGGCGAACAGATGCGCGTGAAAGAGTTGGAGATCGATTGATGTGTACCGTTTGCGGCTGCACCGACGGGACGCCGTCGACCGAACGCGCCACGCATGATGCGGAGAGCCACGCGCGTTACTATGCTGATATGCAGGACGATTTCGCTCGCCGTTACCATCCGCATGGCCACCAAGGCCTGCAGCGTTCATACCATGCTCGCGACAGTCATAATCACGATCATCGCTTTGCCCATCACCAGGCTCATGGCGGGCAGGCGCTTCTGAGCGGCGGCGCCGGGCCGGCTGGCTTGAAGGTCGCGGGCATGAGCAGAGAGCGGGTTATTCAGATCGAGCGCGACATTCTTGGCAAGAATAATGGGATCGCGGCGGACAATCGCGCGCTCTTCGTAGCCGATGACCTGCTTGTATTTAATCTTTTGTCCAGTCCTGGTGCAGGTAAAACGACGCTGCTTGTCCGCGCCGTGTCCGAGCTCAAGCGCAGCCGCCCGGTCGGGGTCATCGAAGGCGACCAGCAGACCTCGAACGATGCCGAACGCATTCGGGCCGCCGGCGTGCCATCCGTTCAAGTCAACACCGGCAAGAGTTGCCATCTCGATGCTGCAATGATTGGCGAGGCTTATCGGCGCTTGCCGCTACTCACTGGCGGTATTCTCTTCATCGAGAACGTCGGTAATCTGATCTGTCCCGCAGCCTTCGATCTAGGCGAGGCCTGCAAGATCGTAGTTTTGTCGATTACCGAAGGTGAAGACAAGCCGCTCAAATATCCTGATATGTTTGCCGCTTCTTCGCTCATGGTGATCAACAAGATTGATCTGGCCCCGCTGCTTGAGTTCGATTTGGGTAAGACGATCGAATACGCCAGACGCGTCAATCCAAAGATCGACGTGCTTGTAGTTTCGGCTCGCACCGGCGAGGGTTTTGGCGCGCTCTACGCCTGGATCGATAGACAGGCGAGGCATCAGAGGCACGTCGTAGAGGACACAAGGCGATGAACGCCGCAACCTCCTGCGACCGAACACGGCTACGCGTGCGCGTGAGTGGGGCCGTGCAAGGGGTCGGCTTTCGTCCTTACGTCTATGGACTCGCTATGCGGTACGGATTGGCGGGATTTGTCATCAATGGCCCCGAGGGCGTTACGATCGAGGTCGAGGGTCATCGGGCCTCGGAGTTTGTCGCCATGTTGCCGCTCGAGGCGCCGCCATTGGCACGCATCGACCACATTTGCGTTCGGGAGACTGCGGCGCTCGCTGCGAAAGACTTTTCGATCGGCACGAGCAAAGGCGGCAAATTGTCAACGCAGATCGTCGCTGATGCTGCGGCCTGCCAGCAATGTCTCAGTGAGCTGTTCGATCCAGAAAATCGGCATTACCTTTACCCCTTCATCAGTTGCTGCCATTGCGGCCCACGCTACACCATCGCCGAACGGCTTCCATACGATCGCCGCAACACCGTGATGAGGGTTTTTAGGCTGTGCGCCGCCTGCGCGGCTGAATATGGCGATCCGGCGAGCCGTAGGTTTCATGCGGAGGCGATCGCGTGTCCGAAATGCGGTCCTCGGCTCAGCCATGAGATCAGCGCCATTGTCGCGTCAATCGCTGGGGGACAAATCGTGGCGATAAAGGGGCTGGGCGGATACCAGCTGCTTTGCGATGCGCGCAACCAGGACGCGGTGCAGCGTTTGCGCAGGAGAAAGCAGCGCCTTCAGAAGCCGTTCGCGGTTATGGTCGATTCCATAGAGCGCGTCAGCGAGATCGCGGATGCGAGCGCGCCCGAGCTTGCGCTGCTCGAATGCGTAGCACGTCCCATCGTCCTTCTGCCTTCGCGAAACAATCTGGCGCCCGCCATAGCTCCTGGCTTGTCACGTGTGGGTGTCATGCTGCCTGTAGCGCCGTTGCATCACCTCATCTTTCATGCGCTTCGCTCGGCAGGAGCATGGGCGGGGGCCGGCTCGGTCATCGTGGCTACCAGTGCCAATCTTTGCGGCGAACCGCTTCTGATCGACAACGCGCAGGCGCTGCGGCGGCTCAAAGGGATCGCCGACCTTGTCGTGACCCATGACCGCGATATCCTGACGCGTGCTGATGACTCCGTGGTGTCGGTGGTGGCTGGCCGGCCACAGTTCATTCGTCGTGCCCGTGGCTATGTTCCCGAACCGATCAGGCTTGCGAAGTCTGTGCCCCCCGTGCTCGCCGTCGGCGGCGCGCTGAAATCGACCATCACCATCACGCGAGGCAACCAAGCGTTCGTCTCCCAGCATATTGGCGATCTGGATACGGCCGAAGGCATTCGTGCGTTCGAGGAGACGATCCGACACCTCACATCGAGCCTTGACGTGGAGCCTGTCGTCGTCGCCCATGATCTGCATCCCGATATGGCTTCTACCCGGTTTGCGGAAGCAAATGGCCGCGAGCTGGTGGCTGTCCAGCATCACCACGCACACGCTGCCGCAGTGATCGCCGAGCATGGTCATGCGGGACCTGCGCTTGCCCTGGTGCTCGATGGCCATGGCTTTGGTTCCGACGGCGGTAACTGGGGTGGCGAACTATTGTTGTGTGAAGGGCCGAGTTGCCGACGCATCGGGCACTTAGCGCCGCTGCAAATGCCTGGTGGAGATCGTGCAGCTCGCGAGCCGTGGCGCATGGCGAGCGCAGTACTACACGGGCTCGGCCGGGGTAATGAAATCGGGTCGCGCTTTGCGGCGCAACGGCAGGCTGGATGTGTCTCGGCCTTGCTCGATCAGCCGGGCGGACCCACCACGACCAGTGCGGGCCGGTTGTTCGACGCGGCAGCGGCGCTGCTGGGGATTGCGAGTTTGCAGAGCTATGAGGGCGAAGCGGCGATGAAGCTCGAGGCGCTGGTGCGGCGGACTGCGATTATCGAAGCCGGCTGGACGATCGATGGCTGCGTGCTGTCGCTTCGTCCGCTGTTTGCGCGGCTGATTGCAGATGACATTGACGCCGTGGGCGGAGCCCGGCTTTTTCATGGCACCTTTGCCGCCGCCTGCGTTGACTGGGTCGCGCGCTCCGCGCGGACAACCGGCGTTGATACTGTCGTTCTGAGCGGCGGCTGCTTCCTGAACGCGGTGCTGGCGGAGGAAATCCCGCGCGGTTGCAGCGCTGCCGGCCTTACCCCGCTCGTGCCACGGCGGGTGCCGCCCAATGATGGCGGTTTGAGCCTTGGCCAGGCCTGGATTGCCGCTCTGCAGATTGCTCAACAGTCGTCCGCCAGGGGAGGAACAGCCTGATATGTGTCTTTCAGTGCCGGCAAAGATTGAGAAAATTCTTCCCAACGACATGGCTACGGTGTCCATCGATGGCATCAGCCTGGAGATATCGATTGCTCTTATCGACGAGCTCGAGGTCGGCGATTGCGTCCTTGTCCATGTCGGCTATGCGCTGGCCAAGATCGATCCGACGGAAGCCAAGCGCACGCTGGAGCTCCTGCAGGAGCTAGGCAGCGCAGGAGAACGCCGATCATGAAATATGCCGACGAATTTCGCGACAAGGCCATCGCGCAGGGAATTGCGCGTGCGATCGGCGCCGAGGTCAGTTCGCGAAGGGCCTATCGGTTCATGGAATTCTGCGGCGGACACACTCATGCGATCTCCCGCTACGGCCTGGAGGATCTGCTCCCCGCGAACGTTCGCATGATCCACGGGCCCGGTTGTCCCGTCTGCGTTCTGCCCGCCAGCCGAATTGATATGGCGATCCGGCTCGTCGACCGACCAGAGGTCACTCTGTGCGTCTACGGCGACCTGATGCGCGCGCCTGGGTCGCAAGGACAGTCCCTGTTGCGGGCCAAAGCGCTCGGCGCCGACATTCGAATGGTCTACTCGACGCTCGACGCTATCCGGCTCGCCGAACAGGCGCCGCGCCGCGAGGTGGTCTTCTTTGCCATCGGATTTGAGACCACGACGCCTCCGACGGCGGTGATGATCCGAATTGCCGAGAAGAAGCGGCTGAGGGGGCTCAGCGTGTTCTGCAACCACGTGCTCACACCCTCTGCGATGCACAGCATTCTCGAGAACCCCAAAATCCGCGACACCGGCGGGGTTCCAATCGACGGCTTCATCGGGCCTGCACATGTCAGCACCATTATTGGTACGCAGCCTTACGAGCCTCTGGCGGAACAATTCGGCAAGCCGATCGTGATCGCGGGATTTGAGCCGCTCGATGTGATGCAGGCGATCCTGATGCTGGTACGGCAGGTGAACGAAGATCGCTACGAGGTGGAGAACCAATACAGTCGTGCGGTGACGCGTGAAGGCAATCGGCGCGCCAAGGAGGAGGTATCGCAGATATTTGAACTGCGCGAGCAGTTTGAATGGCGAGGGCTCGGACTCGTACCCAACAGCGGACTGAAGCTGAAGCGGGCTTACGCGCAATTCGACGCCGAGACGCGTTTTGCGATCCACGACCTGCGTGTCGCAGACAATCCCGCATGCGAGTGCTGCGCGATCTTGCGTGGCGCCAAGCGGCCGGTCGACTGTAAGCTGTTTGGAACCGTCTGCACGCCGGAAACTCCCATAGGATCCTGCATGGTGTCATCGGAAGGCGCTTGTGCGGCGTATTGGGCCTACGGTCGAGTTCGCGATGAACAGTTGAGGCGGACGTCATGAGCGTAAAGGCTTATCAACGCAAGCTCGACGTCAAGAACGGACGCGTTGATCTTTCCCATGGATCCGGGGGCCGTGCCATGGCACAGCTGATCTCCGGCCTTTTTCACCAAGCCTTTGGTAATGAATGGCTCGCCCGCTGCAATGATCAGTCGACGTTTGACGTTGCGGCAGGCAGGATGGTGATGACGACCGACGGCTATGTGGTTTCCCCGCTGTTCTTTCCCGGCGGCAATATCGGGTCACTGGCTGTGCACGGCACGATCAATGATGTCGCGATGTCCGGCGCGCGTCCCCTCTATCTGTCGGCCAGTTTCATCATCGAGGAGGGCTTCCCGTTTTCGGATCTGAAAGCGATCGCGGATTCGATGGGCGCGGCAGCGCGCGCGGCTGACGTTTACATCATTGCCGGAGACACCAAGGTCGTCGAGCGCGGCAAGGCGGATGGTTTGTTCATCTCTACGACCGGCATCGGGATTGTGGCCGATGGGCTCGATCTCTCCGCCGACAAGGCAAGGGTCGGGGACCGTGTGCTGGTGTCCGGTAGCCTCGGCGATCATGGGGTGGCGATCATGTCAAAACGTCAGAACGTCGCTTTTCAAACCGAGGTCGTCTCGGATTCCGCAGCGTTGCATAATCTCGTAGCGGTCATGGTTGCCGCCGGCGGTAGCAGCATCCGGGTGATGCGCGACCCCACGCGGGGTGGGCTTGCCGCGACCCTCAACGAGATTGCGCATCAATCCGACCTCGGGTTCCGTCTGGAGGAAACATCCATTCCGGTGAAGCCCGCGGTTGCAGCTACCTGCGAGCTCCTTGGTCTCGATCCGATCCATGTCGCCAATGAGGGCAAGCTCGTTGCGATCGTCGCGCCTGATTTGGCCGATGCCGTGCTTGCAGCCATGAAGGCGCACCCGCTCGGGTCCGATGCAGCTGATATTGGCGAGGCGGTGGCTGACGATCGGAAATTTGTGCAGATGGCGACCGGTTTCGGCGGCCGGCGAATCGTTGATTGGTTGTGGGGCGAACAATTGCCTCGGATCTGTTGAACACATTGCGCATCGTCCAGTTTCTTGGAAACCAAATTTATGATCAATGGTCATTAGCCAAGAGCCATCAGCTTTGGAAAACGATCCCTTCTATGGGCAAGCCTACCCAACGGCAGACCGCAACTCCGCTCTTTAAGAAGTTTCGGCGAGGCTGGATTTGGGTTGTTAGCTTTTCCACGAGCCGAGAGCGCAATTCGAAACGATTCATCGCGATCACACATTTTGGACGGTGAAGCTCAGCGAGCATGGTCATACGATCCGCTCGGCACCGGTGGATTTGAAATCCTGCGAAGCTTGCCAAATATCGCTGAATTTCTGCGTCATTTTGACCGCTGCGTCGCAATATCCCTGCTCGCTTCCGATTAGAAAGGCGAACCAGGCAGGGAGTTTTCAAATGAAGGTCGGAGTCCCCAAGGAAATCAAGGCGCACGAATATCGCGTGGGCCTTACCCCGGGAGCTGTCCGCGAATACGTGGCAGCGGGCCACCGCGTGATGATCGAGACCGATGCCGGCGCTGGCATTGGTGCAACCGACGACGATTATCGCAATGCTGGCGCAACGATTCTAACTTCCGCAGCTGAGGTATTCGCATCGAGCGAGATGATCGTAAAGGTTAAGGAGCCTCAGCCGTCCGAATGGTGTCAGCTGCGGGAAAATCAGATCCTTTTCACTTATCTGCATCTCGCCCCCGACCCTGATCAGGCCAAGGGCCTCCTGAAATCTGGATGCACCGCGATCGCCTATGAGACCGTAACTGATGCGCATGATGGTCTTCCGCTGCTGGCGCCGATGAGCGAGGTCGCGGGTAGGCTTGCGATCGAAGCGGCGGGTAGCGCTCTGAAGCGGAGTGCAGGCGGGCGAGGGCTGTTGATCGGTGGGGTGCCCGGTGTTCAGCCTGCCCGTATCGTGGTGATCGGAGGTGGCGTCGTCGGTACGCACGCGGCACGCATGGCGGTCGGTCTGGGCGCAGAAGTGACTATCATCGACCGTTCGATACGCCGGCTCCGCGAGCTGGACGAGCTATTCGAAGGACGCGTTCGCACCAGGTTTTCGACTATCGACTCCGTGGAGGAAGAGGTATTTGCGGCGGATGTGGTGATTGGTGCAGTGCTCGTTCCAGGTGCGAGCGCGCCGAAGCTGGTCCGCCGGAGCATGCTGAGCTCGATGCGCAAGAGGGGGGTGCTAGTGGACGTCGCTATCGATCAGGGCGGCTGCTTTGAGACATCGCACCCAACCACTCACGCTGATCCTACTTACGAAGTGGATGGCGTCATTCATTATTGCGTGGCGAATATGCCCGGGGCTGTACCGCTGACCTCGAGCCAGGCACTGAATAACGCGACGCTGCCGTTTGGTTTGGCTCTGGCCAACAAGGGTTTTTCCGCCGTACTCGAAAATCCGCATTTGCGCGCGGGCCTCAACGTCCATCGGGGCCGACTAACTTACAAAGCGGTGGCCGAAAGCCTCGGGCTGCCCTTCTCACCGATCGAACAGGCTGCGGCCTGATCCCAGAGGCCCTTATGGGCGTTTCCTCCCTGACTTAGGCCACCCTCCGGGGTGGCTTTTTTTTGGCTCCATCGATCTGCTGACCGCCGTCGGCATTTATTTGGAACGCGGAGCGAAGCGAAGGATCACCAGACGAACGCCTGGCTTCAGTCGCCCGCACGTTCGCCCATACAGGGCATATGAATGCCGGTTTTGCCAGGTAATCCAAGGCAATTGAGAATGCGTCCCGCGGGTCCGCAGGGGACCCGCAATCATGGAGCGACTTTATCAGGCGCGATCGCCGTGTCCCTTTCTGGCTGGCTGTGGAACGCCGACCGGACCGGTGATGACTGCGCGGGTCGCTTATCGCGGTGCGGTCGCCGAAGCCGCCGCTGTCCCGGTGAGTGGAACCAACAAGATGCGGCTTGGGGTCGACCTGACACACCGGCGGAGAACTTTGTGAAGTCGCGTGGCGCATCGATCATAGCCGCGGCACGGCGGCCTTAGGATGCGTCGCAGGCTCGCGAACGCGATTTACCTGATCGCTAACTGCCGAGAGATCGACCATGCGCAAACGACGGCATCGAGATCAAGCTGCTGTCATGCGTGTTGTAGGAATTGCGACAACGTGTCGAGGCGGCGACTTGCGTTATCGAAAATAGCCCAGACAAATCAAGGTTAAACTGTCTGGCACAGGACTTGAAAGCAAGAAACTGTCCCGCAACTTTTGCTCATGGAATCGCAGTGATGGCCTACAAGATAATCGCATCCCAGTGCACCGTCTGCGGTGCGTGTGAGTTCGAATGTCCCAATGCCGCGATTAGCTTGAAGAACGATATATATGTGATCAATCCGACCCAGTGTACGCAATGTGAGGGACATTTTGACGCGCCGCAATGTGCCGTCGTTTGCCCGGTGCCCGATACCTGCGTGCCGGCATAGGTGGGGGAGCCGATGAGAGGAGCTCCGGCGCGAAACATGATGAAGACGCTATCGTCAGCCGCCGTCTTTTGGATCCATCTCCTGTTTCTCTCACGCGCTGGCTCCGAGTTGGCGGCGACTTGCGCGATCCGCTCAGAGAGATTGCGGGGCTATCCTCGCCGGCGGGGGGGGGTGTCGTTGCGCGAGTGGAGCGGGCAATGGTAGCTCTACAAGAGACGGTCGAGCGCGTGAAGCGCATCGACGTCGACCAGTATCGTTATGGGTTTGAAACCCTGATCGACTCCGAGAAGGCCCCCAAGGGGCTCTCGGAAGAGATCGTAAAGTTCATCTCGCAGAAAAAGAATGAACCCGCCTGGATGCTCCAGTGGCGGCTGGAAGCCTATCGGCGTTGGCTGACCATGACCGAGCCGACCTGGGCGCGCGTCGAATATCCCAAGATCGACTTCCAGGACATCTACTATTACGCGGCGCCGAAGCCGAAGAAGATGGTCACCTCGCTCGACGAGATCGATCCGGAGATCCTGAAGACCTACGAGAAGCTCGGCATTCCCTTGCGGGAAGTCGCCATGCTCGAAGGCGTCGAGCCCAAGGTGGGCGAGGAAGACCCGGCCCGCCGCAAGATCGCGGTCGATGCGGTGTTCGATTCGGTCTCGGTTGCGACCACCTTCAAGGAGGAGCTGAAGAAGGCCGGCGTGATCTTCATGCCGATCTCGGAGGCGATCCGCGAGCACCCTGAACTGGTGCAGAAATATCTCGGCTCCGTGGTGCCGACCTCCGACAATTTCTACGCGACGCTGAACTCGGCGGTGTTCTCCGACGGCTCGTTTGTCTACGTGCCGCCGGGCGTGCGCTGCCCGATGGAACTGTCGACCTATTTCCGCATCAACGAGCGCAACACCGGCCAGTTCGAGCGCACGCTGATCATCGCCGACAAGGGCTCCTACGTCTCCTATCTCGAGGGCTGTACCGCGCCGCAACGCGACGAGAACCAGCTGCACGCGGCCGTGGTCGAGCTGGTCGCGCTCGACGATGCCGAGATCAAATATTCGACGGTGCAGAACTGGTATCCCGGCAATTCGGAAGGCAAGGGCGGCATCTACAATTTCGTCACCAAGCGTGGCGACTGTCGCGGCAACCATTCCAAGATCTCCTGGACCCAGGTCGAAACGGGTTCGGCGATCACCTGGAAATATCCGAGCTGCATTCTCCGCGGCGACAACTCGCGTGGTGAGTTCTACTCGATCGCGATCTCGAACGGCTTCCAGCAGGTCGATTCCGGTACCAAGATGATTCATCTCGGCAAGAACACGTCGAGCCGCATCATCTCCAAGGGCATCGCCGCCGGAAAATCGCAGAACACCTATCGCGGTCTCGTCACCGCGCATCGGAAAGCGACCGGCGCACGCAACTTCACCGCCTGCGATTCCTTGTTGATCGGCGACAAATGCGGCGCGCACACCGTGCCGTACATCGAGGCGAAGAACTCCTCGGCAACCTTCGAGCACGAAGCGACGACCTCGAAAATCTCCGAGGACGTGCTCTTCTACTGCATCCAGCGGGGCCTTTCGCAGGAAGAGGCGGTCGGCCTCGTCGTCAACGGCTTCGTCAAGCAAGTTCTGCAAAGACTGCCGATGGAGTTCGCAGTGGAGGCGCAGAAGCTGATCTCGATCTCGCTCGACGGATCCGTCGGATAACCAAACCTCCCGCGAGCCCCCTCGAATGCGGCTCGCCAGATGATGCATTTCAGGGGTCAGATCAGAATGGCGCTACTCGAAATCCGAGATTTGCATGTTGGTGTCGAAGACCGCGAAATCATTCGCGGCCTGCATCTTAGCGTCCATGCCGGTGAAGTGCACGCGATCATGGGGCCGAACGGTTCCGGCAAATCGACGCTCTCGCACGTCATCGCCGGCAAGCCGGGCTATGAGATCACCGGCGGACAAATCCTGTTCAGGGGCCAGAACCTCTTGCAGATGGAGCCAAATGAACGTGCCGCCAAGGGCGTGTTCCTGGCGTTCCAGTATCCAGTCGAGATCCCCGGCGTGACCACCATGAACTTCCTGCGGGCGGCACTGAACGCCCAGCGCAAGGCGCGCGACCAACAGGAATTCTCCACCCCCGAATTTCTGAAAAGAGTCCGCGAGGTGGCCGGTTCGCTCAACATTCCCCGGGACATGATCAAGCGCGGCGTCAATGTCGGCTTCTCCGGCGGCGAGAAGAAGCGCAACGAAATTTTGCAGATGGCGTTGTTCGAGCCGAGTCTGTGCGTCCTTGACGAGATCGACTCCGGCCTCGATATCGACGCGCTGCGTATCGTCGCCAGCGGCATTAACGCCTTACGTTCGCCGGAACGAGCGATGATCGTGATCACCCACTATCGGCGGCTTCTCGAGCATATCGTGCCGGACATTGTGCACGTGATGTCGAAAGGGCGGGTCATGAAGAGCGGCGGCAAGGAACTCGCGCTGGAGCTCGAGGCTTGTGGCTACTCCCAGTTCGAAGACGCGGCCTGACGGCTCTAGGGATTTCCCGATGAAGCAGGTTTTGGTCAAAGCCGACGCCGGACGCGCAATGGGCAATGTTTTCGCTGCGGCGCGTGGACGGCTGCCTGGTGCAGGCCCTGTCCTCCAAATCCGGGCGAGGGCATTCGAGGTCTACGAGCGTACCGGCCTCCCGCATCGGCGCATGGAGGATTGGAAATACACAGATCTGCGCGCCCTGATCAGCGAGGTGCTGCCACTCGCTCCGCGGCCGGATGCTGAGGCGCTGGTGCGCGCAAAGGTCTCGGTCAAGCAAGTGGCTGCCGATCAGGCGGTCAAACTGGTTTTGGTGGATGGCATATTCGCGCCGGAGCTATCCGATCTCGGCGGGCTCGGAAACGAAGTCGTTGTGCGGTCGCTGCGAGAGGTTCTGGAGAATTCGGCCACTGGGGCCATGGCCGGTCTGGTGCTGTCGACGACGAGCGATTCAGCGATTTCGCTCAATGCCGCAATGGCGACAGATGGCCTGGTGATTACGGTCGCCGACGGCCATGCGGTGGAGCGTCCAATTCAAATCGTTCACGTCGCAACCGGGCTGTCGGTGTCCACCTTTACACGCTGCTATCTGCAGCTCGGTAAAGGAGCGCATGCGGACATCGTGGAAAGTTTCGTCCCGGCTGAACGCGCGAGCGGCTATCAAGCCAACGATGCGATAATCGCCCTGGTTGGTGACGAGGCGAGCCTTTCGTATATCCGCGTGGCAGCTGCTGCCTCTGACGCCGTAAACATCTCGTCGGCGATCATCGCAGTCGGCGCCAGGGCTAAGCTCGACCTCTTCAGTATGACCTGCAGCGGCTCCATCAGCCGCTATCAGGGATTCATCACGCTAGCCGGCGAGGGAACCAAGCTCTCGGCGAATGGGGCTAATCTCATCAGGGACAAGCTCCACGCGGACACAACGATCGTGGTCGACCACGCCATGCCACATTGCACCAGTGGGGAGAAGTTCCGCGCGGTCGTAGACGATTGCGGTCGCTCGGTGTTTCAGGGCCGAATTATCGTTCGTCCCGCCGCCCGGAAAACGGACGCCACCCTGACGACGCGAGCGTTGCTCCTATCCGACAAGGCCGAGGTCGACAATAAGCCGGAGCTCGAAATCTTGGCTGACGACGTGACCTGCCGCCACGGAGCGACATCGGGTGCGCTGGACGACACTCTCGTATTCTATCTGCGCGCTCGGGGGCTATCAGAGAAGGATGCGCAGATGTTGCTGATTAAAGCGTTCCTTGGCGAGTCGATTGAGGAGATCACTTCCGAGAATCTGCGCGATTTTGTGACGGCGCAAGCTGAACACTGGCTGCAGGCGGGCCGATGAGCGCACATCCCGCCGTGAGCAATGGCATTTATGAGGTCAACCGTCTGCGTACAGACTTTCCTGCGCTCGCCATGACGGTGTACGGCAAGCCGCTTGTTTACCTCGATAACGCTGCATCCGCGCAAAAACCCAACGCGGTGCTTGACCGTATGATGCAGGTGTACTCCAGCGAATATGCCAACGTTCATCGCGGCTTGCACTACCTCGCTAACGCGGCGACGGAGGCGTATGAAGACGCCCGTACCAAGGTGGCGCGGTTTGTGAACGCGCATTTAAACGAAGAGATCATCTTCACCCGGAGCGCCACGGAGGCAATCAATCTGGTGGCCCAGACTTTTGGCCGTGAACGCATTAGCGCGGGTGATGAGATCGTTCTCTCGATTATGGAACACCACTCCAACATTGTGCCATGGCACCTTCTCAGGGAACGACACGGTGCAGTGATCAAATGGGCCCCAGTGGATGATGACGGAAACTTTTTGCTCGATGATTTTGAGCGACTGCTGACCCCGCGCACCAAGATGGTTGCAATCACACAAATGTCGAACGTGCTCGGCACGGTGTTGCCGGTGAAAGACGTGGTGAGGATCGCGCATGCTCGTGGTATCCCGGTGCTGGTCGACGGCTCGCAAGGATGCGTCCATCTGAGCGCCGACGTCTGCGACATTGATTGCGATTTCTACGTCATGACGGGCCACAAACTCTATGGTCCGACGGGGATCGGTGTGCTTTACGGCAAGTCTGAGCATCTGGCATGGATGCCGCCCTTCAATGGCGGCGGGGAGATGATCCGCGAGGTCTCGCGTTCCGGCGTCATTTATGGTGATCCGCCACATCGCTTCGAAGCGGGTACGCCGCCGATCGTCGAAGCCATCGGTTTAGGGGCGGCTATCGATTACATCAATTCAATAGGCAAAGTGCAGATCCGCAGGCACGAGAGCGTACTGCTCGCTTACGCGCAGGAGAGGCTGGCGGACATCAACTTCGTGCGCATGATCGGGACCCCGGCCGAGCAGGGGCCGATCATTTCCTTTGATATGAAGGGTGCGCATGCCCATGATATTGCCACGGTCGTCGACCGCGCTGGTGTAGCGATGCGGGCGGGGGCCCATTGTGCGATGCCGCTGCTCAAGCGCTTCGGCGTGCTGGCGACGTGCCGTGCGTCACTCGGACTTTACAATACACGTGAAGAGATTGATGTGCTCGTGCGTGCGCTTATCAAGGCGCGGCAGCTGTTCTCGTGATCGGCGAGCCTACGACTCCGGGTAGGCAGCTCGCATTGAGGTCTGTAGCATGAGGTCATGCACCTCATCGTCATCGCAGCAGGTAAGCACCTGTAGGTCTCAGCAAGCATAGATTGCATCCGCAAGCCTGTGTCGGGCCAACCGGCCTTGCAGCCGGTCTTCCTGTACGGCCGCCTTCGGCGAGCGCGATCGCAGAGTACTGCGATCGCGGACACGCTCGAGAATTGGGCGGGGAATTTCAGGCATAGCCAGCCCTTGTTCCATTTCGAACAGGGCCAAACCAAGAGTTCTCTGCCCAAAGCGTGATGTCGGCTTCGCAACAACACCCCCTGTGACCGCACGGGGCGCGCTAAGCGATTGTGACTGTTTTGTTTTTTGTGCTCACGAGGCGCTGGCATGCTGGTTGCAAAAGTCTTGCTCAAGAAGCCGCCGTCGCAACAGCTAACCTTTGAAGGACATCAGATGAGTCTCGCTACGACCCAGAGCATCGCAGAAATCAGGGCTCGCAACAAAGAGCTGATCGAGGAGGTGCTGAAGGTCTATCCGGAGAAAACCGCGAAAAGGCGTGCCAAGCACCTCAACGTTCATCAAGCCGGCAAGTCAGACTGCGGGGTGAAGTCCAACATCAAATCCATACCTGGCGTGATGACGATCAGAGGCTGCGCCTATGCAGGGTCAAAGGGGGTGGTCTGGGGACCGATCAAGGACATGGTCCATATCAGCCATGGCCCGGTCGGCTGCGGTCAGTATTCGTGGGGCTCGCGACGCAACTATTACGTTGGCACGACGGGCATCGATAGCTTTGTGACCCTGCAGTTCACCTCCGACTTCCAGGAAAAGGATATCGTATTCGGTGGCGACAAAAAGCTGGTCAAAATTCTTGACGAAATCCAGGAGCTGTTTCCACTCAACAACGGCATCACGATCCAATCGGAATGCCCGATCGGCTTGATCGGTGACGACATCGAGGCCGTGTCAAGAGCGAAATCCAAGGAATATGGCGGCAAGACCATCGTGCCGGTCCGTTGTGAGGGCTTTCGGGGCGTGTCGCAGTCACTAGGCCACCACATTGCCAACGACGCGGTGCGGGATTGGATTTTCGACCAGCTCGAGCCCGACGGAAAATCAAAGTTCGAGCCGACGCCGTACGATGTTGCGATCATCGGAGACTACAATATCGGCGGCGACGCCTGGTCATCACGAATTCTGCTGGAGGAGATGGGCCTGCGGGTGATCGCGCAGTGGTCCGGCGACGGTTCACTGGCTGAGCTCGAGGCAACGCCGAAGGCAAAGCTCAACATTCTGCATTGCTACCGTTCCATGAACTACATCTCACGCCACATGGAAGAGAAGTTCGGTATTCCGTGGTGCGAGTACAACTTCTTCGGACCTTCAAAGATCGCAGAGTCGCTGCGCAAGATTGCGGGTTATTTCGACGACAAGATTAAGGAAGGTGCCGAGCGGGTGATTGAAAAGTACCAGCCTCTGGTGAACGCCGTGATCGCGAAATATCGTCCGCGCCTGGAGGGCAAGACGGTGATGCTGTACGTCGGCGGGCTCCGTCCGCGTCATGTGATTGGCGCATACGAGGACCTCGGGATGGAAGTCATTGGCACCGGATACGAGTTCGGTCACAACGACGACTATCAGCGCACAGCTCAGCACTACGTAAAGGACAGCACGCTCATCTACGATGACGTCAATGGCTACGAGTTTGAGCGCTTCGTCGAAAAGCTCCAGCCTGACCTTGTCGGCTCGGGCATCAAGGAAAAATACGTTTTCCAAAAGATGGGTGTGCCTTTCCGGCAGATGCACTCCTGGGACTATTCGGGTCCATATCACGGCTATGATGGCTTTGCGATCTTTGCGCGCGACATGGACATGGCCGTCAACTCGCCGGTCTGGAAGAAAACGAAGGCCCCTTGGAAAGAAGCTTCGAGGGCCAAGCTCCTGGCTGCAGAATAAAGCAACTCATCTCGCTCTCTGGGAAAGCCGGGGCGACACCAATCTCGATAGTGAAGGACTTCAACAATGGCGCAGAGTGCCGAACACGTGCTCGATCATCTCGAACTGTTCCGCGGTCCAGAATACCAGCAGATGCTGGCCAAGAAGAAGATATTCGAGAATCCTCGCGATCCCGCCGAGGTCGAACGTATCAAGGAATGGACGAAAACGGCCGAATATCGGGAAAAGAACTTTGCGCGGGAGGCGCTAGCGGTAAATCCGGCGAAGGCCTGCCAGCCGCTTGGCGCGGTATTCGCCTCTGTTGGCTTTGAGGGCACGCTGCCCTTCGTCCACGGCTCGCAAGGCTGTGTGGCCTACTACCGCAGCCATCTGTCGCGGCACTTCAAGGAGCCTTCTTCCTGCGTCTCTTCGTCGATGACGGAAGACGCTGCCGTATTCGGTGGCCTGAACAACATGATCGACGGGCTCGCGAACAGCTACAACATGTACAGACCCAAGATGATTGCGGTCTCCACGACCTGCATGGCCGAGGTGATCGGCGATGACCTCAACGCCTTCATCAAGACGTCGAAAGAAAAAGGCTCGGTTCCGGCGGACTTCGACGTGCCGTTCGCCCACACGCCGGCGTTCGTCGGCAGCCACGTCACCGGTTATGACAATGCGCTCAAGGGCATTCTGGAGCATTTTTGGGACGGCAAGGCCGGAACAGCGCCGAAGCTGAAGCGAAAGCCGAACGGGGCGATCAACATCATTGGGGGGTTCGATGGCTATACCGTCGGAAACCTTCGCGAGATCAAGCGCATCTTGGCGTTGATGGGCGTCCAGCACACGATTCTCGCCGATAATTCTGAAGTCTTCGATACTCCGACAGACGGCGAATTCCGGATGTATGACGGTGGCACGACGCTGGAAGATGCGGCCAACGCGGTTCACGCCAAGGCGACAATCTCGATGCAGCAGTGGTGCACCGAAAAAACGCTGCCATTCGTGGCTGAGCATGGCCAGGACGTCGTATCCTTCAACTACCCGGTGGGCTTGTCCGCAACAGATGAATTTATCGTCGCGCTGTCACGCATCAGCGGCAAGGAGATTCCCGAGCAACTCGCGCGAGAACGTGGCCGCCTGGTCGACGCCATCGCTGACTCCAGCGCGCATATCCATGGCAAGAAGTTCGCGATCTATGGCGATCCGGATCTTTGCTATGGGTTGGCTGCGTTTCTGCTCGAGCTCGGCGCCGAACCGACTCATGTGCTGTCTACCAACGGCAACAAGGCGTGGCACGAAAAAATGCAGTCGCTGCTTGCAAGCTCGCCATTTGGGCAGGGCTGCCAAGCCTATCCGGGCCGAGACCTCTGGCACATGCGCTCACTCCTGTTCACCGAGCCGGTCGATTTTCTGATTGGCAACACCTATGGCAAGTATCTGGAGCGCGATACTGGAACGCCACTGATCCGCATCGGCTTTCCGGTTTTTGATCGACATCACCATCACCGCTCCCCCCTATGGGGCTATCAGGGCGGCTTGAATGTGCTGGTGAAGATCCTGGACAAGATCTTCGATGAGATCGACAAGAAGACAAACGTTCTTGGCAAAACTGACTACAGTTTCGACATCATTCGTTGATGATCGACCGTGCGCGTGCCATCGCCCAAGCACTCGACGATGGCGCAAGCACACGAGGGTTGACCACGCAATTAGTTTGCGCTGAGAGGAAAAAGGGATGAGTTCACTAGCGGCCACGGTCCAGAATATTTTCGACGAGCCGGGCTGCGCCAAGAACGGCAGTAAGTCGGAGGCTGAACGCAAGAACGGCTGCACCAAACAGCTGCAGCCGGGTAGCGCTGCCGGCGGCTGCGCTTTCGATGGCGCCAAGATTGCGTTGCAGCCGTTCACCGACGTCGCTCACTTGGTGCATGGTCCGATCGCGTGCGAAGGTAATTCCTGGGACAATCGCGGCGCGGCGTCGTCCGGCGCGAACCTGTGGCGCACCGCATTCACAACCGATTTGAGCGAAACCGATATTGTATTCGGAGGCGAGAAGCGGCTCTGCAGAGCGATCAAGGAGATCATCGACAAATGCGACCCGCCCGCCATCTTCGTCTATCAAACCTGCATCCCGGCGATGATCGGCGACGACATCAACGCCGTCTGTAAGGCAGCATCTCAAAGGTTAGCAAAGCCGGTGATCCCGATCAATTCGCCGGGCTTCGTCGGCTCGAAGAACCTCGGTAACAAGCTCGCCGGCGAGGCCTTGCTCGAATATGTGATCGGGACGCAAGAACCGGACTATACCACGCCGTACGACATCAACCTGATCGGGGAATACAACCTTTCGGGAGAGCTCTGGCAAGTGAAGCCATTGCTAGACGAGCTTGGGATACGGATTCTCGCCTGCATCTCCGGCGATGGCAAATATCGCGAAGTCGCGTCATCTCATCGCGCGCGGGCGGCGATGTTGGTGTGCTCAAAGTCCATGATCAACGTCGCACGCAAGATGGAGCAACGCTACGGGATCCCGTTCTTCGAGGGGTCGTTCTACGGTATTCAAGATTCGAGCGAGTCGCTGCGTCAGCTTGCCCGCTTGTTGGTTGAACGCGGCGCGCCGACAGATCTGCTCGGGCGCACCGAAGCGGTGATCGCGCGCGAGGAAGCGTGGGCCTGGGCTGCGATCGAGCCGTACAAGCCACGATTCGAAGGCAAGAAGGCCTTGTTGATTACCGGCGGCGTCAAGTCATGGTCGGTCGTTGCGGCACTCCAGGAAGCCGGACTTGAGTTAGTCGGAACCAGTGTGAAGAAATCAACCAGGAAAGACAAGGAGCGCATCAAGGAGCTCATGGGGCAGGATGCCCACATGATCGAGGACATGACGCCGCGCGAAATGTACAAGATGTTGAAGGACGCAAAAGCGGACATCATGCTATCGGGCGGCAAGTCGCAGTTCGTCGCCCTGAAAGCGGCGATGCCCTGGCTCGATATCAACCAGGAGCGTTGCCACGCCTATATGGGCTATGTCGGAATGGTCAAGCTGGTGGAGGAGATCGATAAGTCGCTCTCCAGTCCGATGTGGGAGCAGCTACGTCGACCGGCGCCATGGGAGGCATTGGCCAAGGCGATGGAGCAGATGCAATCGTCAGCGGCTGCGATCGCCTGTGATCCGGCGCTCGCCGAAACCGCGCGCCGCGCCAGGAAGATCTGCGTGTGTAACACGGTCGATCTGGGCACGATCGAGGATGCAATTTACGCGCACGGTCTGAGGAGCGTCGCCGCGGTCAGAGAGCATACCAATGCGGTCGGTGGCTGCTGCCAAAGACGCATCGAAGGTATCTTGTTGTCCGCGCCACCTGCCATGCGACAGGCCGCAGAATAGGGAGGCGTCATGGCCATCGTCACGGCGCAGACAAAAGCCTGCGCTGTCAACCCGCTGAAGATGAGCCAACCGATCGGCGGCGCATTCGCCTTCATGGGGCTGCGCGGTGCGATGCCGCTTCTGCACGGCTCCCAGGGGTGCACATCCTTCGGGCTCACGCTCTTTGTCCGGCATTTCAAAGAGGCAGTACCGCTGCAGACCACGGCGATGAGCGAGGTCGCGACCGTACTCGGCGGCTATGAGAATCTCGAGCAGGCGATACTGAACATCTATAACCGTACCAAGCCGAAGATCATCGGAATCTGCTCGACCGGTGTCACCGAGACCAACGGCGACGATGTGGATGCCTACCTCAAGCTAATCCGGAGCAATCATCCGCAACTCGCAAAGTTGCCACTGGTGTATGTCTCGACGCCTGATTTCAAGGGCGCGTTCCAGGACGGCTGGGAGAAGGCTGTGGCGCGCATTGTGGAGGTGCTGGTGGAAGGGTCCAACGCCGATGGCCTGCGGGATCCATCGAAGGTGAATGTTCTGCCGGGATCTCACCTCACGCCCGGTGATCTTGATGAACTCCGTGTCATACTGGAGGATTTCGGGCTGTGCCCGTCCTTCCTCCCTGATCTGGCGGGATCGCTCGATGGTCATATCCCCGATGAGTTTACGCCAACGACTATCGGCGGCATCGGCGTCGACGAAATTGCGAGCATGGGTCGCGCCGGGTGGACAATTGCGATCGGCGCGCAGATGCAGCGCGCGGCAGAGGTCATGCAGGGCAAGACCGGCGTGCCTTTTCGTGTCTTCGAGCGGCTGTGTGGCCTGTGCCCGAATGACGAGTTCATGACGTTCTTGAGCGAGATCAGCGGCCGCCCTATACCGTTGAAATATCGGCGCCAGCGCAGTCAGCTCGCCGATGCAATGCTGGACGCGCACTTCCATATTGGCGGCCGCAAAGTTGCGATCGGCGCTGAGCCAGACCTCCTGTTCGATCTGTCCGGCATGCTGCATGACATGGGCGCGCAGGTGACCGCGGCCGTGACGACCACTCAGTCGGGGGTGATCGAGCGGATCAAGACCAAGGAGGTACTCATTGGCGATCTCGAGGATCTGGAAGGGCTTGCCAAAACAAAGCATTGCGACCTGCTGATCACGCATTCGCATGGCAGGCAAGCGGCGGCTCGACTGAAAGTCCCGTTCTATCGTACGGGTTTTCCGATGTTCGATCGCCTTGGCGCGGGACACCAACTATCCGTGGGCTATCGTGGTACCCGCAATCTGATCTTCGACATCGCCAATCTCGTGATCGCGCACCGCGAGGAGAACGATCAGCCTACGCCCGATAAATGGAGGACTGCGGCCGGGCTGCCACGATACTCGGGGTATCGCAGTCCGATCGGCGCAGCTGAGGGGTCGATTGCATGAAGATCGCGTTTGCCACTCAGGACCTGAAACGCGTCGATGCCCATTTTGGTTGGGCAAAGAATATCGCAATCTACGATGTCACGCCTGGCGGCCACGTGTTTCTCAAAGCGGTTGAGTTTGAGGGCGATCTTAAGGAAGACGGTAATGACGACAAGTTGGCGCCGAAGATCGAAGCAATCAAGGATTGCGCAATCCTTTACGTCGCCGCCATTGGCGGTGCTGGGGCTGCGCGAGTGGTGGCCAACAAGATCCATCCTATCAAGGTGAACAAGCCAGAAAGCATTCTGGTGTTGCTCGAAAAACTTCAGCGCGTACTGAAGGGCACGCCACCTCCCTGGCTCCGCAAGGCCATGGCAAAAGACCGACGGCGAACCTTCGAGTTCGACGAATGAGGTGATATGACCGCAAAAATAGAGCAGCAGGGGAACGCCGCCGACGCGCCGTTCCTCATGGAGTTGATCAAGGTTTGGCGTGCTCAGGACACCAGCGGAGTCTGGGAGGCGAAGAGCGATCTCGATCTGCTCGAACTCTATATTCTGGACAAGGAGAAACGGCGCGCATTGCCGATTATCGGTGATCCTGATCCCGATACGCTGTGGCGGCTTAAGCTGTTCTTCGATGCGGTCGCGCTCTCGATCGAGAGGGAGACCGGCGCGATGACCCAGCCGATTCTGGATCTGCATCATGAAGGCTTCGCCCGCATGGTGCTCATCTCAGGCCGTCTGATCGCCGTGAACAAGCAGCTGCGCGATGTGCATCGCTTCGGATTCGATAATTTGGTAAAGCTCGCGCAGCAGGGCGACAAATGTGTCAGCGACGGAATCGACTTGATTCGGAAATTTCCGGAAGTGGCGAACTATTGGGGATATTCATGAGCGATCGTGAAACACTGAAGGCAGAACTAAAGAAACTGTCCGTCAAGGCGACACAAGCCAAGATGGATCTGCACGACCTTTCGGAAGAATTGCCCGTCAACTGGACGTCGATCATGGTGGTGGCGCAGAAGGCGCACAACGCCTATGCCGAACTGGAGCGCAAGAGCCGTGATCTGAAGGCGACGGAAAATACCTAAAGGAGGCCCGAGCCATGTCATTTGCAACGCGCGATGGACGCGAATGGACGCCAGAATATCTGGTCTCGATCAATAACAAGAAGTGCATCGGCTGCGGCCGCTGTTTCAAGGTGTGCGGTCGGGATGTCATGACTTTGAAAGGAATCAACGAGGAAGGCGAACTTGTCGACCTCGACAATGACGAGGACGATGAGATCGAAAAGAAGATCATGGTTCTGAACGATCAGGGGGCCTGCATCGGCTGCGGTGCGTGCGCCAGGGTTTGCCCGGCGGACTGCCAGACCCACGTTTCAGCCGCAGCCAAAGCTGCATGAGCAAAGGCGGCTCTCTCTCTCTCTCTCTCTCTCTCTCTCTCTCTCGCAGCAGCAGCAGGCGGGATATGGAGGGAGGACCCGTTGGTGATCAGGTGAACCGGCAACGCAGACTCGGCCGGCGGGCTTGAATGGCCCAGATCTTCCACTGAACAGCAAGACGGAACGCGCGGACATAGGCCGCAAAGGCTGCTTAGTCCCCAGACAAGCCATACCGACTGAGTGGCGTCCCGCTTGCGAATCGCTCTCATATCGCAGGGTCCACGTTTTCGGCAAAGGCGCGCTGGCCCTTACGCGGGGCGGGTGATCAAGTTGCCTTCGTGGTCTTCATAGATTTCGAATTGCTGGTTTCCGAAGTAGGGGGCGTTCCTGCGGAGCCAATGGTGCCCATCTTGTCCTGTGGCGTGCCCGGTTGCTGGATCGGCATGAACGTAAGTCGGCCGCGTGCGCCGAGAGGGGACAATTGTCTGCCCGATCATGGCCAATCGCGTTGAAGCGCATGTGATGGCGGCACCTGTATCCTCCGCAATTCTCCACTGGGGACCGGATGGCGCTGCCCGGAATTGGATGGACGGTGCAATAGCGTAGGCGAGGTCGTCGACGCCGCGATAAAAGCACCGAGCTGTAATTCCGCTCGCAAGTCGCCGATCCTCGATACACGGCTGCATTGGTCAATGTGCCAGGTCGAATGGGGTGTCTCAATGGCGGCGGCGCGATACTCTCTGGTTTCGGACCCGCCCATTCAAGAGATCGGCCGAGCTGACTTCATGGAAGGAGTAAGAGAGTCTTGGCCCGTGACATCAGGCACATCGTTGAGAACCCACAAGATTACTCTGATTTCGTGTCCGAGAAAGCTTAGCGTGCAGCAACGGTTGCTGGAAGTTACGCCAACACCTACGATGATCCAAATAAGCCGGCGAAATTTTACAGCTATAAGTTGGACGACGAAACTGTTGGGCTTTTAAGAGCAGGAGGCCCGGCTCGGATTAAAGAAGACACGAGCGCTCGGACCTGAGCCACTGGCGCAAGGCTAGACGACAAGCTGGAGCTGTTGCTGGCCGATAGCCTGCGGGTGGCGCACTACGAGTCGTGGCGCCAGCGCTCGCACCCCCCTCATCGGAGAGGGCTATCGCATATGGCGTGAATAATGCTTCGGCATCGGCAGTGGGCTCCCTCTCCCGCTTGCGGGGGAGGGCTGGGGTGGGGGTGCCTCCGCGTCGGGATTGTCGAGAATTGCGGAGGCGATCCCGGTGCGGTGAGAGCCCTCACTCGCCGCGCTCGGGACGATGCTTCGCATCGCCCGGGACGCGTCGGCCTCTCCCGCAGGCGGGAGAGGCGGAGCAAACTCGCGGGTGGTCCCCGCAAAATGCATATGCGATAGCCCTACCTCATCGGACAGGCCGTAAATGTGCTTGAGTAGCAGCAGCCCGATCACAAAGCGGGTCGCGATCCAGCGCTGGCCGTTCTCGCTGTATAGCGGCGCGATCTCGCCGTCGATCGACTTCCAATCGACCTTGCCGGCGAGCTGAACCAGCGCGTGCTTCATATCGATGATCTGATCTAGCCTGGCCCGGAACAGATCGCCCGATCCTCGTCGTGTGCTTCTTCGGTTGCATCGCCACCTCCGATGCGACGACGGAGTCATGACTGGCGATTCGACGGAATTCCAAAAATGAAACTGCAAGGCTCCGATGCCCGGTGCATCAAATGCTCGGTGCATCAAACCCTGCATTCGGAAACCAGCCCACAACGACAAAATGCGATCCTAGCTCAATTGCTTAGCCGTTCTTCGTGGACGACGAAGTCGCTTCCTCCACAAGAGCGCGCGACAGACGCTCAACCTGCGCGCGTCAGCTCATAGTCAGCTAGCCCTCTTACCATCATCGGTAGAGCTCGCGCGAGCTCAGCACCCTCAACCCGTACCGACAGGAGATCGATCCAATGTATGGCCGAATTGTTGGCTCATCCAGCCAATCCACAAGCGCTAGCCAGGCTGATGAATCGAGGCATTCAGATGACGAGGGCTTTGCGGAAAGGCTTGCAGCCACGGCACCCGATGCTGGCCCAAGTTCGTCCCAGCCAGCGACACGGCGGTACTTCATAGATTCCCGAGCTCCGATCAAAGAGATCGAACGCGGTACTTTCGGGGAAGAAGTAAAGGCCTTCTACAGCGATGAGATCAAGCACATTGCCGATCATCCACTGGAGTACTCGGATTTCATATCCAAAAAAGCTGAGCGCGCAGCAAACGTTGCTAGAACCCAGGGGCACACCGACGAAGACACGGACGAGGCGCGATATTACGCATATCGCTTGGGTGACAAAACTGTTGGGCTTCTGAGAACAGAAGGCGGACTTCGGGTAGGAGGAAGGCGATTCAGCGCCCAGTTTCCCGGTCGAGACGCGGTCACATCCCAAGTAGATCTTCGGGTTACTCATCCGCTCGTCGAGAACGCTGGCGATATTCTACTGGAGCATCAGCTTCGGCAGGACGGCGAGAAAGCATTGATTATGTCAAAACCTGCGTTTACAGGCGTCGAGCCCCGTCTGGCTCAGATGGGCTTTGTTCCTGTGAGTGATAAGAATCACTGGGTGCTTGATCCTCACCAGCATCCCGATAAGTGGACGCATAACGCTGAAGGTAAATGGCAACGGGTAGGCAAACCTGAAGGATATCTCGCCGCCGAGAGTAGTGGTGGTCAGGCAAAAATCGAGCGAGCTTTGAGTGAAGCAAGTGATGAGACAGAGTCGTCCGGCGATGACACGTCTTGGTACTTCGAACGCCTCAATCTAGGCCCGGGGTCGGCTGCCGGATAGTCGCTGTGGACGAGGCCGGACCTGAAAGCGGTGGCTACTGAGCTCATCGAGTATGTCGCTGCCCAAACGGCTTGCCACTTCAAAACGAGCTTGCGTCAGGCGGCGGGATCGCGCCCGGAGTGCCCAGCGCTGGGCCGCTCGCCGCCAGTGCGGCTTAACCCTCAGCTGCCTGCGCTGGCGCCGGGCGGCCCGGTGCTCCCCCGCCGGGGTCGGCTGGGGGGCGGCCACCGACCAATCCTGCTGACTGGGACATTTTGATCAGTCGGCGACGTCTCGCTCGCGAGCGCAACCGCTTTGTCAATGCACCAAAGCAGAGCGCGTAAGAGCGGCGGCGTGCGCTCAAAGAGTACCATTAAGTGATCATGAAGCAGATCGAGGATAAGCAAGCTGGAAATGATTTGGTCTCTCTGCGAGATGGTCAAACTTGGCTGCGAGCTTCGCTTGGAGCTGTGGGGGAAAGAAAGTGGGCGATGACGGCCTGAGATAGGCGCCATATCGAGGGGCGTGTAGAAGCCTGCCGGATCCTCTCGAGGAGAGCGATACGCCATGAATGAGACTACCAATACCGTCCCGCATCGTCGGCCTACGCGATCGACGACCCACTAATCGGTGTACTGCGCGCCGGTGCGCGGCAACTTCTGGCGCAGGCCGTCGAGGTCGAAGTCGAGGCATTTCTTGCCACGGTGAAGAAGGTTAAAGCTTGCCGACGGATGCGCCCGTGTCGTGCGGCATGGTTACGGCCCGGCGCCAACATTGCGAGCATTGGCCCGGTCGAGGTGGCGCGGGCGAAGAGTCGTGGCCGCGGGGCGGCCGGAGATGGCGAGCGGATCCGGTTCAGCTCGGCGATCCTACAGCTGTGGGCACGGCGGACCAGAACTTTGCATGCCATGTTGCCGGTGTTGTACCTGCGCGGCATCTCGAGCGGTGATTTCCAGGATGACGGCCTTGCAGGGTAATAACGCGTCCAACTCGTCGCCTGCGGTGATTTCCCGGCCGACGGCGGAGTGGCAAGGCGAGTACGAGCGCTGGCAGAGGCGCGATCTGTGGGCGCGCCGATACGTCTACGTGTGGGCTGATGGGGTCTTGCTGCAGGCCGCATGGAAGATCATGACGACTGCATGCTGGTGCTGGTCGGGGCAACGCCGGAAGGCAAGAAGGAACTGATTGGTTTTCAAGTCGGCGTGCGGAAGAGCGCACAGAGCTGGCGCGAGCTCCTGATCGACATCAAGCAAGCGCGGGTTGCAGATCGCCCGGCAATTGCCGTCGGCGACGGCGCGGTCGGCTTCTGGATGGCGCTCGAGGAGGTCTTGCGGCACGCGACACCAGCGAAGCTGGGTGCACAACACCGTTAATATCCTGGACAAGGTCCCGCTCGATGCAGGCCGCCATGAAGATCTGCACGAGGTCTATTGGGCGCCGAATCGGACGTCCGCCCGAAGCGGCAATCGACGTCTTTGCGGAAAATGCCGTGCCAAACACGGGCGGGCAGTCGAATGCCCGGTCAAGGATCGCGAAACCCTGCTGGACTTCTACGGCTTCCCTGCCGACGACGGACGAGATGGAAAAGCGACTTCTTCATGGTGAGACGACGATTGCAGCGATCGCCGCAAGTCCATTCTTTTGTTCCGCCACGCTGGTGTGGAGCGGACGGCATTCCCGGCTAGAATGTGCCGTCAGCCACGATTATGGTTCTGAGCGCGGGCGACCTCGTGGCGAAGCGTGATGCGTCGGCTGCAAGCGTCACCGGATTGCCTATTTTGACTTGCCGAGCTGAGGCGCCCGCTCGTCGGTCTTTGGCCGGCGCTGTTTTCATTGCGACACGAATTGTTGGCAGCTTTGCGCCGCGTGAGTGGCAATCAACATCTCGCGGTCGCGCAGCGCCTTGATGTTGTAGGTATAGAAGGCTGGACTACTCCGGCTGCCTTTCTGTTGCGGATGTCCGGCTTGAGACTTAACCCCACAGCGGGTGCTTTGTAGCGCCAGGTGTCCGACAAAAATCTCACGTCCGGCGTCGCGCAAATACCCGGTGTCGCGGTCGGTCAGGATCCAGTTCGGCGGAATGCCATGCCCGTCGAAGAGCGGCACGACGCACTCGTTCGGCTTAAGCCGTGTGGCAGCCTCGAAATCATATGATTGCTGAAGCCTTCGCCGTGTTGGATCCTGGGGCAGCATCGGAAAAGCCGCTATGGTCAGGTTCACCGGTTCGGCCGGGGTCTCAGAGCAGGGCAAAGGTACGGGACGGATCACCAAGAAACCTGAGAGATCCCGTTCGTGCCCACGTGGAAAGCCGGTACGGAGCACCGGCCTCAACAAAGCTCCATCCTCAAATCCGGCCGTTACATCGCGCCGCCGGTGCGACGGCACTACATGCCCAAGGCGGATGGCACCGAACGGCCACTGGGGATCCCGACACTGGAGGACAACGCAGCGAGCGATTCTCCTGCTGCTGGAGCCCATTTACGAGACGGACTTCTTGCCGTGCTCGTACAGCTTCCGACCGGGACGATCGGCCCATGATGCTCTGCGCGCCCTGCGTACAGGGTTCGTGGGTAAGAATGTCGTCCGGCAGATAACGGCAAAAGACCGTTACGCTCGCGCGCTCGCATCCGTGATGGAATGGTGTCGGCTCAACCTGCATCGTCCATTCCAGGAACAGCACGCCCACTTGTCGCGGGTGATCCGGGGGCACTGCGCCTAATACGGCATCTCCGGCAACGGCCGACGGATCAGATGGTATCACCACCAGCTTACGCGGAAGAAATGGGTCGCACGGCGTGGCCGCCACAGCAATCTGCCGTGGAAGCGCTTCCGGGCCATGCTCGCGCGACACCCGCTGTCGAACAGCCAAGATCGTCCACCAATATGCCGTCCCCTGAGCGAAGCTTGCGCGTGAAGAACCGGATGCGGGTAATCCGTTCGTCCGGGTCTGTGAGGGCGGGGATGGCAACATCCCCGCCTACTCGGCAGCCATGCGGGCGCAAAGGCCTTGGCCTAAGGGGGGCGCACGCTCGCCGCGTGCGCCCCGTCGCTCGCCGGAAGCGAGCGTTCAACTTTCTGCGAAGGCACTTGCGATGCCGCGATGGGATATACCATCGGAGGGCATCGTAACCAGGCCTTCTGCAGCGTGGCGATCACCGAGCAGCAAAGACCAGCCAGCGCGTTTAGCTGTCCGGCAAATGGTTCAGAAAGGTTGGAGGCGAAAGCTGCAGCTGCGCAGCCAGCATGGAAAGGGCAGCAAGGCTCAATGCTCGTGCGAATTGGTCTGAATTGTGCGCCCGGGCCAATGAGGTGTCCTGCAATGGCGAAGCTTGCGCGTTGGATTGCCGGAAACACGAGCCGTTCCGGCACTTGTACGGTTCTTGCAGGGGTGATTGCACAGCGACAATTAACGTCTTGCAATAAACGAGCGATGAATGCAGCCAGATGCGATCTATGCGGTTTGCGGCTTTAACGACATTCCGAGCCGCCAGGCAATGGGATTTCATCTCATAGTCGTCGATGATGACGGCAATCACCGCCCGTGGTCCATCATTGTGGTGCGCTGGGGCAAAAAGGTGCTTGGCTATGTCAATAAATGCCCGCACAACAGCGTCAATTTGGACTGGGAGCGGAACCAATTCCTCGATCCATACGGCATCCGACTGATGTGCGGCAAACACGGTTCTACCTTCGAACTCGGCACTGGGCGGTGCGTCGAAGGTCCGTGTAAGGGTAGAGCGCTCACGCCGATCGCGGTGACAGTTCTGGATGGTGATATCTGTGTCGGCGGCGTGCGCCTTGTTGAAGATGATGCGGCCCAGAACGAATGAACCGCGCTTAGACTGGCCGGTTCTCGTTACGGTTTCTCACCGGTTCCATCCTCTTCAGGCCATCCTCGTAGGAGATCTCGTCGTAGGCCAGATCGAGTTTCTTTGCCGCATCGAGCAGGTAATCGAGCTTGCCGCCCGCATCCAGCTTCTTGATGTCATCCTTATTGATCCCGACCAGCTCCATCATCTCCTTCCAAACTGTGGATTCATCGCACGGCAGGATGCGGAAGGTAATACCATCGAGCTTGGTTTGGTATTTCGCCAGCAAGTCTATGTTGTTACAGAACATGAAGTAGCTGCCATCTGGGCTCAACGCGCCATCGAGCACGGTTGCGACGTCAGCAAGATAGGCGAATGAGTGCAGGTAGCCGGCCAGCACCGGAATGGTGCCTTCTCCCTCCTGCGCGATCGTCAAAACTTGCTCAATCGAATAGTCCGGCGGCCGTTTCTCGTCCGCAACTTGAGCCTGGAATTTTAGTGCAACGTCGCCGCGAAAACCGAACCGGCCCGGCTTGGAAGTCCCGCCTTTGAGTACGGCATTGAGCAGGCGGCCCTCGCTCTCAAGTCTGCCGAGTGCGGTGTTCTCGATTGCAGTCATTAAATTCGTCCTCGATCTAAGCTCTTCACCGACGATTTGGCCGGTGCCAGATGCGATGCAAATTGCTTGCCGTCGCATGCGTCGCTTCCCCGAGCGTAGCTTAGAAAGAAAACGCATCGAGGGGCTGCGCCTAGTTCTGTCAGGAATCCAACACCGGTTCCAAAGCCAACAGGCGCGATTCGAAAAAGTGCGCATCATCAAGCTTCTGCGCGCTGGCACGTGACTTGCCCTTAGCAGCTAGATCGAAGCTGATGAGGGAAAGCCGTGATCAACCTGACGGACAGCGCAGTGAATGCAATCAAGAGCGCGATTTCATCGTCGGCGCACCCGGCCGGCGGTCTGCGTGTCATGATCGAAGCAGGCGGCTGCAATGGATTCAAATACAAGATGGGCCTGGCCGAGGAACCGAAGCCTGACGACGCCGTGATCGAATGCGACGGGCTGAAGGTGTTCGTCGATGAGAAGAGCCGTGAGCATCTGGTCGGCACGACCATCGATTTCGTGATGGCACTGGAGAGTTCTGGCTTTACTTTTTACAACCCGAACGCCACCGCGAACTGCTCCTGCGGAAAATCGTTCGGCTGATGAAAAAATCATTCAGCGGATGAGGAGACGTCGAAGCATGCCGGCCGAACCAGAACAACTGAGGCAATCATTATCCACTGCGACCGACCGAGAGCGTCGCATTCGCGGCGCAATCGATCCGACCCAACGCGACGGTGGCGACTGTCACCTGATCGGAATTCATGGCGGCAGAGTCATGGTCAGGCTGACCGGTGCCTTCACGTTGTGTAAGCTTTCGAAGGTGACGCTGAAGGGCATTCAGGCGCGGCTAGTCGATAAACTCAGCGAATGGGTTCGCCTGAATCCCGTCGCTGCTGCAGGCGAGGCAGTGAATTGAGCGAAAATCGAGTGCCGATTTACCTCGATAACAATGCAACGACGCGGACAGATCCATCCGTCGTGCAAGCCATGTTGCCGTTCTTCACCGAGCAATTCGGCAATGCCTCGTCCACGCATGTCTTTGGCAGCGAGGTCGCAGTCGCCGTGAGGCAGGCCCGGCGTAGCTTGCGGGGGCTGCTAGGGAATGCACACGATCATGAAATCGTTTTCACCTCGGGAGGGACCGAGGCCAATAATGCCGCGATCCTTTCTGCGCTTGCGACGCAGGAAGACCGCGACGAGATCGTCACCACCTCGGTAGAGCACTCTGCCGTTCTTGCGCTAACCGAGCAATTGGCGACCAGAGGAGTCAAGACGCACATCGTACCCGTAGATTCCCGCGGCCGGGTCGACATCGAGGCGTTTCGCCGCGCGCTCGGGCCGCGCACAGCGATAGCCTCGGCTATGTGGGCGAACAACGAGACCGGCACGATATTTCCTGTGGAGTTTCTGGCAGGGTTGAGCCGTGAGGCGGGCGCGCTGTTTCACACCGATGCTGTCCAGGCCATCGGTAAGGTGCGAGTAAACCTAAAGGACAGTGCGATCGACATGCTGTCCCTATCCGGGCACAAACTGCACGGCCCCAAGGGGATTGGCGCGCTATATTTGCGCAAAGGGACAAAATTCCGGCCGCTGATCTGCGGCGGATCACAGGAACGAGGGCGCCGCGGCGGGACTGAGAATATTCCCGGCATTGTCGGCCTGGGAAAGGCTGCCGAGCTTGCGGCGGAGCAGGTCGAATCGGAGCGCATTCGCATTGGCGGGTTGCGCGACCGTCTTGAGCAGGGAATTTTACACAATGGCGAGTGCGTTGCGCTCGGCGATATCGGCAATCGATTAGCGAACACGGCCCACATTGCCTTCGATCATCTCGAAGGCGAAGCCATCGCTCACCATCTCAATCTGGCGGGCATTGCCGTGTCGCTCGGATCAGCCTGCAATTCCGGCTCAATGCAGCCATCGCATGTTCTGCGTGCCATGGACGTGCCGGCGTGTCGGATGCGTGGCGCGGTGCGCTTTTCTCTGTCGCGTGAAACCTCCTTCGCGGAGGTCGATGAGGTCGTGTGCGCAGTGTCCGACATCGTGGCTCGCCTGCGCGCCACCTCCTGCGTCACAGCCAGGGAGTTGACCTCGTGAAAATCATGATCCGCCGGTCTCCGGACGCGGGCCTGTCGATCTACGTGCCAAAAAAGGATCTCGAAGAGCCAATCGTGGAATCCGAGCACGAGACGCTATGGGGCGGCTGGATCAAAGTAGCTAATGGCTGGGTACTCGATTTGCCCGAGATGGCGAGCGACACACGGCTACCGATCACAATCAACGCTAAAAAACGGGGCGAGAACGGGGACGATCCGTGAAGGTGCCCCCGCAGATCGACTTTGTCGATGCGGCCAATGCAAAAAGCCACGCTCGTGGACACCGCTGCCGGAGAGAGCCGCGAGCATTGTTCCCCATCTCGGTCCTGGCCTCGCCGAATTGTGCAGATCCGATATGCCGACCACACCAGAGACGTTGGCCGGCTTCTTCGAGCGAGGTTGCGCTGCCTCGGCGGGCTAGGGGCAATGCGTGGGCGTCGGCGTAACATGTCGAGATCAGCGAAGATCGGTCCGCCGTGACGGCATTGATGACGCAAGCTTCGCTCGGCCGGTCGAGCCGACGCGGTTGCACCATTATCTTGCGTCCCTGTCGCTGCCAGTCATGGTCGACGTCTGGTATGACGCCGTCATGCGCGCGGCGCTGGGTAAGCGCGATGGATGGGGCGAAGTGCAGGGGTATCACCCGCGTCGGCATTGGCGAAACTCGCTGATATCGCTTTTACGATTTACTTGGCGTGAGGTCGGCAGTGCGTGGCCGTCAGCTGGGCTACGGGGGTGCTGTACAAGTCGCAGGGTAGCGTGCAGCCGGCCAACAACTTCCTTATCTCCACCGCGGACTACGTCAGGCGTTGACCGAAATCGACATTCAGACGCCAGTTCCGGACATCATGAAGGAAAGGTGAACCAGACAGATCTCTTGATCGGCTGTCGCTTAACGAACAGCTGTTGCCTAGCTATGCGCGGCAGATCATCAAGCGCTCGGCCGACACCCACTATGCCATCGTTGATCCGGACGCGCTCTCTCGCAACGAGCTCCGCTTTTTACTCGAGCAAGGCCTGACACCGCTTGCGATTGGGCTCCGTTGCGCAGTTGAGATACTGCTCACCCATTAGCGGCCTTGCGAAGCCGGGATCCCTCAGCTCGTATTGGCATATTGTGAGAGCCGCAACGCGAGAAAACCCGTTCGGATGGAGCCGGGTTCCGGCGAGCTTAGCGCGAGAATGAATGCGCAAGCCATGGAGCTCTGCGTGAGAATGGCGACGTATCTGTCGCATCATCAACAAGCGCATCATTGCGTTCTTTCATGCGCCAGCGACGATCGTTTCCACAAATCCCTTGGCGTACGGCTGCAATTTCATCGTCTCCGCCATGGCATGCAAGTTGCTACTCAGCTCCTTGAGGCTCGCTCACGGATAGTCCTGGGTGGCCGATGATGCCTGCAGGGAAAAATTTAGAATGAATGCGGTCGTGGAACGCGGAAAGCATGTCAAAGCTGCAATGGATAACGGCAGGATGATGCAGTCCGCCGCCTGCCGCGCTTCGGCCAAGTCCGCGCAGGCGAGCTACGGCTCGCAGGCAGGCCAAGGCGATCTGCCGACCGAAGTCTGGAAAAAGGTCAAGAACCATCCCTGCTACAGCGAAGATGCGCATCATCATTACGCCCGCATGCATGTCGCGGTCGCGCCTGCGTGCAACATCCAGTGCAATTACTGCAACCGAAAATACGACTGCGCCAATGAATCGCGTCCGGGTGTGGTGAGCGAGAAGCTCACCCCAGAGCAGGCGGTTAGAAAAGTGCTTGCGGTCGCGACCACTATTCCGCAGATGACGGTGCTTGGCATCGCTGGTCCCGGCGATCCCTTGGCCAATCCAGCAAAGACGTTCAAGACGTTCGAGCTGGTTGCCGAGGCGGCTCCCGACATCAAGCTGTGTCTGTCAACCAACGGACTGGCTCTACCGGACCATATTGATACCATCGCCAGGTTGAAAATTGATCACGTCACCATCACCATCAACATGGTCGATCCCGAAATCGGCGCCAAGATCTATCCGTGGATCTTCTTCAACCACAAGCGCTACACCGGCATTGACGCGGCAAGGATACTCACCGATCGCCAGCTGCAAGGTCTCGAGATGCTTAGCGAACGAGGTATCCTGTGCAAGGTCAACTCGGTGATGATCCCAAACATCAACGACGACCACCTGATCGAGGTCAACAAGGCGGTGAAGTCGCGCGGTGCCTTCCTTCACAATATCATGCCGCTGATCTCCGCGCCCGAGCACGGCACAGTATTTGGCCTCAAGGGTCAGCGCGGACCGACGGCACAGGAATTGAAGGCGCTGCAAGATGCTTGTGGAGGTGAGTTAAAAATGATGCGGCATTGCCGCCAGTGCCGCGCCGATGCGGTCGGTCTACTCGGGGAGGACCGCAGGGCAGAGTTCACCACCGATCAGGTCATGAAAATGGACGTCCAATATGACCTAGAGATGCGCAAGGCATATCAGGAGAGGGTAGAGCATGAGCGCGCCGCTAAAGTCGCAGCCGCCCAAAATGAGCGTGCGGAAATGTCCGGAGAGATGAGCCCGATCACTCTTCTAGTGGCCGTCGCAACCAAGGGCTCGGGGTTGATCAACGAGCACTTTGGGCATGCAAAGGAATTCCAGGTCTACGAACTTTCTACATCCGGCGCCAAATTCGTCGGTCACCGCCGCGTGGACGTTTACTGCCAGAGCGGTTATGGCGAGGAGGACCGGCTTTCCGCCATCATGCGTGGCATCCATGATTGCCATGCGGTCTTCATCTCCAAGATCGGCGGCTGCCCGAAAAGCAATCTGATCAAGGCGGGAATCGAGCCGGTTGATCAATACGCCTATGAGTTCATTGAGAAATCGGCGATCGCCTGGTTCAGATCCTATCTGGACAAGGTGAAACGCGGGGAGATCCAGCACGTGCAGCGAAGTGACGCCGCGATCCGGCAAGGATCTCTGATCTCTGCAGGGTAAGGGGGAATATGTGCCATTCAAGATCATCTCCTCGCAGTGTACGAGCTGCTCAGCCTGCGAACCCTTATGCCCGAACGTTGCAATCTCGGAGAAGGGGGGGAGCTTTGTCATTGAAGCGGCGAAATGCACTGAATGTGTTGGTCATTTCGACGAGCCGCAATGTGCCGCCGCCTGTCCGGTCGACAATACCTGCGTGGTTGACACATCCTTGCCTCGCTACCAAGGCGCCAGCCTAAAGCGTGACCCTCATGAACGGCATGCCAAGAGCTGTTGCTGAAAACGTCGCAAGCGTCGCGCTGCGCGTTGGCGGCGACGGCAGCACGGCCCTGGCGGCATTTCATGCTGCGCGGCGGCCCGAAGCCGCTTCGGGATTCCGAGAGCGGCCTTTCTACCCAGCGCTGCCATCGTCGATGAGACTGACCGCGCCGCGCGAGCACGAAGTGACGCAGGATCTCGCCTGCGGTGGGCGAGGCGACTCTCTACATCTCCACGAGGGTGCGATGCAGGAGCAGCGGTACATGAGCAGCATTGTTCGCGACAGCGACGTCGTCGAGCTCAGTGACCCGCCTGTCTTCAGCTTTGGCCAAAAGCTGCGAGCCAATCGCACCATCCGCAATGATGGTACCTATCGCGGCAAAGAGATTGGCGACGTCTTAGTCAAGAAGGGGGAGGTGGGTTACGTCGTCTCGATCGGCACGTTCCTGCAGCAATTCTACATCTACGGCGTTGAGTTTCTGGAAAGCGGCTACCGCGTTGGCATGAAGCGCAAGGAACTAGAGCCGGTGGACGTCTGCGAGGAGATTGATGATCCGCCATTACCGGAGGAGTTATGACTCAGCCCGGCTTTCCGAAATATCGGCGGGGCCAGCGGGTCAAAGCCGCAGTCGACCTCATCAACGACCACTCATATCCCAATACGGAGCCCGAGGGAGTCTTACTCGCTGCCGGAGCGACCGGCCAGATCATCAACGTCGCGATCCATACCGAAGCGAACGTGCCGATCTATATTGTCGATTTTGGTGAGCAGATGCTCATCGGCTGTCTTGAACAAGAAATCACAGTGCTTTGAATGGAGGCTTCGCCATGAATGCCGCGCTGATGAGAACGGTAAAGGCCGGGCTGGTGCCTCACCCCAACGAGCTCGATCTCAAACGGATCGAGCGCGGCTTGAGCTCCCGCAAGCGCTATCTCTACGTCTCGCCGAACGTGACGCCGGTGAGGGGCGGCTACCTCGTCGAGAGCCCCTGTTGCTCGTGCAACATCGACAAGAATGGCGCTCTCATCGATGTCGCACTGATTCATTATGATGCCGTGAGCGGGATCTGGAAGCTGTTTCGCAAGAACCACGCGCGAGGAATCTGGGAATTTTACAGCCTTTACCATCGGTTGACTTCTGTAATCGCCGAATTGAATGCGGATCCGGAGCGTCTATTCTGGCAATGACGCCCCGCCTTTGACGAGTCATCGAGGAGCCACGATGGCGCTCACCACGGATGAATTGATCGAAATCGAGCGGCTGCTTGCAGCCGATGGCGCAGAAATGAGTCCGTTTGTCGAGCTGCGGCGCCGCTTTCCGCAGCTTGCCTGGGTGTGCTGTGATGCGTCGGACGTGGCGGATCGGCCGTTCCGGCAGTTTCCGCGTTTCGACCTTCATCTGATCGATGGATCGGATCATTGCGTGCAGATTACGGCCGATCCGACGCGGGCGACCGGCATCGTATTGGCCAAAAGGAATGTTGGGCGGTGAGCACTGAACGAGCTGAGTATCTGCTTGATGGCGCGCCGCCATCGCTAGAGATGAGCAAACGGACAGGGCATACGTCGTTTGTGGCAGCTTCGCCTGGCGCGGATCGTGATCCACACAAATGCGGGAGGCACGCCGGATGCCCTGGAGGCATGCACTCGTCTTAAGTCCGCAAGAGAAATGTTCCAAGCGAGCGCGAAGAAGACCTGCTCGATGGTAGAAAAGGCGCTGCGTCTAAGGCGCGGCTTGAGGCCCACGCGACAAGGTGTCCGAGTCGAGATCGTCTGGTGTCCGCTCGGGATCTTTTGAGTTACCATAACAGGGGAGCGGTATGAACTCGCAAGAAGTCATCATCCACGTCCGCTTCGGTCCGAACGGGAGGGTGATCCAGATCAGTGAGCGTCCGGCGAAGCTCACGCCGAACCAATGGTTTGATGTCCTCAACGTTCGTGCCAGCTCGGCTTATCGGCCGCTCGCTTGTGGCCGCGGGATTTTTCGGCTGCGCCGGACTGCAATCGAAGCCTTCAAGCAGGAAACTGCGAGGCCGGGATTAGCGAACCGAGAATCGGCGACCTGATGAGCGATCAGATCGAGGTTTTTGTCGTCTGCCCGGCCGATGCCATCGAGCGGAGTGGGGCCATGGGCTTTAGCCTGTCGCGGATCGACGATAGGGGTGAGAGCCGGCCGTTTCCAATTATTGTGGTGCGCACCTTCGGCAACAACTATTTTGGTTACGTCAATCGTTGTCCGCACGAGAGCGTCTGGCTCAACATCGGCTCCAGTGCGTTTTTCTCGGCGGACAGCTCCTTTCTCAGATGCGGCCGGCACGGTGCAAAATTCGAGATCGACACTGGGATGTGCATCGACGGCCCCTGCGATGGACAATCCCTTGAGCCGGTAGCGCTCGCCGTGATCGAAGATGACGTCTGCGTGTGCGGCGTCAAGCTGCTCGAGGACGATCGGTTTGCCGACCCCTTTGGGGACAGCGACGAAACCATGGATATCACGATCCATCCGGACTAGCGGTCGTATCGCTTTGTTGTGCTCAAGTGCCTGAGGCGCTTTGCCCTCGGATGAGGCCATTGTACTCGTGAGCGTTGGCAGATGCGTGTCACAGCATTTGATTTGAGAGACAGAACGGGCACCTCGTCGGATTGCGGCCTTGCACTCCGCGACCTCCGCAGCACCAACAAGCTGCTCTTGCGCTGGCTCATGAATCGAGCCGGCAGGCGGGACATGCTTCCTACCGCCGGCGGAATCTTTTAGCGGGAAATGCCCTCGGCGGCTGGAACTTCGCCGAGGGCATCGTCTGGGCTTGAAGAATGGCAGGACCCAGACTGACAGGACCGTTTGGGGAGGAGGAATGACGATCCTGTGTCAGAAGTCTTTGGCCGGCTGGCGCAGCTGGCGTTATTGCCTGTGCTGCAACTGCCATGCCAAACCTCCGTTCGTGCGACGCCCTTAGCGGATGGCGCCACTATCGTCAGCTAGGCCCGTTAGGAGCAAATGCACATGAGCAGGTGCTCGTTGTTCGTCCCCTAGTTACCGCTGCAAGCGCGTCTTGTATCGTGTGAAGCGTGGGCCCATTCTGGGACCGCTGTGTTGTCGGTTTACCTTCCTGCGAATCGGGATTGCGGCCGGCTTGGTCCGCAGCCTCAAAGGTGGCTCAGCGATCATCGCTGGCTCGTTGGGCTCTTGCGACAGGCGCTATCTGTTGAGCAAATGATAGATCGGCAGCGACGGAACGCTGCGTCCAGCTTCAGGGTAAAAAGATGCTGTGGGCTCGCGCGGTCAATGCGGCCAGCCCTCGCCCCTTGGCAGAACAGAGCGCCCGATTCACCGCGCGATCGTCGAGCCTTCGCTAGGCGGCTCGAGGGGCATGAAGATCGCTAGTGGGCAAAATAACCGACATTCTCAGTTATTCTGCGTACGAAGTTGCAGAAGGTTGAGGCCGGAGGTCAGCGCCATGCGAGGTTTGTCGTGTCCGAAACAGAAGCGAACGACGTTGTCGTAACCTCGGCAATAATTGTGAGTCGCGCCGGGCAAAGCAAGAGATCGTTGCACAAACGAACGTTACGCATCTGGTGTGCAACTTGCTTTGGAGAAGTTGGATGGTGAGCAAGTGATGCGGGAGTAGAAAGATCGCCATGAGGGCAGAAGAGGTTGGAATTGATCAAGGAGGCTGCTCCGAACGCGAAGGTATCTATCGCTGATCTTCAGCGACGACAATCACTATGGCGCCCGCTCATTTCATCTGCCTTGGCAAGCGCGAGTGGGAATCAGTAGCATCAATTGTTCGATGCGGCGTTTAATCGTAAGAGATTGTGGGGGGCGATGTGCTCGCACCTTGTCTCTTCTCAGATGAAGCCCATTGATCACAGGATAGGCGCATGAACCTAGAAACCGAATTCGAGCTTCCTCAACTTTATAGGCATCATGTCTTTGCCTGCAACACGCAGCGTCCGCCAACTCATCCGCACGGCAGCTGTGGAGCCTCCGGCGCGCAAGCCCTGTGGGATCGAATGGCCAAGGCAGTCGAAGCGCAAGGCCTCAACGATATTGGCTTCACGATGGCAGGCTGCCTTGGCTTTTGTAACTCTGGTCCCTTGATGGTCGTCTATCCCGATGGAGTGTGGTATCGCGCGACCACGCCTGAGGACGTTGACGAAATCGTAAACTCCCACCTCAAGCAGGGCAAACGTGTCGACCGCCTTGTGATGGTGCTAAAGCGAAGCTAGAGAGTTCGCTTAGCGGCCACGTGCCCGGGCTAGCAAGCATGGATGGCTTGTCCGCCCATGAGGTGGCTGCTCGGAGCTCGGATCGTCTGAGGGGAGCGGATGCCTCATGCTCCGGGTTTGCGAACAGCAATCATTGACCTTGGCGCGGCGTGCCGCCTTTTTCTCCGGCTCAATCGGCAATGGCGCCTTTTGCGACGCGGACTAAATAAAAATATGAACACATGCTGGGTCGATCTGTTTGTGTACCGTCACTCCATGCCGCGCGATCCGTAGCTCACAGCGAGAGCAATGCTGCGAACGGCTCTCCGCGTCTCGCGAGATGACGCTTTCTTGACGCGTCATCTCGCTCGCTGTTTGCACGGCCGAGGTTAAGGGAAGCGCTCGATGAACTCGCCGCGTCCGGAATGATCAAACGGATTCCCCTTTCTGGTCCTGTTCTCGTTTCAGAACTTGTAAGTGACGCCGCCGCTGACGAGCCATGGATCGATATTGGCGCGCCCGGTGACGGCAATTGCATTGTTTACGGTCGCGGAGTACTCCGGCCGCAGCCACAGCTTCTTCACGTCAAAGTTGAGGCCCCAGTGACGATCAAGCATGTAATCGAATCCGAATTGGACCGCCGCGCCGAATTGGTTACTGATGTGCAAATCCGTCACAGCAAGACCGGCGAGCGACGTATTGGCTGCCGATTGGTTGAAGAATGCGGTGTAGTTGATGCCCGCGCCGATATACGGCTTGAGCGCGCCGAAATCGGTGAAGTGATATTGCAGGGTCAGTGTTGGCGGCAACAGCCAGGCCTTGCCGATATCGAGGCCAGTGAGCGCGCCATTGCCGCTGATGTGATGGCTGGTCACGCCGAGAATGAGTTCGGCGGCAACGTTCTTTGTAAAGAAATAGGTGATGTCGAGCTCGGGTACGGCTTGATCGCTGATCGAAAGCCCAGAACTTGGTGACGACAGCGAGGGCGCCCCAGCGACGCTGACTGAGCTGCCTGCGGTATCCGGCAAAACGCCAAGCACGCGCAGGCGGATCATCCATGGATTGAAGGGTTCGATCGGAGGCGCTTTATAGTAGACCGGCGCCCGACCCAGATCCGCAGCCTGTACCGAGATGCTGGCCAACGAGGTCGCGAGCGCGAGGAGCGATGCCCTCGTCAGAATTGTCCTTTTTCTCATCGAATTCTCCATTCCAAAAGTCGCGCGAAGAGCCGCGCGAGATCTCTGTCACACACGGGGTATGGCGGGGGGTTTGATGCCGATCAAAATGGGAGCGGGCAGAACGCAATTATGCCGCTAAGTTGCATAAGGATCACGGTCCCGAATCCTGGAGATCTGTTCTGATCGTTCTTCAATTCAAGAGAGCCGTGTCTCTTCAAGAAACCGCCTCTCGGCCTGATGCTCTGATCGAAATCGAGGCCGCGGATGTCATGCACGATAAAGGCGGCAACTGTCGCGGCCTCTCGCAAGGGCGAGAAGCGCGGCATTCGAGCGTAGGCGATGTCCCTCACACACTGAGCAGCCACTCGCGCGGGCCATCTCACCGGAGGTCCGTATTGCCCGTTGAAGGAAGCCGGAAGTGGGAAACGTCATCTTTGGCTTTTTCGATGGACTGGGGGACGGTCCTTCTTCCTCACGTCTGCGGACAACGCGTGCGGCTTGCTTCGTGCAAGCATCCATCGAGATCATCTTGCGCGTTGCCGCCAAGCAGCGACAGCACGGGCTCATGATCGAATCCGGCACATCGTGCCCCGTCGACGTCGATCAGCGGTCGTCGTATCAGGAGCGGATCGCTCACCATCAAAGCGAGTGCGCTTGCCGCGTCGATATTATCGGGATTGACTTCGCCTGACTTGATACGCGCCGCAGCTCGGTTGAACCAGGAGGCGACGGGCATATTGCCGAAGAAGCCGCGTAATTCCTCCGCATCCCATGGCTCCTTCAAGATGTCTTGGGCGATCACGTCGTGGCCGTCGGACTGCAGCGATTGAATCTGACGCGCGTTAGTGGCGCAGCCGGGCTTCTGATAGAAGATGATTGTCGCCACGACATACCTATGTAGGCGCGCTGAGCTGAACGATTGGCACGGCGCGGACGCTTCGGGAGCCTGTTCAATTTCTTGCCGATCATCTTCAAAGTCAACGCACCAAGCGCCGTATCATGTATGCATCCTCGCCGCTGGTGCACCAGGTTTCGGGACCGACCGGCATATTCACTGTCGCCAAATCGGAGCACGTTCCGTTCCACACCTGAAGGCATCGGAACAGGTCCCGCCAAATTTGGCTTTTCGCGTTGATGGTTGTGCCCGTTGTTGGTTTTCTGACACCCGCGCAGATCCTGTTAGATCCAAAACAGGCAGGGTCTTACTCATCGGCTAGTCGGTTTTCAGAAACGTAATCAGAAGCTTAAGGAGCGCGGTCAAGCGTTGGCACGGCGGTTGCTAATAAGCGGTAGCAACACTGAGTGAGGGCTGAGCGCACGCCGACGCGTAAGACGAGCGATGCGCTCCTTCCCTTGAACCCGTGTGCCCCCGTTTCTGAGAAAGAAACAAGCTCGCGCGCAAGAAGCGCAACTTTTGGCAAATCGGTTGATGGAGAGCAACATGTCTTCACTGAGACAAATCGCGTTCTACGGGAAGGGCGGCATCGGCAAGTCGACCACTTCGCAGAACACGCTGGCGGCGCTGGCCGAGATGGGTCAGAAAATTCTGATTGTAGGGTGCGACCCGAAAGCGGACTCGACCCGCTTGATTCTGCACGCCAAGGCGCAAGACACGATTTTGAGCCTTGCAGCGAGCGCCGGCAGCGTTGAAGACCTCGAGCTCGAGGACGTAATGAAGGTGGGCTACAAGGACATTCGCTGCGTGGAGTCCGGTGGTCCTGAGCCGGGTGTCGGCTGCGCCGGCCGCGGCGTCATCACCTCGATCAATTTCCTGGAGGAGAACGGCGCCTACGAGAACATTGACTATGTCTCATACGACGTGCTCGGCGACGTCGTCTGCGGTGGCTTTGCGATGCCAATCCGCGAGAACAAGGCGCAGGAAATCTATATCGTGATGTCCGGTGAGATGATGGCCATGTATGCCGCGAACAACATTTCCAAGGGCATCCTGAAATACGCGAACTCTGGCGGCGTTCGGCTGGGCGGTCTGATCTGCAACGAGCGGCAGACCGACAAGGAGCTGGAACTGGCGGAAGCGTTGGCCAAGAAGCTAGGCACTCAGCTGATCTACTTCGTGCCACGCGACAACGTGGTGCAGCATGCCGAGTTGCGCCGCATGACGGTGCTCGAATATGCACCCGATTCCAAGCAGGCCGATCACTATCGTAATCTTGCGACCAAGGTTCACAACAATGGCGGCAAAGGCATCATCCCGACCCCGATCTCCATGGACGAGCTCGAGGATATGCTGATGGAGCATGGCATTATGAAGCCCGTGGACGAATCCATCATCGGCAAGACCGCCGCCGAACTCGCGGCCTCGTAAAGGTCGCGAGTCGCGGCCTTGTAAAGGCGCGCGACGGATGCCGGTCTCCCTCACCGCCCATCCCGGGAGGCCGGCATTCTGACGAGCGACCCTGATCAAAACCAGGATACTGCACGCAAACCTGACCATTGTGGAGACCCGCAAAATTATGTCCGAAGCGCACTTCCTTCCGTCGCTGGCTGCTTGTGACGTTGATATCAACAGCCAGATGCACAGGGGAATTGCAACCTACCGCATGCTCACCGGTGTGCCTCCTGCAGATGCCGATACTACTATTGACAGCCATCTCGATCGCCATGTCCTGGCGTCTATCTTGGCGGCTGCCACAATGGATGGTGGCTCCCTTCCCGAGAAGGCTGGCCTCTCCGGCCTTGAACTGGTGGCCTTGCTGGAGCAGTACTTTCCCACGCTTGAGGTCAAGCTCGCGAAGCAGCTCTCGGCTTTCAAGTGCGAAGAGCACGACGAGATCGCAATGCTGCGCGATCTCTTGCTCAAGCAACGATCAACGGAAGGGGATATCGGCCACTGGCTGGCTGCGATGATCGCGCGCCGCGCCATTGAGCCGGGCCATCTGTGGGAAGCTCTCGGCTTGCGCAATCGCGGCGAACTCTCTCGGCTGCTGAGCCGCCATTTCGCGCCGCTCGCCGCGCGCAATTTCAACAATATGCGCTGGAAGCGCTTCTTCTACCGCATGCTTTGTGAGAATGAAGGCCTCGTGATGTGCACAACACCTGTGTGCAACCAATGTGACGACTTCAACCTCTGCTTCGGCGAAGAAAGCGGTGAGAGCCGGATGGCCGAGCGCCGGCGCGATTTTCTGTTGCAGGCGGCTCGGCCGGTGGTTGCCGGCGACTGGCCATCTGAACCGCCACAAAGGTCCGCTATCGCCCAGTCATCCGAGAAAGCCTCGCCGGATTTGGTAAGCCGCGCGGGACGTTGAGGGCGCGGCTGACGCCGTTTCCATGCGAGCGAGTGACCATGTGTTCAAGGCCGCGGCGGCCCCCAAATGCTCCGCGACAATTCTCACATCCTGGCGAGCCACAATTGCTAACGTTCGAACTCGGCGTAGCAACAGGCAAGGCGTCCGCTTCATGACCTGTCGCATTTGCGACAATTCATTTGCTCAAGGAGGTCGAGGACGGAAGCGGTAGATTCGTCAATGGGTTGGCCGGGCGGCAGGCTGGCATGCTGGTTGCTGAAGCGTAGGTAGGTCAAACAATGAGGAGCTCTCGCGTGATTGCCGCCAGCACCGCCGCCAAATCGTCTTGGTCCGACCAAGTGCGCGCCAAGCCCACCGTGCTCAACGACACGACATTGCGCGACGGCGAGCAGGCACCTGGCGTTGCGTTCACCACAGAGGAAAAGCTGGCGATCGCGCAGGCGCTGGCGCGGGCCGGAGTCACGGAGATCGAGGCGGGAACGCCGGCGATGGGCAACGAGGAGATCGCCGCCATCCGCGCCATTGTCGAAGCAGATCTTCCGCTGACCACCATAGGCTGGTGCCGGATGCGGGAATCTGATGTCGACGCGGCGATCGAAGCAAAGGTGTCCATGATCAATATGTCGATCCCGACCTCCGATGTCCAGATCGCGGCCAAGCTAGGTGGTCATCGCGACCTGGCGCTAGAACGGGTGAAGCGAGTGGTAGGCTATGCCTGTGAGCGCGGACTTGAGGTCGCCGTCGGTGGTGAGGACTCCTCCCGCGCCGACATTGATTTTCTCATCAGGCTGATGGCGACTGCAAAAGCCGCGGGCGCGCGTCGCTTTCGTATTGCAGATACGCTCAGTGTGCTCGATCCCGACGCAACCTACGCGCTGGTCGGAAATTTGCGTGCGACTACCGATCTCGAGCTCGAATTTCACGGTCACGATGATCTAGGACTCGCAACCGCGAACACGCTCTCCGCCATCAGGGCTGGCGCGAGCCACGCCTCAGTGACCGTCATCGGGCTGGGCGAGCGGGCCGGAAATGCACCGCTCGAGGAAATCGCGGTCGCACTCAAGCAGCTCTACGGGCGCGAGACCGGCATCATACTCCCGGAGCTCGAGAACGTCGCCACGGTGGTAGCAGCCGCGGCCGCACGTGCGATTCCTATGAACAAGGCGATCGTCGGACAGCATGCATTTACGCACGAATCCGGCATTCATGTCGCTGGCCTTTTGAAGGATCAACGCACCTATCAATCGCTTGATCCCGTTTTGCTTGGCCGCTGCAACCGCTTTGTGTTCGGCAAGCATTCCGGACTTGCGGCGATCACCGCGTTACTCGATGAACTGCAGCTCGTCGCCAGCGACGATCAAGCCAGGCAGATCCTGTCGCAAGTCCGCAAATATGCCATCGAGCACAAGCTGCCGGTCGAGCGCGAAACCGTGGCGGCGATCTGGCGCGACGTGTGCGGATGCTTGGCAACCCACCCCGCGTGAAAAGCCGTGTCCAGCAACGTTTGCGTCGACCCTTCGCAAACCGACGCGCCGCAAGGACAGTATCCGATGTCGCTGATGGCGCGAGCGGAGTCCAGCTTTCGCACGTCAGATCCCCTGGCGCGATCTCATCTCCAGATCTTACTTCCCGTTCCGCCATACATGCTGTGAGCTCCTACCCAATGACGAGCCGTCCCCGGACTGCCAATCGGCATCTTCTCGCGCGGCTGATTTCCGGTCCGACGACCGTCCTGACGAGCGTCAACCTAGATCGTGCCATTGATCCCGGATCTTCATCGGGACTGGCTTCGTCACCGGCGGACCTGCCGATCTGGGCAGCGCAGTTGAGAGCACCGCTTTCCGGAGTCACGCTGCGTCGATGCGCACCAGCTGTGCGAGGCAGGACGGCAGCAGTCAACAGGCGCCACCCCATCTCATTGACCGTCCAGAGCTAATCCAAAGGAGAATTTTCGATGATCAGCTCATCCACGCCAGCCGGTATCCTGGATCGGCTCAGCAAGGCCTCGTCGGCAGAGGATTTTTTCTCGCTGCTTGGCGTCGATTACGACCCCAAAATCGTAAATGTCGCGCGCCTTCACATCTTAAAGCGCATGGGACAATATTTTGCCGAAGAGCAATTTACTGGCGCCGAAGAGCCGGCAATCAGAGCTCGATGCAAGGCGATGCTGGAGCAGGCCTATGCCGATTTCGTGTCATCGACACCGATCGACCAGCGAGTGTTCAAGGTTTTGAAGGATGCCGTCGCAGACCCCAAGAAGGCCGTGGCCTTTGTCGCCTTGAGCGAGCTGAAGTAATCTCGCGCTCCACTGCAAGCAAGGTTTACGCGACGGGCGTCGTGGCACCCCGATGTGGGGCCTTCGTCTTCATCCGGGTCAAATCTCTGCAGCCATGACTCGAGCGGCGCCTGTCGTATTCCCGACCCATGTCTGGACTGGTCGTGTCCAGGGTATCAGCGGTCATTTAAAGTGTCTGCCAAACCAATACTTTCGCCTGACTTTCAATGGTTTTTGCAACTGGTACGACACTTGCTGTTGTCCTGCCGATCCGATCATCGATGCCGACAGATGGTAGTCGTCCGAGATGAGATTGAAGGAAGACCTATGATGCTGCTTTTACTGCCTGCCGAGCGCTGCGCCATCATCTCGTGGCCCACGATCGCGCCAGGTACGTTCGAAACGGTCTTTGACGCGATCGAAGCTCCGTATCGACGGTGAGATGGTGGTCAATGGATAAGTTGCCTCTTCGCGCTACACCTGGAGAGGGTATGCACAGCATCCTCCGCATCAAATCGGCCCCCGATTCCGCTCAGATTCGTATCCATCTCATGGCGGATAGCAACATGCGTCAGGAAGAGGGCCAACGTCGGCCCACACCGGTTTTCGGTGCTGGAGGCTCGCGCATGGACTGCGTGACAGGTGCGTTGCCGGTATCACCCTCGTCGTCACCGTCAATGTGGAGCCGCTGGGCCGAAAGTGAGGCGCAGGTATTGCGCAGCGAATGGGTTCGCCAACTCAGGCATGGAAGCGACCGGTCAGAATCGCCGCGGCGCCCTGGCCGCCGCGGTGGCGCTCGTTGGACATGGCGAAGGGTCCAGTGTGAAAGACCTCTCCAAATCCGGCCGGACCGGTACGTCTATCGCGACGACGCGTCTTGTTGTGCGGCCGGTCGGACCAAGCAGACGGGGCAGAGCAGCCGGCCCCTTGCTGACCAGAAGTGATCTTCAGTTAACGAAGCTAAAAAGCAAACCTGTGGCGCGGGCGTGCCTATCTTTGAGGGGAATTTAGAGTATGAGCAATGTCACCAGAACGGCCATGCCGGCGGCCGCCGGCCGCGCAGCAGCCAAAAAAGAACTGCCGGAGCACTTTAAGGCGTACAAGCACGTCTGGGTCTTCGTCGAGCTGGAGCGCGGCCAGGTGCATCCGGTTTCGTGGGAGCTCATGGGTGCGGGGCGCAGGCTTGCCGACAGGCTAAAGGTGAATCTTGCCGCTGTCGTTATCGGTCCGGAGGGGCAGCACACACGTAACGCCGCGCTTGACGCCTTTTGCTATGGCGCCGATCTGGCCTATCTCGTGAGCGACAATGTTTTGTCGGATTACCGCAACGAATCCTATACCAAAGCGCTGAGCGAACTCGTCAACACATACAAGCCCGAGATCCTGCTGTTGGGGGCGACGACGCTCGGTCGCGATCTCGCAGGTTCCGTGGCGACGACTCTGTCGACGGGGCTCACTGCCGACTGCACCGCGCTGGACGTCGACGCCGATGGTTCGCTTGCGGCAACGCGTCCGACCTTTGGCGGCTCGCTGCTCTGCACGATCTATACCTTGAATTATCGTCCGCAGATGGCAACGGTCCGCCCGCGGGTCATGCCGATGCCTGAGCGCGTCGTACGCGATGCCGCTCGTATCATCGTCCATCCGCTCGGCCTTCTCGAAGATGATATTGTCACAAAGGTATTGTCGTTCCTACCCGACCGCGATGCAGAAACCTCCAATCTGGCCTATGCCGATGTCGTGGTTGCGGGCGGTCTGGGACTGGGATCGCCTGATAACTTTAGGTTGGTGCGCGAGCTCGCAACTCTGCTTGGCGCTGAATATGGCTGCTCGCGTCCTCTGGTACAAAAAGGGTGGGTTACGTCTGACCGGCAAATCGGCCAGACGGGGAAAACCATCCGGCCAAAGCTCTATATTGCCGCCGGCATTTCCGGCGCGATCCAGCACCGGGTTGGCGTAGAGGGCGCGGATCTGATCGTCGCCGTCAATACAGACAAGAACGCTCCGATCTTCGACTTTGCCCATCTCGCGATCGTCAGTGACGCCATTCAATTGCTACCGGCGCTGACGGCCGCATTTCGCGCCCGGCTTTTGCCGAATTCGCGGGCCCGGATCGCGGTCTAGAGGAGATGATGATGATTGAAGAGAGATTCGATGCGATCGTGGTCGGAGCCGGTATGGCCGGCAACGCGGCGGCATTGACCATGGCCAAACGCGGCATGAAAGTGCTGCAGCTCGAGCGGGGCGAATATCCTGGATCGAAGAATGTGCAGGGCGCCATCCTATATGCCGACATGCTGGAAAAGCTGGTCCCCGAGTTTCGAGAGGAGGCGCCGCTCGAGCGTCACCTGATCGAGCAGCGGTTCTGGATGATGGATGATCGCTCCCATGTCGGCATGCATTACCGCTCAGACGACTTCAACGAGGAACGGCCGAACCGGTACACGATTATACGGGCCCAGTTTGACAAATGGTTCTCTTCTAAGGTGCGCGAGGCTGGCGCGACCGTGCTGTGCGAGACGACCGTCACCGAACTCGTACGGAACGAACGTGAAAGGATCGTCGGTGTTCGTACGGATCGCCGAGACGGCGAAATACATGCCGATGTCGTCGTGCTGGCCGAAGGGGTCAATGGCCTGCTCGGGACGCGCGCGGGCCTACGCGCGCGCCCGACACCTGATAATGTTGCGCTCGCGGTGAAGGAGATGCATTTCTTGCCTCGCGAAACTATCGAGGCGCGCTTCAATCTGAAGGGCGATGAAGGCGTCGTGATCGAGGCGGCCGGTACCATTTCCCGCGGCATGACAGGGATGGGCTTCATCTATGCCAACAAGGAGTGCATTTCGCTCGGCATCGGTTGTCTCGTTGCCGACTTCCAGCGCACGGGTCAGACGCCATACGGCCTGCTCGATCAATTCAAGAGGCATCCCTCTGTGGCACCCCTGATAGCGGGGTCCGAAGTCAAGGAATATTCGGCGCATCTCATTCCTGAAGGCGGGTACAAGTCGATCCCGCAGCTTTATGGCGAAGGCTGGGTCGTAGTGGGCGATGCGGCCCAACTCAACAATGCCATTCATCGTGAGGGCTCCAATCTCGCGATGACTTCCGGCCGCATCGCCGCCGAAGCGATAGGTCTGGTAAAATCGCGCGGCGAGCCGATGAGTTCAACAAATCTGGCGATCTACAAGAAGATGCTGGACGATTCCTTCGTCATCAAAGATCTAAAGAAGTACAAGGATTTGCCGCCCCTGATGCATACGCACTCACAAAACTTCTTTCTCACCTACCCGCAGCTCATCTCCAAGGCGATGCAAAACTTTGTGCGCGTCGATGGTACGCCCAAGGCTGAGAAGGAGAAGGCGACCCTGAAATCCTTCGCCAAAGCGAGGTCATGGACAGGTCTGTTCGGCGATGCTTATCGTTTTGCACGGGCCTGGCGCTGACCGAGACAGCGTGAAGGCCCAACAATGGAAGGTCAAAGCATGAATGTCGAACCCCCAGTGCGCGTCGAAGACAAGCTGTATTACAACCGCTATCTTGTCGACATTGGTCACCCTCACGTCAAGGTCCGTGCGCACACGACGCCATCACCGCAGCTACTTGCACTTTTGAAAGCCTGCCCCGCGCGGTGCTACGAGCTCAACGACGACGGCCAGGTCGAGATAACAGTTGACGGCTGCATCGAGTGCGGTACCTGCCGCGTGATCGCCGAGCCCACCGGCGACATCGAATGGAGCCATCCGCGCGGCGGATATGGAGTGCTGTTCAAGTTTGGGTAATGGTGGAACAAAGGGTCGTGGTGCGACCGAGGTTAGGCGGCAGGATCTCAACGCATGTGTGGCGCATTCCGCGTCAGTTGCACGGCGCCTGGAATTCGAGCAAGACGCTCCTCATGCGGACGCTGCGCAAGAGATGACTTGCAGATGCTCGTTCGTTCGGGAGCCGCGAAGGACTGGTTGTGGCGTCACCGAGTGGCGCCACGACGCAGACGATCGGATGGCAGAAGAAGGATCAGCCCCTCGCCTGAGAGGGGTTGTGCCCAGCGGCCTCGATTGCGATCGCCACTGACTGCATGATCGCGGCAAAGCGCACCGCGGTCTGGATCGCTTCGGAACTGACGCCCGCGGCTCTCAGTGTCTTCTCATGGGCATCGATGCAGGCACCGCAGCCGTTTATGGCCGAGACCGCAAGCGACCACAGCTCGAAATCGGACTTCTCGACGCCGGGATTGCCGATCACGTTCATACGCAGCCGTGGCGGCATCGTTTTGTATTGCGGGTTGGAAACGAGGTGGGCGAAGCGGTAGTAGACGTTGTTCATTGCCATCACGGAGGCTGCAGCTTTTGCTGCGGCGATCCCCACAGATGTCATCACGGTGGCGGCGGCCGATTCGATCGCGGCAATCAGGGCTGCATTGCGGGTGGCAATCGCGCTCGCCAGCAGAAGCCCGTATTTTCGTTGTGGCGAAAGCGTCTCATCGGCCACCAAGGAGGTCAAGTTAAGCCTGACATCCTTCGCGAAATCGGGAATCCTGTCGCTTAGTTGTTCGATCGACGACATGCTGCCTCAAGCAACCTTCAAGGTTTCGCCGCCGATTTCGCGGTTGCAGGGACAGAGCTCGTCGGTTTGCAGCGCGTCCAAAACGCGGAGCGTGTCCTTAGGACTGCGCCCGACACTGAGATTGGTCGCATAGACGTGCTGGATCGTATTTTGGGGGTCAACAATAAAGGTGTAACGATAAGCAACCCCTTCGGGTGAACGCACGCCAAGACCATCGACGAGCGTTCCCTTTGTGTCGGCAAACTGCCAGATTGGCAGATTGTGCAGGTCGACATGTGAGCGCCGCCAAGCGAGTTTGCAGAACTCGTTGTCAGTCGAACCACCGAGTACAACCGCATCGCGGTCGGCGAATTCCTTAGAAAGCCGGGCAAACTCGGCGATCTCTGTCGGGCAGACGAAGGTAAAATCCTTAGGGTAGAAGAAGATGATCTTCCATTTTTCTGCAAAGCTCGCTTCGGTCAGCGTCTCGAATGCGCTCTGTCCTCCTTCTTCCTGCGCTTGAAAACCGGGCTTCACGCCTGTGATTTCGAACGGTGGCAACTGACTTCCAATTCCGAGCATGCTGTCCTCACAAATTTGCTTTTTGTAGATCGTGACTTCACTGTTGAAGCAAACTATATGCCATCCGTTCTCGGGAGTGGATTCCTTGATACAAGCATGCTCGCGCGCTTGGAGAGTCGATCAGCGCTAAGTGCTGAAAAACCACAAGCGCTTCTTTCCAACGAGTCACGATCACAAGGCAGCAGCGTGCCAACGCCCACGCTGAAGGTTCGCCATCGGCAAGGAATTTCTTCGGAACGGCTGTCAGAACTGGTACGACCTCGGGTGATCGCGTCAACGAATTCGGCGCGCAGGTCCAGCGAGCTGCTGCTTGTTTGGCGAATTTGTTGATCATGAGGAGATCGATCTTGTTGCGAAGTGCCTGGGAAACGACAGCTGAGGCCTTGGCAAGCACATTTGTGTCGAGATTGCAGGAGCTTCGCTGTTGAGTGGCTGGGAAATCGAGATCTCTTATCCCGTCGCAACGTCGATTGCGAGCATGATGTGCGTGACATTTGCGCGCCTCGAGTGTCGCTGCACGATGCCGCCGATGCGTAGGCTTTGCTAGGCGATATCCTGAGCGAACTCGGCGAGTTGCCTGTCGACATCGTCTTTCGGACGGTAGAGAATTGCCTCCACACTATTCGGATCTATCTCATCCAGATCGTCGAGCGCGGCTAGGATCCTGTTGACGTGTTTCTCGTGTCCGGGCATAGCTGTCGAACGTTCTCATGCGGTTCGTGGCGGGCGTTGCAAGCACCGCTCGACAGCCGCGAGCGGAACGGCGCGCGCGACCTCGGCGAATACGTCCACTCCATTGCTGAGCCGTAGCGCATCAAAGGATCGGCGCGTGATGCGCGCCAAAAGCTGCGCGCCAGAACGGTCAGTTTCAACGGTCAGAACCAAGGTAACCTCAGCCTCGTCGAACGGCAGAGAGGCTTTGATGCGTGCCGGAAATACGTTGAGGATAGAGCTCGCACGCGGGCGCTCACACGCAATGCTGACGTCGCCGGCTGCGATGCGGAGCCGCAGCTGCGCGCCCGGTCTAAGCGGCACTCCAGGTATCAGAAGGCGTGCCCCCTTGAGGCGGAGCATGATCAGCCCATAGCGTCCGTCATAGCCCCCGACCACGGTATCAAGACAGACTGCCGCTTCGCCGCGCCTGGCAAGCGCCGGATCGCTCTGAACGACATTAAGCGGCCCTGCCGCAGTCACTACGCCATCTTTCATCATGACAAGATGATCGGCAAAACGCTCGACATCAGCGATGTCATGGCTGATGTAGATCATCGGCAGTGGGAGCGTTTCCCGCAGGCGCTCGAGAAATGGCAGGATCTCGCATTTGGCGGAGCGGTCGAGCACAATGAGTGGATCGTCCAGCAAAAGCAGCCTAGGCTGGCCTAAGAGCGCGCTGCCAAGCGCAAGTCGCTGTCGCTCAGCCGCGGAAAGATGGGATGGCGAACGCTCGAGCAGTGGCGCCAAGGCGAGCAATTCGACCACACCATCAAAATCGATCAGTGTCGGTGTCGATTTTGACGCGTTATATAGAAGGGTGCGCCGTACAGACCAATGAGAAAAATGAGTTGGTAGCTGGAATACATATGCGACGTGACGCAGGTGGGGTGGTCGAAATGTCGTCTCGTCCTGCCAAATCTCTCCATCCACCGCACAAAATCCGTTCGGCAGACGCTGCACGCCAGCGATGCAGCGCGCGAGTGTGGTCTTGCCGCACCCGGGGGGACCAAAAATCGCTGTAACGCCTTTGGCTGGTACGCTGAATTGCGCATCTAGCGGAATGTTTGCGAGAGAACCGTTGAAGGCAATCTCAATATAGCCCGTTTTTGCTTCTCTCATGAACCTGCGCCGGTGCTGTCTCTTCCCATCCAAGCCACGAGCACAAACACTGCAATGGATATCATGACCATGCCTCGGACAATCCGGTCCGTGCCGCTCCAGCACGGCGTCTCTAATCGCGTGAGGGCATAAGGTGCGGCGGCGAACTGCAGAACGGTGTTAAGACCAGAGGCTTCTTGGGCATCTCCCAGCCGCGAGGATCGTGACAATCGGACGCTGCCCGGTGCGCTTGGCAATGAGACAAGGCGTTCTCAGCCTGCTTGGCCGAGCCGAGGGTTTCTGCTGAATGTCCAAATGGCGCGGCTTGAGAGGTTTGACGGTAAAGACGTCGGCTCACGCCAGAGTTGAGTACTGGCAAGGGACCGGAAATCCACATCAAGCGTCCCACAGCGTTGGTAGCCGATTTGAAGCTTGCGCCGGTCGCCATAGTCGTGGCCCCTGCATTTTCGGGTGCGAGCAGCATCAAAGCCAGATCGATCAGAATGAATCGGATAAGTCTCATTGGAACTCCGGCTCCGCCGTCGCAACTGGTTGATTCCTACCCAGCAATCCGTGTGCCGTTTCAATGAGTATCTGCGCGTCTAGCGGCGAGGATAGGCTTTGTATCAATCTCCCCCGGCGTAAATCGCCGTATCTTATTGTAGGGATTTGGACGCTCGCGTCACCAACCGCACATACAGGAGCTACGAGATGGAAGCTGAGGATGATCGATCGCCTCTTGCATTGGAGATGGTGCTTTGGCGAACATGCGGCCATAAAGCTCGTCAATGATGCAGCGAACCTTCCGATGTGCGCGGAGGAGAAGGTCGTCTGCCCGGCGCTTGAAAAAAAGCTAATGTGAGATGATACGCTGTGCCCGCGAGCTACAGGAGGACGTCTTCCTGGCAGCACCGGTTGCGGGCGCATCTCAGAGCGCGGGCCTTTGTTGTAACGCGAGATGACCCGGGATTGAGCTGCCCAAGATTGATATTTTACAGGCCCTAAGGGTTCCTGCCGTCAGCGACGAACGGGTTGGGGCTCGAGGTTCGCAACTGCGGCCTGCTGAATGCTCCAGCTTGGACCGCGATATCGCCTGATTTCGCTGCGGCAGCCGCTATCTTCCTCGCTAATCACAACGTAGCGTGTCGCTATCGTGAAGGCCTATTTGTCTAAGGAGGGCTTTGGGGTTGCAATGGTCCGCGTTGGCAGTATCGGGTAATCGATCTTTGGCAGCTGCCCGGTGAGCGAATTCAGAAACGCGACAATCTCGTCAGCTTCTTCATCACTGAGCTTTGCGCCAAGCTGAACCTCACTCATCACTCCAACCGCTTGCTTAAGACTCCAAACCTGACCAGAATGGAAGTAAGGAGGGCGCAATGCGACGTTCCGCAACGGCGCCGAGCGGAAAACATACTCGTCGCCGGGATCCTTAGTGACGGCAAAACGACCCTTGTCCTCTCTCGGAAGCAGCCTTTCGGCGGGCTTTTCAATCATGCCGAACGGGAAGTATTCTTGTCCACCGACGTTGATTCCGTTGTGGCAAGAGGAGCATCCCTTTGCGATGAATAGCTTCAGCCCGGCCTTCTGCTGATCAGTGAGAGCATATTCATCACCCTCGAGGTATTGATCGAAGGGGGCAGCGGGAGTAATCAAGGTCGCCTCGAAAGCCTCGATGGCCTTGGCGAAATTTTCAAACGTAATTGGCGCCGAATCGTTGGGAAAAGCCTTACTGAACATAGCGACATAATCGGTCATTGAATTCAATGTTCTGAGCACGCGATCGGGCGTCGCATTCATTTCGACGCTGGCCTGGACAGGACCTGCGGCCTGCGCCTTAAGATCCGCCGCGCGACCATCCCAGAACTGCGCCACGTTGAAGACTGCGTTATAGACTGTTGGCGCACGACGTGACCCCAGTTGCCAGCGATGACCAATCGACGTCGGGCCGGCATCTACCCCACCCGTCCCAAGGTTATGACACGTATTGCAGCTAATAACCCCGCTCGCCGATAGCCTCGGATCGAAAAACAAGGATTTGCCAAGTGTGACCTTTTCATGGGTGATAAGATTGTCCTTCACCGCTGGAACAATTGAGGGAATCGGCTTGAAAATCCGCTTGGCGGCGCTCATCAAATCCTCATTGGCACCTGCTGCTGGCGAAACCAGAATGGCTGCGGCCACAACACTTAACCTGCCGACCCTGGAAAACTCGCGTACCGCTAATGTCCTCACGTGAAGTCTCGCTTTTCTCCTAGATCGTGGAATCGCGAACATAGCGCTCGGTCCCAGAAGACCTGTAGCAGTCAACGACGAATGATGTCCGTGTTCCGGCTAGGCTGCACCCAGGCTGACGTTCTGCCGGTGTTAGTAGCAACCGGTGTGCCAGCGGGGCTCAAGCTCGAAGCTGCTGAGCCGGTTTCAAGCAATTGCGCACCGTGAATAGCAGCAGGCCGCTTGAGCCTGTCATCGACGGTACGTGACAGTTGCGACAATCACCATTCCAGGCATGGTATCCTGGCCTGTCGGTCCAAACCTCGGTGCTTCTCGGAAACCCATCGTACCGAACTCTCTTGACTCTGCAAATCGGATCGCGAACAAAACGAGCTGCGTCGACGCAGTTTGTTGCTGATCGTCTCGATGCGTGCCCTTTGCGGCTTCAACCGCTTCACTAGGCTAAGCGTCATCCACCAGCATCGGTAACATTCCTACCCCGGGGGCAGCCGGTCAGGCGTGCAGTTGTCGGGAGTTCGTCCTACTGCGCCCAATGAGAGCATGCCCGTCTCAGAACGATTCACACATGCCGGACGCTCAAAGTGCTTGAATCGACCGTAGCGTCAGGTTGTAGGCTTTGCGAAGGCAGAACGCCATATTGGGAGCCAGCATCGCCGCACATGCTAAACCGCCGATCTCTGTTGGACCTCCGTGTCTTCGCAATGAGCCGGGACGATGATTCGGGAGGCCGTAATCATTGCGGCTGCCCCGCAACAGCGCGACCATGGCTGCCGAGGCGCCGGTAAACAGATTACGCCCGCGGAGGAAAGAGTAATAGTTACCGATATGCGGCTTAAGAGAGATTTGGTGGGTCATGAGCGACGAATGAGCTGGATTCCCAATGCGCATCGCTGTGCAGCGGCCCTCATTGCGATCGTGATCGCGATCGCAGCGGCGTGGTGCACAGGCTACGCTCGCGCGCGAGATCGGCGGGCCGAGGAAGTCTTGACCTCGTGCAGACCAGACGTGATGCGCTTCTGTAACCGCTTTACAGGGCGTGGCGATGTGGACGTGGCCATGTTTTGTCTTAGGGACAATTTCAAGAACTTGCGCGGAGAATGCCGCCGCAGGATGCCAATCGCGGCGGAGAGAAACGACCGACCAAGACGGCGTCTCAACAGGCTTCCGGTCGTCCTCCATCGAGAGTGAGGCGTCCGAGCGGCAGTCGCAGAAATCGAGCGACAGTGAGGTCTTCCAGACTGACGGGAGCCGGAGTTTGGCCCGCTTGGTGGCCGAAAGTCGATCGGGCTGAAGCATCAGCTTGCCGAGCCGCAGTTCATCTATCAGGGGCACTGAGCTCTGTGAATCGATTCGCCTCGATCAGCGATCGATGTGCGCCCATACGTGTTACGAGGTTGTAATGCGCTCCGAACTTCGATTTCGTACTGCAGCAGTTGCGCTTTATTCTGAGCTGCTGCCATTCGCTGACTTTGAGGCCGTCGTGATTGCCGTCGGCCTAACTGGTCGGAAGGGGAATCTGCGTAAACTTTGGTGGTTGCTGCCGGACATTTGCAGAAATCCATGCTGCTCATCAACGTATGGCGTTGTGCCCGGCAACCAAGTATTTTCCGGCAGGTGGCTAAATCGGCTACAACTGGCAAAAGATCGCCGGAATCCTGGCGTTGGATGTTTCTTCAATAGCGGTCTTCCTCAGATTTCTCAGCTGGGAATTAGCCTGGTCTTGACTGGCGGGCTCAAGGTACAGATACAGCTAGGAAGCCTCTTAGCCGCCCATCGACTTCCCGAAGGAATCGCTTGATGCCATTGCGGCGTTCTCGATGGGCGCTTCACGGGAGTCGCTTCGCCCGATCGTGGTGCTCTTGGCCGAATACACTTTAGGGCTCAAGGTCAAGGGAAACGACGTCGACAAGAGCCGTTCAAAGGCAGAAAGCTGTTCAAGCAGACGCCTCTCAACGGCCTTGCGCTCCGCGTCAGGTAGGTCCCTGTTAAGGAATCGACGGCAGCGCCAGATTTCGTTCCGCAGCCATCTGATCTCACTTAATGTATCATCAATTGAAGTCATCACAGATCTAGTTCACTTCGTCCCTGGGGTATCAAGCATGTCTATCGTCACCGAGGGCCATTCCTTGGCTCCGCATTCCTGCCGAATAGTTGATCCGAGAACTTGCGACCTCCCGCCGGTTCTTCGCGGGAGGCGGCGAGCAGTTGGATGTATGCAACTCTATCAATCAATATCACCCTACACCGCGCGTGTGACGAGAAATCGCGGCAGATCCTCGCGTTTTCACGGCGCCGCGGTCGTGCGCCTTGCACAATTCCAGCGCTCATTGATTGGTGCGCCAACACCAGAGAGCAGTTAAGTCCATGCCCGCCACGCAGACGGCTTAAGCAGGAGCTGGTAACACACAACGCATGTCCCCATGGTCGATGGCAGCGGCATATGCAAGCGTTTGACGGCTTTGTTGCCTGTTCAGGCGCTGGGCGCGAGCTGACTTAGGCCAGCAGCTCGCGACCCCGAACATAGCGATGTCGACCTCTAGCGGCCCAAGCGGCGTAAGGCGATGGCGGCTTCATTACGAGCTCTGATGGTGGTCGGTCCCGCGCTGCTACGGCCATTCGCAGTCGCTTACCCGATAAATCATCGAGGGGCCGAGGTGGATCTCATCAACATAAAGGGAAAGCCACGGGGGTGCGATTTTGAGGAAGGCGAGCCAGGCTGGTGCGATCCACGGCGCGCGCCAGCCAATCAAAGAAACGCGCCGGGATTGGATCTTGGTTATCCAAGGTAAAATGTCGGCTAGACGCAGTGTCGAGCCAAATGAGCATTCCACAGACAATCATTGCTATCGACATCCGCTGTGCACGCCTCAGAAGACCGATTTATTAGCTTGAATCTCACGTTGCGACAGGTTGTACGCTTGCTGATGGGTAAATGGTCAGGGCCCGCTTGGCAGGCGTTGACGGCGCAACGCAAATGGAGACCGAGAGGACGGCCTGCTGATTGCTAGTTTTCTCGTTTTGCGGGCGATGGCCAGGAAAGCCATTTCCGTCGTCACACGGGGCGCCGGGCCAGCCATTGCCAGTACACTGATCAGTTGGAGTCGTCAGATCGCAATGATGGAATGATGCAGGCAGCAGAATATGGTTGACCACAGCCGTAGGCGCTTTTTTAACGCAACAGCGAAAGCGCGCTGGGTAAGCAGCCCGCGCTCGCAAGCAGATACTCCAACGGAATAGCCGGTCACTCCGGCCAGAGGCGATGACCCGCAGCACTGATGGCCGCGCAGAGCGCTGCGGTGAAAGCTCGGAAGGCCTTATGTCCTTTCAAACCAGCCTCACGAGGGCGCTAGGCGAAATCGATTACGCCGGCGACATCGTTAAATGCTCAACAGTGGTGGTCACGCGCGACAAGCAACTGCGCACCGTCGTCCTTTCGATGTTCCAGAAAGGTGCGGCGGTTGAGTTTCAATCTAGATTTCTGCCGAGTTTCGAGGAAAGCATCCGCGCCGGAAGATCGTGGGGCTACGCCACGACATGCAATGCGTTGAGCCGAAAGACCGGAGGCCAGGCCGGCCAGGACGTTTGCCAGAGAATAGCTTCTCGAGTGTCGCATCTTGACGGCGTTCTGATTGGGAAGGTCGGAATTAGGGCCCCTTCCATATTTGTACCATCATTCGGTCGGCACACTCCAAAAGAGCGGAATGCCGCTGTGGAGCTATCAGAATCGTGCAACTCACGCAATCTGAAGCCGTGCGCGTGTGCTGAGGATAAGCGGTCCGAGCAGGTGAGGTAAACGACCATCTCTCGATAGCAGAGTTCAACGGGCATGAAGCTGCGATGTTGAAGACGACTGTCCGTCGCAGCGACACTCTATGCGATGTGGTCGCCAAAGGAACTGAACAAAAAATCAGAAGGACTAGGTCTTGAGCCAGGCGGAGAATGACGTCGTCGAGCACATGCTCTCGTCATTGACGACCAGCGTGTTGCAGAATCGTATCGCGCCCTCCGAGGAGCAGGTGATGCATCATTTTGGGGTAGCCTGCGAGAGAGTGGGGCTGATTGCGACCGAGGAGATAGCAATACGTATACTGAAACGAGTTTCATGCGAGATCAAAAAGTCTCAGTCGATGCTCAAGTTCATTGATCGCGGCGCCGCTCGATTACACTGAGCTCGACATATAAACTCTGTCGCACCAGTGCAGATACAGCTGTCCGGTCATTCAGTCGAACGTGCACGGGTCAAGAGCGTCTCATGGGCGCTTGCCTGTCGAGGTCTGCGACGGTAAGCCGAGGGGGATGGCCGGTTCACGTGGCCGATGTCAAAAACGCGAGGAACTTGTCATCGGAGAATTTAGCGAGCCCGTGTTGTTAACATTCGAGTGCGCGCGCGTCTCGTAGCTAAGGGCGAGCGGCGTTAGGCGCGATGGGCTGGAAGCTTTTAAAGCTCAGCTATTACATAAGCGTTTGAAACGGGGAGAAGTGGGGCCGCCTCGCCGCAAGCGACAGCAAAGTTGCCGGCGCAAGCGCACCGCTGCCGGCGTGCCGGCACCCGGCATCAGTCGGCCCAGCTCGAAGTCATTCGCCTGCGGGGCGCTGAGCCTAAGCTTGAGAAATTGATGGGGACCATCCGCCATTTTGTCGCTCCGCGGTCCGTCAGCTTATCGACAGCTAGCTCTCGTATCATGAACGTCGCTACTCGCTTGCATGCTCTGCTCAATGGGCGCAGATCTGGCAGGCGAGACCAGGGTGGACTCCAATATCAACCGATCCACGAGCGAGACTTCGCCTGGGTTCGCTGCACCGTCTGCAGTTCCTCGGTGGCACTCGCAGCAGCATATTCGTCCAGTCGTGCGTGACGGCCTCGCTCTGTGATCGCACCTCATTGCAGTTAGCCGGTGGAGCGTCATCCATGGTTGGGGATTACCGGTTCTACGATGCGCCGCCCCGGCGAGTTCGCTTCATTTTTGCTACCCGATAAGACGACATCGATGAATGCAGAACAGCTCGGCGCTGGTACTCCTTCCGCAACTTCCGATTCGGAAAGCTCCGAACTGGGCTCTCCGGCCGCATCGCAGTGGGGAGAGGCCTGACGGACGTGCAGGTGTCCGCTGCCGAGGCCGCTGCCTAGCAGGAGGAGGTGTTGACGGATTGGGCTGCCGAAGACGGGCAGGGGCAAAATGAGGATCGGTAACAGGCGGTAAGTCGAACGAGGGCTTGGCGGTGCACGGGCGATCTCAATGAGCCGCTAGATCTGTCGCCTCTGTCCCTGACCGCCTTGTCTGCGCCCATTCTGGCCGGGGTGCGTCGCCTGAATGTCGACAACAATCAGCTGGCCAGCCTGCCCGAACGCCTTCCAGCAACGCTTCAGGAGTTGGACGCCAGCGGTAACCGCCTGACCCGCCTGCCCGGGCTTCCAGCCGGGCTCCAGCGTCTGAACGTCGAGTACAATCAGCTGACGGACCTGCCCGAACCTCTCCCCGCCGAGCTCGAATGGCTCAGCGCCAGCCACAACCGGCTGACCAGCCTGCCTGAGACGGTCCCGCCCCAGCTGATATGGCTCGGCGCCAGCAACAACCAGCTGACCAACATGCCCGAGACCCTGCTGACGCAGCTAAGCCGTGACTCGAGCGTTAATCTGGAGAATAATCCGCTCGCCGATTGGGTGCAGGCCGGCTTGGCAACGGCGATGCATGCCGGAGACTATGCCGGCCCTCAGGTTTTCTTCTCAACCGCGGATGGAGCGGTGGAAGTTAAGCCGCGGTCCCTGCAAGAGGTGGCCGCGGACTGGCTCGAGGGCGAGCCCACGGCAATGGCCACTTGGCAGCACTTTGCCCATGAAGCGGGAGCCGCGGACTATGCACGCTCCCTCGACAGGCTCCGGGGGCGAGGCGTTCCGCCAGTCGGTTGCCGAAGATTTGCGGCAGGCAGCCGTCAGGCCGCGTTTGCGCGAGCACTATTTCGAGTTGGCTTCGGGAGCGAACGCGAGCTGCGAAGATCGCATTACTTTGGCCTGGAACGGCATGCAGACTGCACGCCTGAACGCTGATGTCGAGGACGGCGTCTATGACGGGCGACTGGGCGAACTGCTCCAGCACGGCCGCGTCATGTTTCGCTTGGAAGCTCTGGACGGAATCGCGCGCGAGAGGGTCAATTCGCTTCGTCGTGCCGCCCCCGACGCGGAAGTCGATGAGATCGAGGTCCACCTTGCCTACCAGACCCAGCTGCGGGACGCGCTGGAGCTGCGGCATATCGCTCCCGACATGCGCTTCATGAACGTCTCTCACGTGACCGAGGATGATGTGGCCAGGGCCGAGGCATCGGTGCGGACCCAGGAAGCCGCTGAATTTCCGGACTATTTGGCAGCGCGCTGGCAACCATGGGCAACCGTGGTGAGGCGCATCGCACCCGAAGACCATGCTGAACTGCAGGAGCGGCTCGTCGACGCGATGGGCGTACAGTTTCAAGCCCGCTTGGATGGGCGACTGGCCGAGCATGGTCTGACAGGCGATGCCGATGCCGAGCGGGTGCTCGGCGCCCAGATACGCAACGAGATCGCCCGCGAGATCAAAAGCGCGGTCATGCACCAGGTGCTCGGGAAACTCGGCCTTGAGCTTTGAGCGCCCTCCGACTGAAGGGCCCGTCGATCTGCCTAGCGGCTCACAATGTCAAGACAGTCATCGATCCTTTCGAGGACGGGCGCGTCTGCGTGCGACATCCAGCGAATGAGCTGCCGTCAATTGCCGGTCGCGCGGTCTGTGCGGACGATCACTGTAAAGATGAGCGATCTAAGCAACATGCCGTATACCGCAAGTCATGCGTTCGCGTTGCGAACGCCATTGAAGTCATGGTCAACGACCACTCATAGGTCGGGCGAATAGATGGCGAACAAACCGAAATCTCAAGTGGCCCTTGTACAACGTAGGCTATCAATATCTGTCCCCCGCGATCGATAGGACCCTCGCAGCATCACACTCGAGTCTAGATCGCGGAACATGCTGTAATTCCGTCGGATCCATTGATGCAGCTCGGTGGACCAGTCCTTCTCGTTGCGCAGATAACCCGTGAAGGAAAAGCCAAGCCGGTCTATATATCTCTTGAGGAACAGCGGAAGTGCGGGAATCCGAATCACCCGCTCGCCATCCATCGCTCCAGGTAATCCGCCGCGCAGCACGAATTCATTGTGGACGGTGATCAGCGACGCCGGCGGAATTCGCCGGCGCAGCATTTCATAACCGCGAAAGGAGATGCGGTCTGCGCCCGCGACGTAGAGGATGATAGGGGCGACATAGCAGCGCGCCGTCTCCTTCATGAAGCCAATCTCCTCGCACATCTTGAAGAATTCGTCGAAGGCGTGAAAGCCGAGATCAATCACCTTGGGTACCCGATCGTGGATAATAAGAGGGTCCATCAGCTGCATCTTGCCGTAAGTGTCGATCACATCCGCGGTTTCCGTGATGTTGGGGAGGTAGTCGAGCAACGATGGCTCTTTCAAGTTGACATCAAACGACAGCGCTGTGCCATTTTTCAGCAGCAAGAACTCGCTCATGGCCCGAGCGATGAGGGTTTTACCGACCTGCGGGCTAGGAGAGCAGATAATGTAGATTGGGGTCGCTAACATAGCCAGCAGATCAATTCGTTTCGTTCGTGGGCCGACCTGAGCTCGCCGAATATGCGATTACTTCTCGCCTGCCCGGGTGGCCGACTTGGTGCCGGCCAATTCCGTCAAGTTGATGCGATCAAATTCGCTCCAGACATTTGCCAGCCAGTGCCGGACATAGCCGCGCAGCACGAAGGAGTTGTTCGCAGGTTCATCGTTCCGCCCCTTGTTTGCGACGAAGTCTATGAATGGGACGGATGCGACTTCCACCTGCTCATAGGCCATCTCATTAAGCTTCGGTATGACCAACTCAGTCGCATGTTTGATGCGGTGAAAATAGGAATTATATGTCGCTTGATCCCACTGGAAGAATTGAGTGTCGTTGATGAAGTTCTTAACTAGGTAGTACTTCGCGCCGCTCATGAAGGTCGCTGTTTCCGCGATCTCGTCCAGCGAGGCGATCGATGATCCCAGGATATGGAACACGGCGAATGTTATCTGGCCGGACCGCGCCGAGTCCAGAAATCCGATGTCGCGCAAGGAAGCCAGCGCAGAGGACAGTAAGCCTGCGCGAGCATCAATGACAGTGACGGAGAGCCCTGAGTTCAGGGTATCGAAGATCTTCATCTGGTCCGCCGTCGTCGTCATGTCAACGATCTCGGTGATCTCGGGATAGAAGCGCTTCAGCGTTCCGCGCGGCGACTCGGTGTCGAATGCGCGTGTTTGCACGTTGTTGACGCTGAAGTAGTCGAGTAGCGTTCGTGATACGGTCGTTTTGCCGACTCCTCCCTTGTCCGCACCTACCACAATTACAACTGGCTTCACCATGGAAATCTCCTGAGACACTCGCTATTGCCGCGCGCAAACTGCGCAACCGGCGCGTCTCTGCTTTGGGTGCGAACATGGCAGAAAGAAGGGGCAATCAACCTTCGATGCGAGAGCTTGATGAACATTTTCAACATCAAGCGAGTGACGTCCTTGGATCGCAACGACGATGCACGCCGAGAATGGGGGTTAATCACTGGTGCTGGTGATCTACGTGAGGTTTGTAAACGGCTGGAATGCGTCCCGCCGAACCAAGGTCTGCCTGTGGTGATCGTTGCGATTGCCATAGGGTATCTTTCGCGGTCGCTATCTAGATTGGGATGAAGCGACCGAATCTTACGTAGCGTCAGATTGCGAGCGCGGAGAATCACAATCGAGGCGGGGCTACGCGGTCAAACCATGGCTTGGCAAATCATCAAGGTCTGCTGCATCAGATCGTCGTCTTTTCGGTAGACAAGTACTGAGAGATGACCGTGAACGACCTGCTCTCGCTCTGCTGAAGGATATCGAGATAAGCAAGCGCTGAAACGGTTGCTGACGCAAATCGCAAGCATGCCTCTGTTCGCGCCGAGGCGAGATTATCGTGTCATGGAGAACGAGATCGAAGGGTGAGCGGGGCGCCGCTCGACGGCGCACTCGAGGACGCTCCGTCAAAAGAAGCCGGCGTCGAGCGAATGCGACCGACGATCTTTGTCTTGGGCACAGATTTCGCCGATGACGCTACGTGGTGCGGTCGAGAAGAATCTGCAGGGAATGAACGATGGCCTGGCGCGTGTGCGTCCTCTGGGCCGCTTCCTTGGGTGCGGCGGATGGTGTATATTATCGTTTTAAAGCGCCCACTCTGACCACCCTTTCGATTTATTAGGCAAGCCCGCCTGAATGGGATGCGAGGTGCTCGTCCGGTCGCGCTTTAGATAGATGCTCTGCATATTCGGCCTCGGCGTAAGGCAGCTCGAGCAAAACTGAACGCGACCGGGTCTGTACTTGATCAGCGGGTTCTGCTGCCCGAGTTGATTCGGCGTGGGACTTCGATGCGCAGAAGGACCGTTCGGTCTAGACGACAAGAAGCGGGCTCAGATAGAACCGTATCTGCCAAGGAACCAGACCGGCCCGTCGCGCGAAGACGATCGACGCATCATCAGCGGTAGTGTTCATGTGCGTCAGCGCGGCGGATTGCCCGCCCACACGACGATCTACAACCGGATCAATCGCTGGGCCAAGCGCCCCCATGGGCAGCTGTTCTTGAAGCTCTCGCCCGCTGCGGGAACGACAGCGTGAGTTTGTCCATCGGCTCCGCCTCGATCGAAGCGCATCGGTCCGTTAGCGGCGGAAAGCGGAGCATAGACATGCCGTCGCCCATTCGCGCGGTGGGCGGACGACGAAAATCCACGCGCTAAGCGCCCCTGATTGCAAACCTTACACGACGTCAGCTTGCCGACAGCTTCGACAATGAGCAATCCACTGTAATGAGGATCAACTGCTACACCGCCCCCTCCGACGAGCAGAGTCTGGACCAGCAGCGCGATGCGCTGGCCGGCGCCGCTCGCGCGAATACGACCAATTTTACGACCGCTTTAGCGGCCCAGGCACCAGCCTCGTCCGCTATTGACAAGAGGAGGGGTGAGCAAGTGAGGCTGTACAGAGCAATCACCAATAGCGGCAGCGTCCAGTGTGTTTTTTTGTTTTCGGATGCGAACGAACGCAATAAGGTGGGAAGTATGAGCGTAGCGCCAAGTGGCGACACGTTGCGAATTCTCACCATAGAGAGTCACGGGCGATCCAGGTACAAAGGAATCGCGACTGCTATGCTGGACATTGCCGACCGAATTATGGATTCAGCGGGCCTTTCCAGTCTATCCCTTATTTCTCAAGATGAGAGAGCATCAGAATTCTTCTGCAAGAAGGGGTTCCGATTCACGGGACAAGGGCACGACGAGAAGAATTCAGAAATGCGGCACCACATTAATGATCCACGGTGCGTTCCAGACGAAGTCATCCTTATTGGCGATATGGAACGACCAGCTAGCGTACTCTGGCGGCATGAATTGCCAGCCCATGTCCGGGCTGGCAATTCATCACGTGTCTCAATTGTACCGCTAAGAGGCCCATGGTTCGTACTTGATCAGCGGAGTCTGATTCCGTCGCCCGATTGATTCGGCGCAGGAACTTCATTGCGCAAAGGACTGTTCTGGCTTGACGACAAGCAGTGGGCTCAGATTGAGCCGCATCTGCCAACGAACCAGACCGGCCCTTCGCGCGAAAACGATCGACGCATCACAGCGGTATCGTTCACATGCTTCAGTGCGGCGCACGCTGGCGCGGTTGCCCGCCCGGCTATGATCCTTCCACGACGATCTACAATCGGTTCAATCGCTGAGCCAAGCGCGCCATTGGCAGCTGATCTTCGAAACGGCGCGCTGCGGGAACGCCAGCGTGACTTTGTCCACCGACTCCACGTCGATTAAGCGCATCGCTCCGCTAGCGGCGGAAAGGGGGAGAATGGATAGGCGATCGGCCGTTCGCGAGGTGGGTGGACGACGAAAATCCACGCGCTGACCGACGCTGATTGCAGACCTTGCGCATTTCATCTCACTCCAGGTAACGAGGCCGTTGTAGCCGCAGGTCCGGTCCTTTTGAAACTCGTGCTTCCTATGTCTGCCCTCATTGGAGACAAAGGCGACGATGGCGACGGCTTTCGCGCCGACATTATCAATCGTAGCGCGAAGCCCGTCATTCTAAACAAAGCCAACAGGGTGACTCTCCACAGCTTCAGCAAACGCGCCTACAGAGGGCCGCAAATGTTATCGAGCGCTGCTTCTGCCGGCTCAAGGATTCTCGGCGCGTTGTAACCCGCTACGGCAAACGAAACTTCCTGGCTTCCGTGTACCTCGCCGCCATCGTCGCCTATTGGATCAATTGAGTCTGACCCCTAAGGAGGATACTTACTGCAACAATGGAGGGAGGCGAGGAAAACAGGAAGCGTCGACCTCATCGCTGCCGCCGAACGCCGCCGAAATTGGCGACCCTCTGGGCTGCGAAGAGCTCCGATCCGGGCATCGCTGGTTAGGCTGGAAATGAAAATAACTAGCAGCAAGCCATTTGGTAAGTATCTCCACGTCTGAGCTATTCCCCAATGGCACGACCACAGTGCTTCAACTTAGTCTTCGCCGGGGCCGTTTTCTATCTTGCATTCACCCTGAAGACTTCAACCCGGGCTGCTTGTTTGGCAACGCGTTGCGCAGAAGCGGCGCTCGAGCGGCCGCGTGGTAGCTCTCCAATGAGCGAATATCTTCGCGAGCCAAAGGTGGGTGGCTAGAGGCACTCTGGGCGCATCAGCGAGGAGCTTGCTAAGCGCCTGGGATGCTAGAGGGTCAATTGGGTGGCGTCGTCGGGGGCGTCTAGCTGCTCGGCGTCTAGCGGGGGTGTGGTTCCCGATGGCATGGTGTCGGCTGCGCTGCGTCCCTCGGGGAGCGGCCGACGATGATTGTGAGCAGACCCTCGCCCCACAGCCGCTGCGCTGCTCTCTTGGCGTCCTCCAACGTCACCAAATCGACCATGGCGTTGTGCTTTTCGAAATAGTCGATGGCTAGCTTGTCAAGCTGATGCCGCAGCAGCGTTCGCGCCAGCTTTGATGATGTGTTGAGAGCCAGCACTTGCGAGCCCTTCAGGTAGGACTTTCCATCATCGAGCTCCTGCTGAGTCGGTCCTTCCTCGGAGATGTGGCGGACCTGCTTCTCGATTTCTTCGACCGTTTCGTCGGCACGATCGGCGCAGGTGGCGCTATTGCCGAGAAAGATGGCTGAATGATCCAGCCAGACCAGGTTCTCGCGGACCGAATAGGCCAATCCGCGCTTCTCGCGGACTTCGCGGAAGAGGCGCGACGTCAGGCCGGCGCCGCCGAGGATGTGGTTGACAACATAGGCGGCCATGAAATCGGGCTCGCTGCGACGGACAGCTGGACCGCCAAAAGTCACAACAGTCTGCGGCACGTCGAGCGGAATAAAGACCCGCCGCGGCGGCTTTGCCGGGACAACTTCGGGAACCGGCGTCGCTTCCGCCTTGGTCGGCAGGCTGCCAAAGGTCTTGTCGAGCAGTTTGCAGAGGACCCCTGGATCGACGTCGCCGACCACCGCGATTTTGAGCGTGTCTTTTGCAATCACGCGTCGGCCATACGCCTTGAGATCCGCGACCTCGATCTTCGGCACGCTTTCCAGCGAGCCTCCGGCTGGGCGAGCATAAGGATGATCGCTAAAGGCGGCTTCGAGGAACTTGCGATGGGCCACAGACGAAGGATCGGTCGAGTCGTGTCGAAGACGTGCAAGCACAGTGGCCCGGATTCGTTCGACATCGGCCGCGTCGAAACGCGGCGAGGTTAGCGCCATCCGTAAAAGGTCGAAGGCTTCGTCCGCGTTGTCCTTGAGCGTGCGCAAGGAACCCTGGAAGTGATCATGGGTTGAGCGAAAACGCAGCTCAATCGCACGACGCTCGAGCCGCTTATGAAAGGTCTTAAAGTCAAGGTCGCCGGAACCTTCCTTGAGCAGGCCAGCAACCATGTGGCTTACGCCAGGTTTTTGAGAGGGGTCCTGAGTCGCGCCGCCGGTGAAGGCAAATTCCATCGCGATCAACGGGACAGTGGAATCCTGCACGGACCAGGCTTCTATACCGCAAGACGAAACCAAGCGCTTGATCCTGGTCCGCGCGAGCGTCCTCGTGGCGGCAAGCGAATTTGGCGACGCGAGCATCGCGATTGAGAGCGAGGCTCCCCCGGGGAGGATCCTACGTCGTGTGCAAGGATGGATCACTAGAGCTTCTCCCCGTGTTTTGGCGCAGACTCTTTGATGAGATAGCCGGTCACCGATCGCTTCTTGTCGAGCCATTTCCGCACGGCCTCGTGCACCTGCTGTGCATCGACCGCGCGGATGTCGTCCGGCCAGCCTCGAATATCGTCGATGCATAGTCCCGTTGTCAGGCCGCGGCCATACCAGCGCGCGAGCATTTCATGATTGTCCTGGACGTAGGTTACTTGCGTGATCAACCGCGTTTTGACCCGCTCGAGGTCTTCGGTGCTCGCAGGATTACGCCCAATGTCGGTAATTACCTCGTCGATGGAGCGCTCGATCTGGCTGAGTTTGACGCCGGGTTTTGGTATGGCCCAAATCTGGAATAGCGAGAAATCGAGCGCGGCAGAGTGGTAGCTCGCTCCGGCAGTGACCGCGAGCTGCTTTTCGACCACCAGCGAGCGATAGAGATATGAGTTGACGCCGCCGCCCATCAACTGCTCTAGCACGTCAAGCACCGACCCCTCGCCGGCGGCCGCGGTGCGAGCCGACGGTACGAGGTAAGAGCGGTGCAGGGCTGGCTGTTCGACGCGGGAATCGGCCAACGTCACTGCGCGCGGCGCGGCCGGCGTCGGCTCCTGCGGCCGCAGGCGCTCCAGGGGAATCGATGGTTGCGCGGGGATGCCGCCAAACCTCTCCTTCACCATCGAGCGGATTTCCTTGGGGGCGACGTCGCCAGCGACAATCAGGATCGCGTTGTTCGGTGCATAGAAGCGTTTGTAGAAGGCAAGCGCGTCCTCTCGGGTAAGCGTTTCGATTTCGTGGCGCCACCCGATAATGGGGCGACCGTAGGGGTGGTTGAGGTAAAGCGCCGCCATCATCTGCTGAGCAAGCCGTTCACCTGGATGGTTGGCGACGCGCTTATTGAACTCCTCCAGCACGACGTCGCGCTCGGACAGCACGTTCTCATCTTTGAGAATGAGACCGGTCATGCGGTCGGCTTCAAAATCCATCATCTCGCCGAGGTGCTCGCGCGGCACGTGCTGGAAGTAGCTGGTGTAGTCGAGCCCGGTGAAGGCGTTGTGATTGCCGCCGGCGCGCAGCACGGCCTTGGAGAATTCATTCTCCGGATGTTTGGAGGTACCCTTGAACATCAGGTGTTCGAGGAAATGCGCAAGCCCCGATTTGCCAGGCGGCTCGTCGGCGGAACCGACCTTATACCAGATCATCTGAGTCACGACGGGTGTGCGATGATCCGGGATCACGACTACCTCCAGGCCGTTCTGAAGCGTGAAGCTAGCTGGTCGATCTGATCTGACCGTGTCGGAAAAAACGCCACCCTCTTCAAGAAGAAATAAGTCAGTGCTTTCATCCGTACTATGCTCGACCGCCAGCGCGGTGGGCGTCGTCGAGTCGGAGGCACTGGCGGTACCTCCCGCCTTGGCGGTGACCGAGATCCGGTTATTCATTGCATCGCCTTTTTTCATACGGATCCACGTTTATGGCGGACAAATCCGACAAAGCGGGTAGCCGCACGTGTTTGCCAAACAGCAGAGCAAATGCCGGACCAGTTGCCGGAGTGGCGTACTTACGGGCGCGCGCACGCCGACTGGACGCAAAACAGAACCGGCGCGTACTATTCTGGCTAACCTGGCGTGAACACGACATTGCGCACCACGCGTCAGGACAACTTGGCACAACTGACAGAAAGGAAAACTTGCAGAAAAGGTGGATTGAGCGGCGATATGACGCCGGTGCAACTTTCGGCAGGCTCGCTGTTACACTCTCGCTCTACGCAATGAGGGGCTTGGCAATATTTCTCATGGTCGCGAGGCGGGAGTTGGCGAGCAGCTCCTTGGAGTACACTGCGCCGAAATAGTCCAGGACGAAGGTGCCAGAATAGCGTAGATTATCCGACGCGCGGATTAGGTTATCGAGAATTGTGGCGGCTTGGTCGATGCGGTCGCGATAGCGTGCGCGGATAACGTTAACGGCGTTCATCGAGTGGACCGCCTCGTCGGCAATAACCTCCCGCAGCCAATAATGGAACGTGTTGTTCCCAAGGGCGTCATAAAATGGCTTTTCTGCTGCATAGGCGCGACAAGTGCACATCTCATCAAACGCGATTATGACCATTAGGGAGAATTCGTCCTTCAGGTGTTCAAGGATCGGACCAAAATCATGCGTTCGGGCGTCCAATCTCGCCCGAAGATCCGTTTCCGACCCGTTAGCGACAAGTTCAATGATTCGGATGAATCCGTCGGTGTGGCGCTCTTCGTCAATCGCCCACGCGTGGAAGAATGCTGCAGCTTCATCGGACGCGATAAGATTTCGCGCCACTAATTCTTGTTTCAGGTACCGAGCGTCATATTCCGTGTACAGATCAGGCCACAATTTGTCCCAACGTGCGTGGACAGCCGACGGCTCGGCGGCGAACATCGCTGGCGTAAGAGCATCGAATAATTCTTTTGGATTCCAGTTCCGTCGAAACGGCGTGATCATCCGAGTGCCCCTAATCGCGTACCGTGCGAGCGCTCCGGCGCAACATTGTTGTCATCTGTTGCCAGCCGTACGCTCGCACAGCATATGCTACAAACAAACAACAGATGCCGTCGTCTCCTTGTTTTGGTAGGCTGATGGCCAGAGGCCTTTCGGCCGGCTGACGCCTCCTCTTGAATGGCGCAGTAGCCTTTCGTGATGCACACGGCCGCAAAACCAGGAACACTCATCATTGCTAGTCGCCGGTCCAACACGGCCTCACCTGACTCCGGCCGGGCCGCCATGCTGACAGGCATCATAGTTTCAGCAGATCCACGACGCCGTCTGTTGACGGGGAGGACTGCGGCACGTTTTGAAGCACAATTAGCGGCACACGTGGTATCGGATGGGAGGCCCGGGCACCAATCGGATGTGGATCAAGGGGTGATTAGTCTGCGTCCCAGGAGATCCCAGCCGTTAGCCTCGTTCCCATAGCCTTTTACTTTTCGTAACTTGCGGCGATACTACTTGAGATGAGCATCGATGAGTATCTCTGGCCTTCTTCGATTTCGCTTAATGAATTCCTGTGCACTCCCGCCGCGCAAGCGTACTGCTAAATCAATTAAACCGAGCCATGGAAGGTTATGCGATTACCTACACGACCTGGCAGATCGCCTAGGGTTGCGAGATTAAGAGGATTTGTCTCTAAGCAGCATTTCGGTCGTCGACCGGCGAGGCAAGCAACTGCTCAGTCTCGCTAGCGTCGATGAGACGGAGGAAGTCACAGTTGCGTGCCGTTTGCTGTTTATGGAGGCAAAGGGATGCCGACAAAGCACCGGCCCTCTTCGTTCTTCAAATCACCAATAAACGGATTGCTCATTACTCCTGAGGATTCGAAAGACAGGCCAGATCACAGTCATCTGATTGAGATTGCAAGCCGAAACGTGCCTCGTTCCCGTTAGCTATTTCTACATTCCGCTATCCAACCAATAAACTGAGACAACGGGGTGCAGAAGCGCTCGGATGGAGCACTGCGGAGCCTGGTTTTATGTGGATGCGCTCCTTTTGGAAGACGTTCATTGTCGGTCCCCCTCATGCCGACAAGATTCTGCCAACCATTCACGCCTTCCGCTCCGACCGCTAACGGATCGAAAACGGTTTTCGAGCAAGTTCTTGCCCGGGATAGCAGGGGAGGAGATCCACACATGACCGGACCGGCCGTTATGGAAAACGTGCGCCGCTATCGCGCGATAGCGTCGTTGTGCCGTCAGTCCGCCGCATTTCGGCCAATCCAACGGGACTCATTACTAGCGCAAGCTGCAGAGTGGGAGGAACGCGCGATCGCGGAGCTCGAGAGATATTTTAGTTCCTCGGCCGCATGTTTTCGTTAACGGCAGCGGGCGCTTCGCAGATCCACGATCGAACAATAAGTAAGGTTCACGAGGGAGAACCGTGGCCAGGTGATCCGGTTGCGCAAGCCAGCCCTCGTGAAATCATGTCGGCGTTGGCGCTACTGTCTTCAGCTGCGGCAAAGATATAAGCTGCCTACTCGCGCATTTGGCATCTTTGTTCTTGTTCCACTTGTCGTCCTGCTTGGCGGGATCAAGCGCCATCATCGAGTCACTTACCTCAGCAAAACCCAACGCTGCTGCGCGAGCTTTCGCTGGCGATTGAATGTGTAGAGAGGGCGAGCGGTTCGTCGCCATCGCGCCGGAGCTGACGTTCCAGAAGTATCGCCTGGGTTGTTGGCCAGCGGATGAGTGACCCTGAGATCTATCGTCGAGGTGCTTTCATCTCGTCCAGGAAACTTATCGCGCTCGACGGAAGATTTTGAGATATCAACCACTGGGGGCTCGGAAACGGGCGAGTACGGCGGGGTTGCCACCGAAGATCGACCCGAGGGAAGAATTCGATGGCGCCGAATTCTTAGTAGAGACTATGTCCTGGAAACGTTTGACTATCAGTTCAGTACGAGCCATTGTTCGTGGGGCGTCCCATTCATCCGTCGCGGATACACTTGGCGTGTGGTTGGGTTACTGATCTGGTTATACATGCCGGTTTCATTGTATGAACGATGTCGCTTCGCAGGGAATTTAGCTCTTGAGCCTCAACGGCGGCTGATAATCGGCTAGCTGTCGGTAAGCTGACAGATACGCACGAGCAGCTGCGATCCGCTCTTGTTCGTTGGCTACCCCTAACGGTACGGTGCGCGCCGGCCATCCGCTTGCAGTTGTGGGCCCGAATTGCCTTTCTGCGTCGTCCCTTCAAGGGCGAGCGACAGCTTGAGATTGTTGCTCAACATCGGATTTTCTGGGTCAATTGCCAGAGCTTGGCGGTATAGCGTTTGCGCCTCGTTATGGCGGCCCTCGTGATCGAGCGCAACACCTTTGGCATTCAGTGCGCGCAGGTCGCCGGGTGCTGCAAGCAAGATGTTGTCGAGCACCTCAAGCGCCTCATCAGGGCTTTCACGCATCAGCAGGGCCCGCGCGAGAGGAATCGCCGCATCGACATTGTCCGGTCGTTGCCTCAGCGCATCGCGCAAAGCCTTCTCGTCAGGATCCCGAGTGAGGGCCTGAGAGATGCGCTCGCGCATAGCCGGATCGACCTCCTTGGCCCCAACCAGCTCTGCCGTAGACGTCGGCTGCTGTGAAAGACCCGACTTGTGCGAGTTAACGCAACCCGTGAGCAGCACAATGGCAAGCATGGGGAGAAAGGCCGAGCACGAATGGCGACGAAAGTTACGCCAGCGCCCCATAGCGTTAGTCTTACATGAATTCATAAGCGACCTCACGACCCCAAACCTGTGCTCGTCAGCCGGCCGCAGGGAGGAGGTCACGATGCCCGCCTGTAGGAGTCTTGTCCTTGCCAGGCGCAAGTTTGACGGAGCCAATCGGCTGGACGGTGAAGTCCGAGGCGAGATCCTGATACGAGAGAACAGGTAGGTCTATTCCATTGCGGGTGAGAAAGCCGCGGACGAAGCGCCGGATATCCATCGAGCCCAGGATAACTGGCTGGTTCTGACTGCGCGCGATGCTCGAATGGATCTGGCGAAATTGTGCAAGCAGCATCTCGCTTTGCCGATCCTCCAAAACGAGGTAGGGACCGACAGCGGTCTCGCGCACCGCACCTCGCACGATATCCTCGGTCTCACGCTCGACGATAAAGGCCGCCACAACACGATGGGCGTTGGCATAGCGGTGACAGATCTGCCGCTTCAGAACGGAGCGCACATATTCGGTGAGCAGTACGGCATTTTGCTCCCGTTCGCTCCATTCTGCGAGCGCCTCCAGAACCAAACGGGTGTTCCGGATCGGGATGCCCTCGTCCAGCAAGCGACGTAGCACATCCGCGATGCGAGGGATCGGTGTCGTGCGCAGCACCTCCTTCACCAGATCAGCATATTCCTGCTCCATCCGGCTAAGCAACTGACGCGTTTCCTGAATGCCCACCAGGCGCTGTGCATAGCGTGTCAACGTCGACTGGACGCGCAAGGCGATGATTTCGCTCGGACGGTGGTGCCCTATTCCGGCAGCTTTGAGAGCAGGCGCATGTCCTTGTTCGATCCAGATCCGATTCGTGTCTGGGTCCTGCCAAAAGGGGATCCCGCTCAGTTCAATGTTCGCCACGTCGTCGTTAAGTAAGAGTTGTGTCGGGTCAATGGCGCCCTCTTCCACCGGCACTCCTTCGACATCCACCCGGAATTGCGATTGGGGCAGGTGCTGTGCGCTTTGGGCGGGAATGCGTGGAATTGTGATGCCAAGATCAGCTGAAACCAGTGCCGAAAGCCGTGCGACGCACTGCTCGAGTTCCCCTACGTCGATTGCCTGCATCAGGCTTGGCGCTAGCAACAGCGTAATCGGAAGTGCCTCCGCGGGCACGGTTTGCTTCTGACCTTGTGCAGAAGCGGGAGCCGAACCGGTGGGACCGGCGCCGGCCTTGGGAGCGGTCTTGCCCTCTTGCACGCCAACCTTGAGAAAGCTGGCGGCGGAGAACAGCGCGGCCAGTATGACAAAGGGCGGCAAAGGGAAGCCAGGAACGAACCCCATCACAAGCAAGACACAGGAGGCCAAGCGTAGCGCGTGTGTGCTGGCCGTAAGTTGGTTGACGATATCGGCGCCGAGATTGAGTCTGGAAGGACCGTTGACCCGAGTGACAATGGTTGCGGCTGTAATTGACAGCAGCAGGGCCGGAATCTGCGAAATGAGCGCATCACCGATCGTCAGGATGGTGTAATGATGCATCGCCTCCTCGAGGGACATGCCCTTGGAGAGCGATCCGATCGTGATGCCACCCAGCATGTTGATGCAGATGACTATTAGTCCGGCTATGGCATCGCCCTTCACGAATTTCATAGCGCCGTCCATCGCGCCGTGCAGTTGGCTTTCTCGCTCCAGCGCGCCGCGCCGGCTGCGGGCTTCGTGCTGATCGATATGGCCGTTGCGCAGCTCCGCGTCGATCGCCATCTGCTTGCCCGGCAGCGCATCGAGCGTGAAGCGCGCCGATACCTCCGCCACCCGTTCGGCGCCCTTGGCGAGAACCATGAACTGCACCATGGTCACGATCAGGAATATGACAATGCCGACGGCGATATTGCCGGATATGACGAAATCGCCGAACGTATGAATGATGCTGCCGGCATCGCCCTCGGCTAGGATCAGTCGCGTCGTTGCAACGGTAAGAGCGAGACGAAAGACGGTGGAGATCAGGATGACGCCCGGCAGGGACGAAAAGTCGAGCGGCGTATTGAGATACAGGGCTACCATCAACAGCAATATGGCAAACCCCAGATTGAAGCCGATCAGCATATCGATCACAACGATCGGGATCGGCATGATCATCATTCCGATCGCCAGAAGAAGCATCAACGCGACCATCAAATCCGGGTGAGCCGGCGCGCGCGTGATGAGATTTCGTAGAAGGTTGGCCATGAGAAGCCTTATTGTTGTTTGATTGCAGCTGTGCTGCCCCGCAACAAAACATAGCGTTTGAAGACGGCTTGCGCTTCGGTCATGCGGCCAGCGTGACGCAGGGCGTGGCTGCGCATCAGCATCAAAGGCGGGCACGAAGACGGCTCGTCATCCAGTTTGTCAAGCCTGTCCAATACCGACAGTGCTTCGTCACCGCGATGCTCCGAGATGAGAGCGTAGGCCAGGATGCGGAGCAAGCCGATGTCTTGAGACTGTTCGTGAGCGACCAGCCGCAACAGAGCCAGGCTCTTGGCGCTTTGTCCGCACGCAAGGTAGACATAAGAAAGCACGCAGAGCAAATCTCGCTCCGGCCCGGAGATCAGCTCGATAGCGCCGGCTTCGGAAACGATCGGCGGCTGTGTGGATGTGAAATGTTGCACTTTGTCCGGCCCGACCATTGCTAGCCTTTGATCAAGCCGTTGTGACTCTGCCGGAGCAGGAGTAAACGTTGCAGCTCCAGTTGCAGAAGGGCGGCCCCTTCACGTGGCACCAAATCCTCTGGCGCGGCTGATAGCGTATCAGCCAAACGCTCCAGAAGAAGGCCGTGTTGCTCAGGACGCAGAACATGCGAATGACGTAAGCGCGGCGTCACGAAGCAGAGCAGACTGTGCGCGAGATTGGGCTCATTATGCCAAGCGAGTTCCGAGCCTGACTCGATCTGACCTGGCGGGGCGCGCGCCTCGTCGAGATTGATGCGCGAAACTGCATCGATCGAACTGAGCTCGAGCGCGCTCTCGATCGTGGCGTCCACCAACCGATCCTGCACGTCACTATGATGAGAAATTGAGGTGTGGCTCTTGTGATCATTGCCACGCGTCCGGTCAATCCCGATGGACTTGGCTCGAGAATTGACCGGCGTGACGGCAGATGCATGATGATCAACGTTTGGCTCCTGAAAAGAGGTGCCGGGCTCGATGGGATTCGGGGGCAGCCTAGTCATGGCATTTTGCTTCCTTACCTGCGGCCTAAAACGCTAATAGGGTAGAGTGGCAAGCCGGCCATCCCGGCTCAGCAGAACACGCCCTTCCTCAATCCCGTAGACGGTCCATCCATTGCTCAAGAGCGCGCCGACGAAATACTTTTGACCAGCAATGACAATATAGGGATCGCTCCCGCGCCAAACAGCTTGGACCCCAATTGCGGGAGGCGTCTTCTCATCCTTGATAGCCACGGCATTGACGAGCGTATAAGCGCCATTGCTATTGTGATCAAACCGCTGCTGGACGTCTCGCCATGTGGCGAGCGAGGCGGGCGTAACGCTGCCATCGGCGGTGACAACGCCCGCCCCAGAGCCAACCTTGATGCCGACAAGGCCCGCTCTATCAACTTCCTCTTGCAACCGTTCGGCAGCTGCATCGGCGGCCAAAGCATCAGGAGCGCTGAGCACCAGCTTGGGCGCAATGTCCGGAGCAGGGGACGGCGGACTTGACGCCACGGTGGTATCGGTCTGGACAAAATTGGATGAGACTGCGCCAACCGCGGCAGAGCTGATCAGGACCAAAGCGAGAAAGGCGAGCGATATATGCCGGCGGTCGATGGAGCCAGCTTGTTTGTAGTCCTCGATCGTCCAGCGAATGGACATCGTCCCGGCATGCAAAACGAAAGGAAGAGGGACAACAATGGATTCGTTCGGTAAAACAGTCTCGTGCCCCTCGATCCTAACGTCCCTTGCAAGGGCCTCGATCTCGATTGAATTGGAATGGGGGGTGACACGAAGATGGTGCGGTGCGAGGCCTTGTTCGACGAAGATTAAGTCAGCATCGAGGCTGCTGCCAATCAGACACGATCCGACCCCCACTTTACTTGTCAGCCCGGAGTAACACCCCGACAACACTTCAAAATGCGGGCAATTTGGTTCATTCACGGTCGGTTTCCTGAACAGCGAACGGAACCGTACGGCAAAACCGTACGGCCCGTTGCGACCTCACAGACTAAGCAGCCGGGGAAAGTGGGGCGGCGACGTCGCCCCATCTCATCCCTTACTGCACCCGCTCATCGGCCGCTTTCTTGACGGTCGAGAGCTCGGTCGAGACGACGCGAAGTTCCACATCCCTCTCAGCAGCCTTTGTGCTGGTCAAAGTCAGAGCGGCGATTTGCCGTTGGAATGCCGCCTCTCCAGCAGCTTCAGCAGCCGCAGAACCGGCTGCAGCAGTAGCGGTGCCGGCCGCCCCACCCGCAGTCGAGGTATGAGACGCACCAACTTTGTTAGACATACTATTCTCCTGTGTGCTCGAATTTCGCCGCGACGTGCGGCTCCTATTTCCTAACGTCGCAACATGCGACGTCAGGAATCCTCCTCTGTCTCGGCCATGACATCGTCGAAATGGCTCATTGCACTATTCGCAAATTGGAGAGCAACGGCTCCCAAAGCGACGCTGAACGCTTGCTGCATAGCGGCTTCTTGCGAGTTGCCGCCCGTGGACGCGCCGCCGTTTACGGGAATGTTTGCATCAGGGGATCGGGCATGATCGTCGCGCTCGCCAGGCTTGTGAGATCCTTTTTTGCCGCCGCTTTTGCCGCCAGCCGCATGGAGGTCAGCATCAACGTGCCCAGCGGCGCTAGAGCTCGTAACGCGCATCGGGTTCTCCTATGTCAGTTCGATCGTGCCAATGGAGGCAGTTTCCTGCCCCTCACTATGCAAGTATTAGCTTTCGACAAGCTGACGAGTCGTAGAAAATGCAATGAGCCGATGGTCGATCATCATTATACGTCTTCACCAGCCGACCGTATTTGAACGAGACTGGAGATCAGATGGTTAAGACAAACAATCGTTTGTGGAGCTTGATCGGGTGAGCACGTTGCTCATCGTTTCGAAAGCTTCAATAGCGAAATATCAAAGCCACCATTAACAAAAGCGTTTTGAGGCCGACGTGCTGCAATCTCGGGCTCACGTCCCTTGCGATGCCTCCGAGCTCTTTCGCCAATCTGCTTGCAGTCAGGCGAAGCGCATTGAGCTTGACCTGGTCGGAGCGTGGCGGAAAGCAAGAGTGACGGCCGATTCAGCGGCCAAGACCGGTCCCTCGGTTCTGGCGGGTCCATAGCAGATCCGTCAATCGCGCCTCCCTTTCAGGGAGACCGAGCAGAAGCCCGCCACTCGAGAAAGAGCCCTTCGGACTTCTACCTGCCCTGGACCAATGTGCTCTCGATCCTTGCGCAACCGGCAGGCTCCGCGGCTGCGGCCGGTCTGTCGCGAATGCATCGCGGTCTTGACAGGCGGCGTATGCAGTCGATGGAATTTCACAGCGGCAGACTGGGTTTGAGGTCGAATTCGAACGATCGAGTGCGGCCAACATAGTTTGTACGCAGTGAAGAGCCGAAATAAGTTCCTCGGATTCGGGGGCGGTCTCAAGTATGCTGGTAGAGCTTGCGCGACCTACTGCTCGGCAGAGAGGCCCAACCGCGCGGAGGCCGCGCAAGCTCAATCAGCGTTTCCAGCGTGATCCTGAGAAGATAGCGTCGCTCCGCCTAGGCGTTAGCGCCTGCAGCTTGCAAGCGCTCGGTTTCGATGCGAGCCTTCAGGTTATTCAGATAATCCTCCGCGTAGGACTGGGCCACCGAAACCGGCAGGTTGATGCCGGCCGTCGCGGCTTCTTGAATTGCCTGCTTCACCAAGCCTTCTCGCATTGCTAATTTGACCTCAGGTCCGGCGATGCAGCCCACCGCCTGTGCCGCAAGGCTCAGCCCGGCTTCTTCCAGCGCTTGCTTTATGTTGCCGCCACTGATGGCAGTGTGAAGAAGATTTGCAGCTTGCGCCTCGGCTTCGAGGACCATTGACGCCAGATCGGCCAATTCACCCAAGCCTGGAATGAAGCCAAGTACACCGACTGCTGTCGCGGCCCAGTCGAATACCTTAGAGCCAACTTTGAGCACATCATTAAGTGCGTGCATGAAGGCGCCACCGTTCTTTTTGGGAGACTTGATGTCGGGCTGGTCTGCGACGCCCATCGTCATGTCCGCGACCGCGTCCTGCTCGGCAGGCGTTCGGACGGCATGCGTCTTCACTTGGTGAACGGTGCGGTTCGCACCCGACATGTTGTTGAAGAACTGGTTGAAGTCGGTGTTGCTGATGTTGCCGGAATCGACCGTATGGCCGCCGCCGAAGTCGAAGAACTTATGGTGGGTTTTGTAGCCCGTAATCGCGTTGTTCATCAACCCGAACAACACAGGATCGGAGAGCAGCTGGGAGGCCGCCTTTCGCACCTCGGGCGCGAGGCTCTTATCATCCACCATGCTCGCCAGCTTCTCCCGGGTCAGATCACCCTTCCCGAAGAAAGCGTTTTGGTTCTTGCTGATCGTATTGAGCGTATCGAGCTCGGCTTGCGTGAGATTCATCGATGATGAAGCAACCTGCAGGAAGTCCTCTTTGTGGACCTTGTCTATCGAGCCACCGTACAAGTGCTTCCATTCATCCGGGTGGTCGAGGAAGTATTGAGCGGCCGCGAGGACCTGTGGCGGGCATTTGCCGGTTTTAGCTTCGCCGTCGACGATCCGCTTGAAATCCGCAAGGCTCAGGTTCTTAGGCAGGTTGTCGGAATACCGATAGAGCTCGCGCAATGCATCGGTCTGGGTCATAACCGATGGCTCGCCATTCCGGGTGCCGTCGGAAGGAATGTAGTTTTGCGTATAGCTCTTTGCCCGCTGCTCCTGGAAAGCAGCAACCTGAGGGTGGTGATCGGAGAAGCCGGAGAGATCACCTGCTTTGATCTTCCCGCCGCAGCGGCCGTCACCTTGCGAGCCTATCGCATAGAAGAGCTCTGGGTCCTGTTGCAGAGCCTCGATCGCCGCCTTTAGATCCGGCGGTGTGGAGGGGTCGTTGGCCAAATCTCCAAGAGATTTCCAATCAAGCGGGCATTTGTCTTTGTGTCGGTTCAGCACCGATACAATCTGCAGCTCGGCATCAGTCAGCGTGCCGCTGTTCCACGTGATCCTGGAGCTTTGTACGGGTGCCTCTGCAATCTTCGGGGCGCTCGCAGCGGAGGAGGACTCCGCGGAGGATGGCTCTGGGGCCTGCTGACATGCGTCCAGTGCGGCCTTGACCTCCGGCGGGAGGATGTTCCGCACCTCCTGCGTGAGTTCCTCCGTCAGCTGCTTGGCTGAGTCTGCAGCCGGCGGAACCTGTGGAGTGGAATGGTCATCGGCATTGTCTTTCAACGAGAAACTAGCCAGCATCGCCTCGAAGTTTGAAAGATCCCGCGCCGATGAGGGCCCGGAGGCCAGCCCGGACAAACTCGAGCTGGCGGTTACCGATAGGTTGTTGACTGACATTATACGGTCCTCTGATTTGAGATCGCACCACAAGCCGGTCATGTGGCGCAGCGCGAGAATCGCGACGAACAACGAGCAAGAAATGTCGATAGGCTTCGATCGCTCCTACCACTTGCTTCCGATTGCTCAGTGCGCCCCCAGCGCTCAGTTCCGCTACAATCTATAGGCACATCGCCGTCTAGATATTCACGCCACATGGTAGGTTCGATTAGCTTTCCAAAAGCTGACGGCGCTCAGAGGTTTCACAACGAGACGCGCAATGATGGTGTGAGAGGCGGTGATGGGTTCTCGATATCGGAATCGGCTTGCTTGTTATGCTCGATCGCTCGCCTCCGGGCCAACTAGGTGGAATTAGCGAGGCCGAGTCTGCCGCTCTGCGGATGGTCACGTGCGCTGATTCGTGAAACAACGTCGCAGGTCTCCGCAGCGTCTTATGGTGAAATCACCCACGCGTAGCGACCTCGCGCCTGCGCCCAACGAGAGTGTTGGCGCTTGCGTAGATGCTCGAAAGAGTCCGACGGTATTGTGCGGACCCTATTGCCCCGAGCGGATCGAAGCTCAGCTGCACTCGGCATTCTTCATGTCGTCATGCTTAGCCGCTTGGCGAGTGTTCGCTCGAACCTACAGGCCAAAGGGAAGGGTCCAGCGACGGTTTGAGACGAATAAAACCTTCTTCTCGCCATTCCGCCGTGTGAGGCACACCCAGGATGGTGAACGTTGTTGTCCGGACACCCCTGGTAGGTATGAGATCGCGGCTTCTTAGCATTTCGATCTGAGCGGGCGTAGCCGTTTGGCCAGTGAAGACCCAGTCGTCCTTGGCGCGACGACCGTTCGCCATGGCGAAATCTCCAATTTCCGGCGGAGCAACCCCTGCGTGCAATGTGGGCCCAGCTTGAGACGGTCCAGCGTGAGGTGACCCGGCCCGCATGAGCCAAGGCTCAAGATCTTGCCAAACAAGCTCGTTGCCGAAATCGGAGGCGTCCGCGCGGTGTTGAGCGATCGGCTGTTTGGAATTGGACCGCTCGCCGCCGCTCAATGATGGCTCGACACGCGATGATCTGCCTCCGAGTTCCTGCCAAATTAAATCCTGGCTGTATTCGGGTATTTCATGCAATGCTATTAGTTCACGCTCAAACTCCCTTGGACCGGCGGGCAATGAGGACGAGTGGGACGCTGGGTTGTTGTCCGCCCGGCTTAGCGCGTTGAAGTCCATCCTGTCCCTCCTTTTGGACAACGGAGTGGCTTTCATTCTTATGCGACGAAGCTCATTGAGTTTAAAGCTCGCATGAGGCGCTAAAGTGGCAAAGCACGCTCACCGATGCTGCTGGCTAGAGTTCTGGTTCGCATCCGTGGCTCCGGCTTGGACGTTTATTGCGCCACCCAGCGGCATCGGCCATCTACACATCCGCGCTCTGACAATTGCAGCAGTAGCTTTCGAAAAGCTGACAAAGGGCATAAGCAGACGCATTGCATCTCTTCCAGGCCATCTGTTGTCTTCAAGTCATTTCTTACCTGCATCGGGTGTGTGGACCACGCCGTCTTGATGTGGTGCCTCCGGCGAAGGAGCCTCATTCGGTCGTCCTTCGCGAATGACCACGCTGGAGGATCCCCGAAACAGCATCAAAACCGAATCGTGCGGCGGCTTTTCGGCACCGCTCGGGTTTCGCCGTGCCTGTGCCTCCGCCGCAAGTCCTTTTACTGTTTGCTCCACAAGCGCGACAAAGCGGGGTGGACCAGAGGCGAAGACGAGGCCATCTCCCGGTACGGGTCTCACGATGTAACGCTCGTCGGAGATGTTGAGCGCATCGAGTGCCGCCTTGAACGCATCAAAGCTGATTGGACTCAAGACCAAAAGGCGGCTTTGCGCCTCATGCGCATCGGATATGTAGAGCACCAGCCCATCGTAGTACCATTGAAGATTGTAGAGATTAATCAACCGTTCGAGGAACTCTCGCGGTGGGAGATCCGGCATTCGCCCGCGAATCCGCCCCTTCACCCCGGTGCTGACATTGACTCTGATATTTAGGTTGTTGCCGAATTCCTGCAGTGCGGCCGCGAGGTCCTGATCCAGAACTGTGTAACTATAAGGCGTCGATGGCAGCGCCAGGGGAGCGCCGAGCGCCTCGACGACGCCAAAGCAAATGAAAACACCAGCATAGAGAACTTTCTTCAAGATGTGCAGCCTTGTGGATGGGATAAGCATTCCTGCTATTTTTACACTTCAGAACAAGCACCGGAATTTGTCCCAAAATTTGGAATCCGATGCCTCGTCCCAAATTGGAAGCTAACCGTGATCATTAGATGACAGATGCTCGTCAGTTTTTGGTCAGCTTGCTTCTCCAAGGTGCGGCCCATTCGTGTGAACGAACGGCCCATCTCACCACGTGACAGAAATGATTTCCTCCATGTTGGTCGGCGTTACGTCGATCTCTGCCAACTCCGTCGAGTGTGCCTCCAACGGCTGTTCGCCGGCACACGCTCAGTTTGGCGAGAGTCTTGCGCAGGTGGCCTCGAACCAAGGTGCCGGCTCTTCTGTGACCGAGCACGCGCCAGCTCCATCGCTGCCGGAAGTGCAGCGCGCAGTAGCGCCGGCGAGCCCGCTAGGCGATCGCGTCCTTCAGAGCATTTCTGCTATCCACCAGGGCAAACCATTTCCGCCGGGTGCAGTTTCGCCGACGCTCGTCGGCGAGCCTGATCCTACCAGGAGTCTGCAGCTTGGGCCGGCCGCACAACCGGTCTTGCGCGTGCAGCAAGTGGAGGTACATCCAGTGGGCCAACCGGAGGGTGTGGATCATTTCGACTCGGCGCTAGCGAATCTGCGGGATGTTTACAACGGCGTCATCCAGGTATCGCTCATCTCCAAGGGGACAGGTGCTGTCAGTTCATCTCTGAATAAGCTTCTATCGGCGGGCTGAGCGGGCCGTTGGCTGTCTTGACGAAAGACAAGATCGGTAATGGCCGGCCCGCAAGAAAGCGGCTTGATGCTCTCGTCCTGTTGCTGCTTTTGCTGACCCTCGCCGGTTGCAAAGCTGATCTGTATACCAAAGTTCAGGAGCGTGAAGCGAACGAGATGCTTGGGCTGCTCCTGAGCAAGGGCGTCGATGCCATCCGTGTCGTCGGTAAGGATGGGACCAGCACGATTCAAGTGGAGGAAAGGCAGCTCGCCTACTCAATCGAGCTGCTGAATGACCATGGCTTGCCGCGCCAATCCTTCAAGAGCCTTGGTGAGGTGTTCAAGGGGGCGGGCCTCGTTGCCTCTCCGGTTGAGGAGCGAGCCCGCTACGTCTATGCTCTCAGTGAAGAATTGTCGCGCACGATCAACGATATCGATGGGGTTCTCTCCGCCCGTGTTCATGTCGTTCTGCCGAAGAATGATCTTTTGCGACAGGATGCAACCCCGTCCTCGGCGTCGGTTTTCATTCGGCACGCCTCCAACGCGAAGCTCTCAGCCTTGCTGCCGCAGATCAAGATGCTCGTCGCCAACAGCATCGAAGGTCTATCGTACGACAAGGTGGCGGTCGTGTTCGTGCCGGTTGAGCGAGCTCAGCATGAGGTCTCCGTTGTGCCAGCGGCAGCTTCCGCCGAACCAACCAAATTCATCGCAACTCACATTGCGATCGGTGCAGGAGGTGCGCTCGCCGCGTTGGGCATTCTATCTTACGTGCTGCTGAGCACACGTGGGCGACAGCTTCGTCAATCCTGGCGCAAAGTGACAAATCTCGGCAGAGGTGCCAGCAAGCCAGCGGTCCAGTCCGCCGGCAAAAAACTGTCCTCCGATCCGAAATAGGCGGCAAGCAGGTCCGTATCGATGGCATCCACTGACCCAAATCATTCATCGCATTCCGATCGCCTGCGCGAGCTTGCCGCTTTGATTCATCCCGGCCGGTTCGCCGGCCATCTTGATGGGCTCCTGTCGGCCGCCACAGTGCTGCAGCTGCAGAAGACTCCGAGACTGCAGCAAAGACTGGTCGAATTGCTGCTGGGCAGTGAGCTGGTCTCGAACGGAACCGACTGGGGTAGGGATGTTCTGCTCGGGCATGATCCGCGTCGGGCGGCCCTGCTCGCTGGCAGTATCTGGCATGCCCGTTCGGTGCTCAAGCTTGTGTCAAAGCACGATGTAGCGATTCTGATCGAAAATATTGGTGCGGAAGCTCATGCTTTCGCAATCCGACACTTATCCAGCGCCGTCGCTACCACATCGATTGACGATCCGCAGAAGCTCGCGAGCCAGATTGAACATGACGGATGTGCCTGCCTTGGTGCTTGGCTCAAGGACGCATCAGAGCTTGACCGTGTCCGCGTTCTTTTCCGCTTACCTGTGGGGACCACCGCCGAATCCCCAGCAGCCGAACACCACAATTCAGCGGGTCAGTTACTGTCTTTGGTGGTGGCCCACTTGGCCACGGAGGAGCCAGCGGCATGACGGCCAACGAAACAGTCTTGCCAGATAGCCCGCGGATACGGCCGCTTGGTCCGCTCATACCAGCCGCGGAACTTGGTGTCTGGTACGATGCGGTGCAGACGCGCGCGTTAGCCGAGCGATATCTGCGGCAGGTTCGCAGTTGGGCAAGGAAAGCCTATCAGCAGGAGCGGGAGCGCGGCCATTGCGAAGGTCTTAGGTCAGGCTCGGACGAAATGGCACAGCTGATCGCCCGAGCTGCTTCCGATGTGGCCCGGCGAAAAGCCGTTCTGCAACAGGAGTTGCCACAGCTCGTGATTGAGATATTGACCGATTTGTTGGGCTCCTTTGATCCGGGTGAGATGTTGGTAAGGGCCGTTCGTCACGCCATCGAGAAAAGATATGGCAGCGCAGAAGTATGCCTTCACGTGTCTCCTGTGAATGCTGATGCACTAAGGCATGAATTCGTGGCGTTCGATGGAACGGATAGTCGGCCGAAAGTCAGAATTGATCCGGACCCAACCGTGGGGCCTGACCAGTGCGTTCTGTGGAGTGAGTTCGGCAGTGTCGATTTAGGACTTGCCGCGCAGCTCCGCACATTGCGTCTTAGCCTTAATCCATCTTCTCAGGAAAGCGATCCGTGACGACGCAACGATCAGGCCTTGATCAATCGGCCGGAGAAGGAGATGTGCATGCGGCGATAGCATCTCTAAGATTCGCAGCAAAGCATGTCGATACGCGTGCCGTGCGGGGACGGATCACGCGTGCGATCGGCACCTTGCTCCATGCCGTGTTGCCGGGGGCCCGTGTTGGAGAACTTTGCCTGTTGCAGGATCACGCTTCCGGATGGTCACTTGAAGCGGAAGTCATCGGTTTGCTGCCGGACGGGGTGTTGCTGACGCCCATTGGCGATTTGGTAGGCTTGTCCCACCGCGCGGAAGTGCTCCCGACCGGACGCATGCAGGAAGTGTCAGTCGGGCCCGACCTGCTCGGCCGCGTGATCGATAGCTTCGGCCGTCCACTCGATGGCAGGGGGCCGATAAAGACGGTCCACACTTGTCCGCTCCGCGGCAAGGCGCCCAACCCGATGATGCGGCGTGGCATCGAGCATCCGTTTCCGCTCGGGGTTCGCGTGCTGGATGGACTTCTGACGTGTGGCGAAGGTCAGCGGATCGGAATCTATGGAGATGCCGGTTGCGGCAAGTCGACGCTGATGTCGCAAATTGTAAAAGGCGCGGCCGCCGATGTCACCGTGGTTGCGCTCATAGGAGAGCGTGGACGTGAGGTGCGTGAGTTCATCGAACGTCATATTGGAGATGCCCTCGCTCGCACGATCGTTGTCGTTGAGACATCCGATCGATCGGCAATGGAGCGGGCGCAATGCGCTCATATGGCGACCGCACTCGCCGAGTATTTTCGTGATCAAGGGCTGCAGGTCGTTCTGATGATGGATTCGCTGACGCGCTTTAGCCGTGCGATGCGCGAAATCGGCCTTGCCGCAGGAGAACCTCCTACCCGGCGCGGCTTTCCTCCTTCCGTCTTTGCGCTGCTGCCTGGTCTGTTGGAGCGTGCCGGTATGGGCGAGCGGGGCTCGATCACGGCATTCTATACCGTGCTTGTCGAAGGTGACGGCACGGGCGATCCGATCGCCGAAGAGTCGCGCGGCATTCTCGATGGTCATATCATTCTTTCGCGCGCGCTGGCCTCGCGAGAGCATTTTCCCGCCATCGACGTGCTGTCGAGCCGAAGTCGTGTCATGGATGCGGTCGCCTCTGGTCCACATCGCAAGGCGGCATCCGTCTTCCGCGATCTGCTCTCGCGCTACAATGAGGCTGAGTTCCTGATCAAGGTCGGTGAATACAAGCCGGGCAGCGATCCACTGACTGATCGGGCAATCGATTCAATCGAGGAACTGCGCGCATTCTTGCGCCAGGGACCGGACGAGCCGTCTAGCTTTGAGGAGACCGTTTCATGGATGTCGCGTCTGACGGCCTAAATCTCGTGCAAGCGTCGAAATTGCGGCTGGTGAAAGACATGAGAGAGCGAAGCGCGCTTCGTGAATTGTCGAACATGGAAGCCAGGCGCCGAATTGCGGTCGAAGCGCTGCAGCGAGCGTCTGAGAATCTTGAAGGCGCGGAGAATCGTCGCGCCAAGGTCGAAGCTGAACTTTATCAGGAGCTGGTGTCGCTCAAGACGATGTCCGTGACCGAGCTCGATCGTCGCTGTCAACTCGTCCTTGGGCGACTGGCAGCACAGATCGAATCGGCACGCCAGGCGCGTGAGCAGGCGCGCGTCGCGCATGAGCAGGCTCAGCGGTCAGTGAATGAGGCGCGGACCATATGGGCCAAGCGTTCGGCGGCGAGCCAGAAATGGGAGGAAATTGAGGGCGATGTCCAGCGCACTACCGCTGTCCGTTCGGAGTGTGCGGCCGAAATTGATGCCGACGACGAGGTTTTGCTCCGATATCAGGGTGGTTCGCGCAGCCAAGCGGTCGGTGGCTCGAACTGATGGCTCGTTCTCTTACGACGTCGCGAGCTGCGCCCGTGGAACCTGCCGGTAAATGCCGTGGGTGAACCCGCATTATTTCAGCCAGCGGTAAAGTTGTCGCATGGCGTGGTCTCGTGGCTCAACGAGGTCGCCGCACCACGCACGGTTCTGCAGAGCCGCCTTGGCGATAAGCCGCTATCGATCCGTATAAGCCGGCTTGTTTGGCAGGCCGAGCCATATGCCATGTCGATGCTCGACTGCGTATTTTGCGCCGGAGACGAGACCGCTGTCTTGTCCTTGCCCCGCCTTCTCGTCGAGGCGCTGATTTCAATGGTCCAGTATGGCCTTACTTTACCTTCCGACCCAACCCGCTCGCTGCTTCTCGAACTTGCTCTGGAACCTTGGCTCGCTCGATTAGAGATCATGCTCGCGCGGAATTTGCAGCTGATCCGCATCGAAGACGCGACGGCCAAAGACCCCTATTTGGAGCTCGATGTTACTTTCGGACCGCTGGCGGCCAAGGCCCGCCTGTTCTTGTTCGCGCCACTTGACGGTCTGGTTCCGTCTGCGTTTCGTGTGTTAGGCGAGTTGATCGGCCAGTTACCGCGAGACTTAGGCAAGATTTCTTCGGAATTGCCGGTCGTGATTGCGAGAGAGATCGGCTCGCTGCGGGCGCCCGTCAGGCTTCTTCGTCAAGCACAGCCCGGCGACGCACTGCTGCCCGACGTCATTCCATTTGCCCATGGCCAGCTCATCCTCGCTGCGGACAAGTTGTGGGCGCCGGCGCAGGTCGCGGGCGACAGACTTATCCTTCGGGGACCATTCCGCCTGCAGTCCCATCCTCTAAGGTATGCAAATATGACGATACGACCCCAAGCGGAGCAAGCAATCCCGCCCTCGGAAGCCGACATCGACAGTGTTGAGATCACGCTTGTGTTCGAATGCGGCCGCTGGCCCATCCCGCTGGGTACGTTGAGAAGCATCAGCGAGGGGCACGTGTTCGAGCTTGGCCGGCAGCTGGACGGTCCGGTCGACATTGTCGCCAACGGTCAATTGATCGGCCGCGGCGACATCGTACGTGTCGGTGAAGCGTTGGGCATCCGGTTACGTAGCAGGTTGGCGGTCAATGGTTGACATTCAACCGAGCATCCTTGCGCTTGTTGCGGCGACCGTCGGCCTCGGCCTGTTGACGTTCGCAGTCGTCACAACGACGGCGTTCATCAAGGTTTCCGTCGTTCTCTTCCTGATCCGCAACGCGCTCGGCACTCAGTCCATACCACCGAACATCGTTTTGTATGGCGCTGCATTGATCCTTACCGTGTTCATAGACGCCCCGGTATTCGAGCAAACATACAACCGCGTGACCGATATGCAACTTCGTTACCAAACCGCCGACGACTGGTTGACCGCCGCCAAGGAGGGCAGCGAGCCGCTGCGCGCCCATCTCAAGAAGTTCACCACTGAGGAGCAGCGCACGTTCTTCCTGTCGTCGACGGAACATATCTGGTCGGAGGAGATGCGCGGCAACGCAACAGCCGATGATTTTGCAATCCTCGTTCCGTCCTTTTTGATCTCGGAGCTTAAGCGTGCGTTTGAAATCGGTTTCCTTCTTTATCTTCCGTTCATCACAATTGACCTGATTGTGACGACAATTCTGATGGCCATGGGCATGTCAATGGTGTCACCAACAATGATATCCGTTCCTTTCAAGCTCTTTCTGTTCGTCACAATCGACGGCTGGTCACGGCTCATGCACGGATTGGTCTTAAGCTACGCATCTCCGGGGAGTTGAGATGGACGAGGCCAGCATCCTCACCCACCTGAGCCGATCACTGGTCCTGTTCATGATCTGGGTTTTACCGCCGCTCCTGGCAGCCCTCGTGGCCGGATTGGGTATCGGCATCGTGCAGGCCGCAACCCAGCTCCAGGATCAAACCTTGCCGCTTACCGTGAAGCTCCTCGTCGTCGTCGCCGTGCTCGTTCTGTTTGCTCCGGTGCTGAGCGCGCCGCTGATCGAGCAAGCCCAGCATATCTTCACTGAGTTCCCCGCGCTCACAGCGAGGTATTAGTGCGCGGAACGCACGGCTGTCTAAGTTTTAGCTATAGCGCGCGTTTGTCGGCCTTGATTGTGAACCACAAAAGGGCGAGTTCGTCAGCTTATCGAAAGCTCGCCTCACTAGCATGCGATGGATAGATATCCGAACTGTCCTGTTCGGCTCCGTGAGGCTGCCGTATTCGGAGGAAGATGATCCCATTTGGAAGTTCTATCCATTCGATTTAGGGGTTGCTTACAACGTGATGGAATTACCTGCTAAGACCTGGTCCTCGATGCTTTGCCTGGCGAGTTGTCGACGCAGTGAACGGGCGAACCGCTTTGATTGCAAGCGGCCCCACGATTCTGGCGTTCTGGTGAATGAGCCTGCGAATGAAGGTGCCGCTCGAGACCGATCTCCATAGACTGCGAAATTGATGGAAGCTTTGAGGCCCTCAGATCTCCAAACCGCGCTGCGGCCGGTGAGAGCGGAAGAAGCGTGGCTTGTAGGCCCCGCAGCGGCGCGATTTCGCCGGTGCTCTCATTGAATGATCATACCTCTGCGCCGGATGGCTGTAGTCATATGGATGGTTGAAGCCGAGCCTTGTGCGAGGCCTGTCGCTCTGCAACCGCTGGCACAGGAGATCTGCAGAGTTCTTGACGTCTCACATCATGGCGACGCGAGTGCGACGGTTGCATTGGCTGAAGGAACGACGAGCTGAGCTCAAATGGATGCCTTGTCACCCACCGAGACGCGAACTCTGATTCAGACTGCTGTCGAGTTCGTCGTTGCGGGCGGACTTGGCGCGGCCCGGGCCCTCGGCATTATGCTGGTTCTTCCGGTATTCACGCGACCGCACATTAGCGGGCTTATCCGCGCAAGCGCTACGCTTGTGATTGGATTGCCTTGCTTGATGCAGATCAGGAACGGCTTGCAGACACTAGATCCGGGCACGCGTATGATTGCGGTCTCGCTCCTCGGTTTGAAGGAGATATTTATCGGCCTGCTGTTCGGTTTTCTGCTTAGTATACCACTTTGGAGCATCCAGGCCGTTGGTGACATCATTGATACGCAGCGCGGCATCTCCAGCCAGGTGGACGATCCTGCCACACGCAGTCAAACCGCCCCGATGGGGCTCTTTCTCGGAACTGCCGCGGTTACGATCTTCGTTGTATCAGGAGGTCTGCAGACCATGGTCAGATGCCTCTATGGAAGTTATCTGATCTGGCCCGTGTATCGGCTGCTACCGCCCCTGACCCACCACGGGGCAATGGAGTTTATCGGGCTTCTCGACCATATCATGCATACGACCCTCGTGGTCGCCGGGCCCGTGCTAGCTCTGCTGCTTCTGATCGACGTATCCCTCATGCTGCTCGGGCGCTTTGCGCCGCAAATCAAGCTGAACGATCTCTCTCCGACCATCAAGAATGCCGCCTTTGGCATCATTATGGTCAGCTACGCCGTCTTCCTGATCGAATATATGGGAGCAGAGATCATTCGGTTCAACGGCGTGCTGGAGTGGCTCGAGAAGTTCTTGAAATGAACGACACGAGCGAAGAGAAAAACCTTCCACCAAGTCACAAGAAGCTGAGGGACGCGCGTAAGAAAGGGCAGAGCCCGCGCAGCGCCGACTTTGTGACCGCGGCAAGCCTTTGCGCTGGTTTCGGCTGCCTGTGCTTTAGGGCGGGCCCGATCGAAGACGAATGGCGCGAAGCCGTGCGGCTCATCGACAAGCTGCAGGAACAGCCCTTCACCAGTGCGGCCCGGCAGGCGTTGGTCGGATTGATGGACCTTTCTGTAACAGCCGCGGCTCCCATCCTAGGTGCGGCGGTTGTTGCGGCGATTTTGGCCGGTGTCCTGGCCGGCGGCGGGCTGACGATTTCGGTTGAGCCGCTTAAACCCAGCTTTGAGAAATTGGACCCCGTCAAAGGGCTGAAGCGGATTGTCTCCCAGCGGTCGGTTGTCGAGCTTGGAAAGTCTATCGTCAAAGTTTTGGTTCTTGGCGCTACGTTCGTTTTTACTGTGCTCGCAAGTTGGAGGGCACTGGTATACTTGCCCGTTTGCGATTTGAGCTGCTTTGGTTTTGTCTTTAAAGAGCTCAAAGTGCTGATCGCGATTGCTGCCGGCGCTCTTCTGATTGGCGGCTTGGCCGATCTGCTCATTCAGCGTTGGTTGTTCTTGCGCGACATGCGCATGACGCAGAGCGAAGCCAAGCGCGAGTCCAAGGAACAGGATGGTAATCCGCAGATCAAGGGTGAACACCGCAGGCTCCGCCGGGAGTCGGCGAACGAGTCTCCGCTCGGCATCCATCGGGCGACAGTGATACTGACGGGGCGAGCGACATTGATTGGGCTGCGCTACGTTCGGGGCGAGACCGGCGTCCCGGTACTGGTGTGCCGCGGCGAGGGCGAAACGGCTTCACAGTTACTGGCGGAGGCGCGCGCCCAACGTCTGAGCATTGTCGAGGATCATGTGTTGGCGCGTCAGCTGATCCGAAAAGGTGCGATGGGCAAGGCCGTTCCGACGGAGTGTTTCGAGAGGGTTGCAAAGGCAGTCTTTGCCGCCGGCCTAGTTTAGCGTCGCGCAAAACAGCGATGCGCTCAAATCTCTCGTCAACGACCCAACTGTCCCAGAACCTGATCTGGAAACTGCACGATGCCAAGAAAATGTATTCCAGGAGGCTCGTCGGCCGATTCCAAGACTGATATGGACAAGAATGCCAACCGACGTTCATGCTGCTCGGGTCTTACGAGCCGCTTATTGGGTTTCTGGCGCAACCCTGTTATGCGTTTCATCCTCCAAATTGCTCCTGTTGCCCGCCGACGTGGCCCCACGTGCGGTGATGGGAAGCACTGCACGATCACCACTGGTCGGCATGACAGCGCCATTGCCTAACAAGTCGCCAGGTTCATTGACCATGACCGCAAGGTTATTCCGGACTGAGCAGCCAAGGGTTGGATTGAACGAATTGTCGTTCACTGTAGGACCGACGATGGAGAGCGAGGGGCAGACCGGAGGATGGGCTTCGAAAGTGATCACTTCGATCCTCACCCCGGAACGAGCCGGCAAATCCGCACGAGAAGCCGACAGGCTGATGTTGTAGGTGGGCACGCCCATGGCGCGAGCCTCGTGGGCCACCTGTGCAATGAGTCTGGGTGGGCCGATGACACCCACATGGAGGGCATCCCGCCGGCCGCGACTGGTCGCTGCAATAAAGCTTCGCAGCCGATGCCGTTCGGGGCCACGAAGGCTCTGCAGGAACAGCACGCTACTCTTCTGCTCGACCTGGATCTCTTGGTCAGCCGGCGCGGGCTGGATCGAGGCAGTATTTGCGCAGCCCCCCAATGTTGCTCCAATAACGATCGGGTAGCACAGATGTCGCAAAGTCATTTGGCGATCCTCATTCGATAATAAAGCCGGCGCTGCCGGTCAATCCTGGTGCGCTGGCGCGAGGCGCATCGCGCTCTCGCGGCGGCCGGGCCACCGTGTTCGTCAAAATCCGCCCCGCGTCTGAGGGCGGTGAGATGCGGTCGCTCGGCGCACTCATCCGGTTCGGGTTCGGTCCGGGCCGCACGATGTAGGGCGTGACAATAATGACCAGCTCGGTTTCACGTTTTTGAAACGATGAGGAGCGAAAAAGCGCGCCCAGGATCGGCACATCGCCGAGCCAGGGAAACTCGCCGATATCAGTGTTGAAGTTGCGCCTGATGAGGCCGCCGATTGCAAAGCTCTGACCGCTGGCGAGCTCGACCACAGTGCTCGCCCGCCGAGTCGAGAGGGCAGGGACCGCCATGCCATTGATTTTGACTTCGCCTTCGCTCGACAATTCGCTGACTTCGGGCTTCACACGGACGTTGATCTGATTATTGTTGAGAACCGTCGGAACGAACTCGAGGCTCACGCCGAACTGGCGAAATTGGACGGAAACCTGCCGGTTGTCCTGCATCACCGGAATGGGGAATTCGCCGCCGGCGAGGAAGCTTGCGGCTTCGCCGGACATGGCCGTTAAATTCGGCTCAGCCAGGATTGAGGCGAGGTGCTCGCTCGCGAGAGCGTCGAGAACAGCGCTCAGGTTGGTATTGCCGGCGCTAAACCCAATCCCGATCGTGCCGCCCCCGCCGGCCGCGCCGGACCCGCCCCCTTTGCCGGTCACAAGGAAAGCGCCGTTTGGGCTCGAGGCCGTGAAGTTGATGTTGAGATCCTTGACGGCGCTGCGGGAGACTTCTGCCACCCGTACGCTGAGATTCACCTGCAATGAGCCGGCGACCTGGATCTTGTTGACAACCAGCGCGCCCGCGCCAAGAAATTGCTCAGTGATCTTCCTGGCGGTCTCGACGACATCGGCATTAGGCGCCGTACCGCTAAGGATCGCGCCGCGCGGGGTATAGCTGACCTGAATTGGATAGTCGCCGACCTCGGCCTTAAGCGCGGCCCGCAGATCCTCGATCGGTTGGGTGACGACAACACGCAGCTCGGCGAGAGCCTCTCCGTTGTCGTTCAGGGCAAACAGGCTCGTCCGTCCGGCCTTTTTGCCAAACACGAAAATCGTAGTGTTCGATGGTGCCTGATAATCCGCAATCGCCGGGTCGGCTATAAAAATGCTCGCAGCCGGCCCGGTCAGATGAACTGTCTTGCCCTGTGAGGAGGTAAGGTTGATCGTGCCCGTGGTGCTGCCAGGCGCCGCACGTGGCGGTTCCCCTTTGCCATCCCGCTTTGTCTGAGCTGTGACAGCAAGCGGAAATAGCAGCGCGAGTGCGCACAGGACGTAGCAGAGGCGGTGAAAAGCGGAATAGTGCGAGCCGCTGGCGGCCATCGGCGGCTCGCCGGCTTCATTGTTAACCACGTTCAAGGGAGTGTTGCTTTCAAGTTGGCTCGGCTAGGCAGCCGATGCTGCGCCAATGAGTTCAAGGGTGTAACCGACACCGCGCGCGGTCCTGATCCTTAGCGTTGCACCCGCCTGGCTCAAATGCGTGCGTAAGCGATAAATCCCGACTTCCAGCGCATTGGTCGAAACCTCGTCGTCAAATGCGTACAAGCTATCTTCGAGCGATGCGCGCGGCACGGTACGGCCGGCGCGGTTGAGCAGATGTTCAAGAATGCACACTTCGCGGCGCGCAATTCTGAGGATTCGACCACCGACCGAGACCTGTCGCGCGATCGGATCGAAATGCAGATTCCCGAATGTCACTACCGGCGTCGTCATTTGCGTTGACCGTCGCAAAATAGCCCGCATGCGAGCAATGAGTTCGTCGATAGACACAGGCTTGGGCAGAAAATCATCTGCGCCCGCATTGAAAATCGCAATCCGCCGTCTGAGATCATTGAGACTGCTCATCATCACGGCCGGCATTGACCGTCCCTCGCGCCGCAGCTGCTTCAGCCAGTCCAATCCGTCTCCATCGGGCAAATCCGATTCGAGCAGGACCATGTGGTAGTTCGCGCAATCGAGCGCGGCCGCCGCCTCATCCACGGTGCGTGTCACGTCGACGGCGAAGCCGCAATTTAAGAGTGCTTCCTTCACCTCGCGGGCAAAGTCCGCATGATGATCAACCAGGAGAATTCGCATTTCATCGCCTCTCGTCCATCCACGTCAAGACCTGAGCGCGTCACGATTGACCATGGGGCTCGATGGAACTGAGAGGCGGCTGGATTGGTGTGAATTTGAACAGCCCGAAACAAGAGGGCGGAACATGTTGACAGTCGATCAGTCTCTGCCGGTCCATTGTCGTCAGATGGACCACGGACCCCTCGGGGCTGCTTACGACGTCGGCGCCGCTCAACATGCCGCTCATGCGAGCAAGAGAGCTGATTCTGTTTGAAAGGCTGAAGGCCGCGGCAGCCCGCTGACGCGTTCGTGGGCCGATCACAGCCATTCTTGCATGCATTGAGCCGGCACCTACAGTCCGAATAGCGCCAGGCCGCGCAATCGTAACCAAAGCGCGGGAGATGATCGGATTTGTGGCTGAACAGATGAGCGAAACCGACATTTGGAAACTTCCCCAATTCGTCTTGGTCTGCGGTCAGTCTTGCTGGGCTGTTGAGCCTGTCGTGTCGTGAAGTCACGACAATGCAAGCCTTTCCGCATTCGAAGACACATCACGCGATGCATCTGGCCAATGGCTTCACACGCCGAGATGCTCGACGAAACGATCAATGGCCCTCCCGGCTTGAAGAACGCCCTCTCGCAGCCAACTGTTTGCACGCAAGATGCCGACCGCCCTGAAGTTCCGCCGCGCCGAGGTCCCCTCGTCCGCCGCAGCCCAGCGAAAGCTGCGAACGATCCAATCGAGCTCCTCGGTGTTGTCATCGCGCATAGATCCAGATGGCTACACCAGCACCATTTCCTCTTACGGGGTGCACGGCGCCAGAATGATCGGATCTCGCCCAGTAAGGGCCAGATGGCGACCGCCAGCGTTCTGCTCGCGCGCTGCATCTTGATTCACTTGCGAGGGGATCGGCGCTCCGTCCTTCGATCTGAAAATGGGCGATGTCGGACGCTCGCCCCGGAGAGGAGAGCAGCATGACGGGGCGGAGCGGCTGAGCATTGTGCTTTTGAGACGTTCGCAATTCTTGCTACCTGTCAGGAAGAGTACACGCGAGCGGGTTCTGTGTCGCGGGGCTGTCGGAAATCCTACAATCTGACGCTAGGTGAGATTCAAGTGCCTTTGACCGCTGGTCGTAGCAGTGCTCTCGAACTCGCAAGCATTCTGGAGCGATGACGACAGATCCGAAACCAGACTGTCGACCTACGCGTAACGCTCGTGCCTCTCCCCATTGTCATGGGCATTTCGTCGGTCCAATCAAAGCGTAGCTTGAGCCAAAGGCGATGACAGTTTGTGAAGGCGGTCGTCTTTGCTAGCCTTAAGGTGTGACGTCACGGTCGTGCGGTCGACCTCGTGCGCGCCAATTCAGCAGGGAGACAGTGGCGCCCCGTGATGCTTCTATGTGACGCGCAGGAGCTAACCTCTGGGATGCAGGCGCCGGAGCGCAAAAAGCTGATTCGACCGGCAAGGGACTGAAAAAGGAATCGATTGCCAAACGACATTCTTGAAGGCTGCCTCCATAGATCACGGTCGACTATGGGGCTTTTAGGCAAGATCGGCAAAATCGATTGTTTTGATGGAACGCATCCAGGTCGCGAATAGGCTGTTGTGCGACGGTACGGCTAGCCGCTGAGCGAGACTCTATTGACTTGATCTTTGATGCGATCGCGTTCGAGCTCTTGTGATTGATCGCACCATCGATGGCCGGAAACGATCGATGCGCGGCCTTAGTGGCTCACGTTTTGAACTTTCTTCCAAATGTGTCGCGTCGACTGGGTCGATGCGAGGAGAGGCTGCAGCACTCGAATGAGGCCCGTGGAAGAGCGAACAATGGCGCGAGTTTGTGTCCTCCTCCACTGTCGGGTACCTCTTGGGATGTGGGCGCGCCTTCGTCCCTCGCGCAGGTCAAGGGATAGGTTGATCAGAGCCTGTGTCCAAGCCATTACCGTTGTTCGTGAAGCGGCGCCGCCGGGATGACCCTTCCTTCGGGTGGTCATCTAGTCAGCATTAAGGGACCTACGAGCATGGCGCAGTCGCCAGTTGGCTAATCGTTACTCCCCAGTCTCCCGCTTGAAGGGATTTTCTTCGCTGGCAACTCGATAGCTTTCCAAATTGCCGCCCAGGAACAAGCGCTCTGTCTCACGGGTTGGCGTTCTGCCAAGCGAACACATCAAATCCACATCCGCATCGATGTTGTCGCTATCCTCCACATTCATTCCAAGGCCAATACTGCTCAGTACGTGGTCGGGCGTCCAGACCGCAGACTTCGGTACGACGTAGGTATGCAGCGTGTTGGCATTGTTTGCGATCGCTCTCGCCTGGTGGTCACGGGAAACGCTGAGTTTCGAAGGGTCTTCGACCAACGACACGAATGGAGAAGCGGTCTTACCGCGCATATGCCATCCAGCCTGGCGTGCCAGGTCCAGGGGATATCGCTCCAGAGGATCTCCAATGGAAGAATGATCTCGCGCCGTGTTACGGACGTGTGATATTGCAGATGTGGTGGCTTCCGTGCGCGGTTTGCAATCGCTGTCCTGGTTCTGGAAACGATGCAGCTTGAGATATGTCGATGCCGCTATATTGTCGAAAATGCGATCCCGGTCGACGCCGTTGTCCCCCGCTGGCGCCCATCGCGCTGATTGCTTTTCGGCGAGGGCGATCTCGTTCTTGAGCTCTTGGAGCGTGGCGCCCATTAGCGTTGCCGCAAGCTGGGCGCGCGCGCCGACAAATGATGGGGCTGGATAGCGACTGGTTTCCGAGGCCGCCTCGCCTGGCGCAGACGAGGACCTGGCGGTGGCGGAATTTGCCGCTAAGGGGACTGAAGCCGAGGTTGGGCAGACCGGATCTACGTCGTCTAAATTCAAGTCATTCAGCTGCTGCTCGAAGCTTGCTTGATCGTCTGAACTGTGCGCCGGTGCGCTAATCTGGGTGTTAAGCTCGTCCTGTGGCCCGAGGACCCGGTGCGGCTCCTGTAGCGGGTTGTGAACCTCAAAGGGAGTGTCTGCGGCATTTCCTGGATCAACATTCATCTCTTTCTCCCTCCGAAGTGCAGGCAGTCGGCGTAGATCATTGCAGGTGCAGCTTTCGAGAAGCTGACGGACCAGGAAGGAGGTCATTTAGCTTTGGAATGAGTCGAATAGATTCAGTCAACGAGGCGAACGGTCAGCTGGACGGAAGCCGCGCGAAGCGAGGGATCATAATACGGTGCTGCCTTGTGCCTTCTGGCATTGGTGTTCGATCAAGCCGAGATCGGTTCCCCTGACTGAGCCTTCAAGACGGACGAGCTGGCGCTTGCGGCTGGCGTACATCGTCTCCTTATGCAGATGTGAGAACTGCATTCTCTCGCCCGTTAGGACTGCGACGGACAAGCGCAACCGGCTTCCGTTTTGTGGTTTCCAAGCGGAGGACACGCTGGATCAAGTCGTTCTAGTCGATGCGCGCGAAGCTAAGCCACTTCAGCAAACCTGACCTACGAGGTTGTGATGTCGGAATAGCCATCACAGCGACTTGCGCCTCGTTGCGACAGGCTGCTTTTGTACAGGCGCGAGCGCGTGTGGTGTCTGGAATCAGACAAACGGCTTGCGAGCACGACGTCTTTAAAAGTCAATCCGCGGTACTTATCGAGGGAGAAGAGCATATGAAGTTTACTGGCCGAGCACTACCGATTCTGTTGTCCTTGCTTTCGGCCGCGAGCGTGAGCGCGCCGGCGAGAGCCGATGAACCCGCGCCGAAATACACCGAGGTGCTCAGTGCCCTCCAGGCGGGGAAGAATGTAAAGCTCATACTGGACATGAGCCGCTGTACCACAGCGGAGGGTGGCAAGCCTGCGTCGGCGACGCAAGCCGGTCTGGTCATCAATGCCTTCAGGGTGACCGTCCAGAACGGCATCAGCTTCGTCAATGCTCATCAAACGGTCGACAGCTCCGGACATGCCGTGACCGAGTACATCCGCCATAGCCTTAGCCGCGAAGGCAAGCTGACGGTGCGAGCCTCGAAACTTGTCGTCGGGACCACCGAACTCGTGAACCAGGGCGAATTCATCTGCGAACTTCCGGATGGCGCAAAGTTCATCTGGTAACGAAGAGCACAGAGCAGGGAGCGCTTCAAAGACTTGATCCTTTAATCGTGCGGACACCTTCGCACGGATACGGATCCTTTCGATCGTCAGGAACAATCAGAGTGTTTCTGACGGTCGTTTCGTCGGGCGAGGATCAAGTTGCACGAACTTGCTGCTCAGGTAACTCATGAGGGCCGCCGATCTCCATTCGATCTCAGGGATTGGAAGATCGGCGGTTCAGGCAGTCGTCATATGGGGTGGAGCCAAGGCTCTCAGTTGAACGCTTCAGATGAGCTCGCCAAGGACGTCCTCACGCTTTCTGCGGTCATCGTAAGAACATTATTCCCAAGTCGATCCAGCCGCGGGCTCGCGATGATGACACTCGACCCTAGGCCCCCAGGATGCGCTCTTATCTTTCATCCGCCTCTTTTGGGATCCTTTCACCTGAAATCTGAGTGCTGCCGAATGCAGCCACAAGGTGATTGAACCATCCCGCTTAAGATCATCTGGGCTGGCCGTTATGGGTTTGCTCACCGCTCGTAAACTGCGTTCGGACGCAGATCTAGGCTCTCTGAGCAAACGATCCGTGGTTTCGGAAGCTTGAGCAGCTGCCCGAGGTGCCGATGAGGACCTCGTTCAGTCAAATTGCGGCCAACGCAAGAGAAGAGCGGGCCAGTCGCCCGCGCTGGCCAGTTGGACCGGAGTATTATTGGTAGCGCGAAACGCTGATTTCGATGTTTCCGAGCGTCGGAAAAGGCAAATCACCCTTTTCGAAGCCTGTACCACTCAGCCTTTTGTTCCTGACTTTCTGTATGGATTAGATGCGCTAGAGGTCCGATAGTCATCCAGGTTCCCGCCCAGAAATAGTACCTCACGCTCCTCAGTTGGGGTATCACTCACCCATGCCAGAGCGGGTTTATCATTCTCAGTCCCGTCCTCGAGAATACTGACGATCTCTTCCGCCGTCCAAGTTGTGACCCTCGGCACCGTGTAGGTGTGCAACTCATTCGCGTTTTCCGGAATGACTTTGGCGCCATACTCGTTGCCATCGTCCGGCGAAAGGAGCAGTTGTGAGGCCTCCTCGGACAGCGACACAAAAGGCGAAGACCTGGTATCGCCCCTCATGTGCTCTGCCGCTGCGCGACCCAGATCAAGTCGTTGGCCTCCCCAGATATTCCAGGGGGCGACGTTGTAACGCAAAGCCGCCATGGAATGCAAATGGGCCATCGCGCTTTGACGGTCCAACGCATGTGGCTTGCAATGGCTGGCGTGGTTTTGAAAGCGCTGCAGCTCCACGTATGACGATGCCACCACGTCGTCGTAAACGCGGCCACTATCGACGCGGTCGACTGACGATCCACTCGCTCGTGACCATTCTGCTGATCTTTGCGCAGCGAGTTCGATTTCTCTTCTGAGTTCCGCAATGTTGGCGCACGTCAGCGTTGCGGCAAGTTGAGCGCGCGTTCTGACAAAGGATGCAGCCGTGCACCGTTCATTCTCCGGAATAGCTTGCGCTCTCTTGTTACCATCCGTTACCGTCCGGTTCGATCCAGCCCCGGGTGAAGCCAATGCTGCGAGGATTGGCTGAGACTCTCTAAGCCGCTGCTCAAGGTCTGCTTGCGCTGTCTCTTCCTGTTGCGGCTCGAGGTAATGCATCCGAGCCTCGGATCGGTTGACGTCCTCAAATGGGTCCATTCCCTTCCCTTTGGTAGCCTTGTCAATATCATTCGTACGAAGTTGATCCGATAAGGATCAGCAACCGAGACGCGCGCAATGTCGATAAAGCGCACCGGGTCTGGTTCTCGAGCGGATGGGTGGGTTGAGGGCGTACGAGCTGACCGGAGATCCAACTCATTCTTCTGTTCCAGAGTTTGGGCCATCAAGTCGGCATCCTGTCCGGATAAAGATGTTGCCATGCTAGAAGGGTTAGCTGTCGAACAGCTGACCAGACTCATTGCTTGAAGAAAACTCGGGGCTCTTCCGACTATGCCGGCGAGCCTGTTGTTCATTGCAGAGCGGAGTTTGGGAGATGGGGCCATCGTCGCTATCCGCACCACGGCAGCGCCGAGTGAAGGTCCGGGAGAAGCAGCGCGGCGGAAGCGCGGCTATCGGTGAGCTTGAGCGGCGTGGAGAAGTATGCCTGGGGCAGCTTGCATCGGCTCCGAGTGGATCTCCTTTAAATGCTGGTCAAGATGCTAGCTGTGATCCGAACAGCTGAGTCTGGCCGCAGCCGTCGGGCTCGTGTCCTGGCCGGGGTGGCGTGAAGCTCATTGTCCTCTGTCGGGACTGCTGATGCGAGGCCGGCCTCGCGTTCGGTGCGCCGGGCGTTGGCCGTAAAACAAGAGTCGGGCGTGCGACTTCGATCCAGGCATCCGCAACACACGGGTAATGGCTTAACTCACAACATTAAAAGGCTGTGCGGCCGCGAGACGTTGAATTCCCAACCAGACGTGGTTGGGCCACAAACGATTCGGGTGCATAAAAACCGCGGCGGCAAGGACGACTGGCGCACGGGCGCCTCAGTTCGGAAAAGAAAAACGGGGCGTTGACGCTTGCAGCCGATGCGCCACACGATGCACCACAACGTTGGTCGCGCCTTACAAACATATCGCCGCGCAAGCCTTTGGTGTGACCTGCAGGCGCAGCTGAACAAAAAGACCTAGGGCAATCTCCGCGGTCGGTCGTATCGGCCCCTCCTTCCCATCTCCGAGCCCGGCGCGTTTCCGGTCAAAGTAGCGATAGATCCCAGGCACCGACGCATGAAAATTTGACTAGCATCAGTCTTCCTGGGTCGATCCAAAGCCACCAGCCGGGATGGCCGAAGGAAGCGGCTCTTGGCGCTCGCGGGTTGCACTCCTGTTGCTAATGGCAGGACGATGATGGCAGGTCAGAACGCCGGGGCTGCGTCCACCATGCTGGCGGGGAGCGTGTGGTCCGTGATCTTTCTCGCCGGAGATGGCCGCGGACCTCGAGGCTAGCCAGACGGTTCGAACTGGCATTGATGAAGCTGATAGCCCGCGATTCATCACGAGAGGCGCGCCCGACCTCATCTGCGGTGACGCACTCCGATATCCAACTGAGTGATTTCGTGAACGTTGATGCTCCCGATGTTTGACGCTCCAAGGCGTTTGTCTCCAAAAGTAACTGAGTCCCGTGCACATAGCGCGGGCGCGCTCACGAAGAGGGCCTCGAGGACGGGCATTCTTGCAAAGTCGCGGTCGGTCATCATACCGATAGAAAAAGCGAGAACATGCGGCGCCTGCAAGACAATCAAGCGAGAGATCCGCAGCATCCTCGAATGCAGCAGGCGCCACGGTGGTGCAGAAGAAGGCTCAGCGTCCAAGCATGCCTTAACGAGGTATGTATAATCTAGAATGTTTCATCGCATTATTAGATGGTTGGCTTGGTGCGGCCTTATTGATCGGATGTCGCTTTGCAACGAGCAGCATGCGGTTGATCAACAATGTCTCCCAAATCTGTCGTGTGTTTTCGAGCGCATCAATTCATGTCCCTCGCTTTGAGCCGGCGCTGCCAATTAAAGTCGCTGCAATCACGCAGCGCGTGTTCGGGGAGCCTGATCAGAGACCATTTGGGCTAAGCGATGGACAGATAGACGTCGCAATAGAAGGGGATGCCAACAGACGATAGTAGATTGAAATACTCAACTATTGCGTTTGCGTGGTCTCGACCTCTAAAGATCCTCTAGTCGATCCTTGCTCGCCCGGTCGCGAGTCCAAACGTTCCGATCGCGAATGGGCATCAGAACACCTTCCTGAGAAGCAGCTGGCTTGTTGATAGATTCTGGAGCGCCGATGTGAGTGTACTCGTGTGGGATCAACTAGCCGCTGGAAATTGGCTTTCACGACGGCGTCAATCGGCAACCAGCGTGGTCGAAGCTCTTTTGGGCAGCGCCCGCGCGCAGAACATCACAGCACGTAGCGGAATCTTCTTGGCTCAGAGGCGCCGCATGAGGGGTTGTGATGTCTTCGGTTAACTCCATGCTTCATCTTGGCCTAAATCTTCATGGCGCTGGTGGCCATTCCGCCGCGTGGCGCTGGCCGGGTACAAATCCAAGCGCCTTTTTCGATATCGAGCACTACGTCCGGGCTGCGAAGGTTGCGGAGCGTGGTCTGCTGGATGCTGTATTCCTCGCCGATACTCCCGCGATAAACTTCGACATTACGCACCAGCCACCGCTGAATGGGCTCGAACCGACCCTCGTTCTTGCGGTGATTGCACGCGAAACGCAGCGGATTGGCCTGATCGCGACAGCGTCGACGACCTACAATGAACCATACAATCTCGCTCGGCGTTTCCAATCGCTCGATGTCATCAGCCGTGGCCGCGTTGCGTGGAACGCAGTCACGACGTCGAGCCCGGCGACGGTAGCAAACTTCGGCGGTCGAGAAGTCGGGCGAGCGGATCGCTACAGACGGGCCGAGGACTTCGTTGAAACGGTCCGTGCTCTCTGGCTGAGCTGGAGCGGCGAGATGGTCATCGCCGATCAGGCCGCGGGAGTTTACGCAGATCAGAGTCAATTCCGCCTGCTCGATCCCGATACCAATAGTTTCGGCATCCGAGGCCCACTGACGCATCCCGCTTCGCCCCAAGGTCACCCAGTCATCGTTCAGGCGGGCGGTTCGGATCCCGGACTACGGCTTGGTGCCCGCAGTGCAGATGTCGTGTTTGCGGCAGCCGGGGACTTGACGACGGCTCTGCGGGAGGCAGAGCGCCTGCGTGCGCTCTCTCGGCAATTCGGCCGCCCTGCGGCTCCGCTCATCCTGCCGGGCCTTGTCACCTGTATCGGGGGCACCGAGGAAGAAGCGGCTCGTCGCAAAGAAAAGCTTGATGGACTGCTCGATCTGGAGCGCGCCATCGGCGCCCTTGCACGAAGCATGGGTGTGGCGGTCGAGAAGCTCAGCCTCGAGAGGCCAATCCCGGAGGAGATTTTGCCTGATGCAGATCATGTTCCGTTTTCTGTCGGTCACCATCGCACGATTGAAGCTCTGGCGCGTCAAGGTCGGACGGTTCGCGAGATCATCAGCAGCGTTCAAGCTTTTGGCCACCGCTTGCTTGTGGGTGCACCCGAGCAGATCGCGGATTCGATTGAGGCATGGTTCCGCGCCGGCGCGGTCGATGGTTTCAACATCATTCCGGATGTTCTGACCGATGGCACTTCAGCGTTTGTCGACAATGTGGTTCCCATCCTGCAGAAGCGCGGGCTGTTTCGCAAAGAATATCTGGGACAGACTCTGAGAGAGCATTTCGGCATTTCTATTCCTTTCGAGCCGGCACGAGCCACAGCTAGCTCACCGCACTGACGCTTCCTCAACACCAAATCTCTGGAGCCCGGATATGCATTTATCGGATGCGCGGTCAGCGAGGCGCTGCACTGGCAAGTCCAACCGTCAAGCAACAACAGTGGCGGCTACCCTTGTTGTGCTCTTGGGCCTGTCGCAATTGTCGCCCAGCGTTCATGCTCAGGAAGGGGAAGCCGGCAGCGTAAAGCGAGGAGGCGTTATTCGTTACGGGCATTTTCAAGAACCGGCGTGCCTGTTCGGAGGATGGGTGCAGCAATGGTATCTGCAACGCCAGTATAGCGATAATCTAGTTGCCCGCAGCGAGGGTGGGCAGATTGTGCCATGGCTGGCGGAGTCTTGGACCATCTCCGACGACAAAAAGGTGTACACATTCGAGATTAAGCCGAATGTAAAGTTCACCGACGGGACTGCCCTCGATGCGCAGGCCGTCGCTGACAATATCAACGGATGGCTCAGCAATGACCCCGATCTTCGCAATCCGACTGCCGCTCCTTATCTCGGCGATAGCTTCGAATCGGCAAGGGCAATTGCTCCTCTGAGGTTGCAGGTAAAATTGAAGGTGCCGTTCCAGCCCTTGCTGAACGTGTTCGCCCAATCCTCACAAGGCATTCTCTCGCCATCGGCACTCAAACGTGGCCTTGCGGTGAATTGCGAGAACCCTGTCGGCTCAGGTCCATTCATTGTCGACAAGTGGCGCCATGGGCGGGAAGTCACCTTCCGCCGCAATCCCGACTACAATTCGGCGCCGGCCACCGCGAAACATCAGGGGCCGGCTTACGTTGAGGGGATCAGCTGGAAGTTTCTGCCAGATCAGACTGTCCGATACGGCTCGCTGATCACGGGGGAGACCGATGCTATATACGATGTCCCGGCTATCGCATGGAAGGACGCCAATTCCCGCTTTCCAGTATTGCGGCACGTTACCGGCGGGACCCCTCTGCGCCTGGCGTTGTATACGGCCCGGCCCCCATTTGACGACGTGCTCGTCCGCAAGGCCTTTGCCTATTCTACTGACCGGAAGGCCGCGGTCGACACATCCTTCCTCGGCTCCTTGCCATTTGAAGGCAACGGTGCGCTAAGTCAGAGCTCGCCGGAATACCTGCGTGAGCTCGGGCAGTCCTATGCGTACGATATTCGGAAAGCCAATCAGCTGCTTGATCAGGCAGGTTGGACTGAGCACAACCTTAACGGCGTTCGTGTCAAGAACGGCAATCCGCTCATCGTGCGCATTTCCTATTCGTACGCGTTTCTGAAGCCCGATGGCGAGCAAGCCTTGCAAGTTATCCAGCAGCAGGCAAGAGCGGCCGGTTTTGACGTACGTCTTCAACCCACCAATCCGGCTGATTTCTTCGCCGGAAAAAACCTGGGGCCCAACGATTATGAGATCGTGCTTCTTTATTGGGTTGCGCCCGGCGCTGAGATATTCCGAATTTCGTGGAAGCCGGACCAGAATGGCGAGCCCAATCGCTTCAATCCATCGCGCTTCCAGGATCCGACACTTTGGGAGCTGATCCAAAAGGCGGAGCAGGATTTCAATAGCGCTGAACGTACCGGCCTCTATCAGCAGGCGGAACGGAAGATCGTGGATGAGGCTCCTGTGATTGGCCTTACGGTGCTGGACGTGACTTTGGCCACCACCCCGCGCCTGAAAGACGTGTGGCTGGACCACGGGTCAGTGGGCGAGCCCGTCTTCTATGACGCTCATTTCGACGAGAAGAAATGACACCGTGAAGGTCGTATCCCACAATCCGCTTGTTTGGTTCGCGCGCCGTATTCTATCTGGTGTGGCCGTCGTGTGGGCTGCAGCAACGTTTACGTTCCTAGTTCAGTGTTTGATGCCCGGCGATCGCGCGCAGATCGTCATCAATGTGAGGAGTGGCGACGTCGGGCCGGCCCCCGCGGCCGAGCTCGCAGCAATCAATGCGAAATATGGCTTTGATCAACCGCTCGCCGTTCAATACGGCAAATACATATTGCGAATCCTGCATGGAGATCTTGGTGAATCATACCAGCAGCATCGACCCGTCGCGGGGATCATCGCAGAACAGATTGGCCCCACCATTGTTCTGGCGATCGCCGCGCTGCTGATGGCTTGGGCTATTGCGATTTTGACCACCCTGTTGATCGCCGGCAGAGACAACATATGGTCGAAGCTGCTCAGCGGCGCGCAAATCTTCTTGGCAACCGCGCCGCCCTACTGGCTAGCTACAATTCTGCTCGTCGTGTTCGCTGTAAACTTGCGCATTTTTCCAGTTGTCGGAGAGAGCTCGCCGATTGGACTCGTTCTCCCAACACTTGCTCTGGCTCTCGAACTGTCCGGCATTTTCGGACAAGTCGTTCTAAACGAGTTCACGCGCGTGCTCGAGCAGCCCTTCGTTACGTCTGCGCGGACCCGAGGTATGAGTGATTTCGGCGTCAGGCTTCACCATGTCCTGCGCCATGCTGCATTGCCGGGCATAACCTTATCAGGCTGGGCGCTCGGCAAGCTTCTTTCGGGGGCGATTTTGATAGAAATCGTTTTCGCCCGTCAAGGGCTGGGTGGAGTTCTTGTTGCCGCAACGTCCTCGCGAGACGTTCCGATTGTCTCGGGAGCTGTTTTGGTCTCTGCGGGTCTATTCGTCACTGTTAGTGTGATTGTCGATCTAACTTATCGGATGCTCGACCCGAGGATTAAGTTGACATGAGCATGCTCGCAGAAGTCACCGTGTCTCGGCCGCTCAGAGAACTCCTGGCATTCGTCCGCCATGTTCCCGTCCGAGTTGCTGCCTCGCTTATTATCATTGGTTTCTTTGCCCTCGCGGCCATGATGCCAAAGGTGCTACAGACGCACGACCCGTTCGCTATTGATTTGAGATCGTCGTTGCAATCTCCTTCGATCGCCCATTGGTTGGGGACAGATCAATTGGGCCGGGATCTTTACTCCCGATTACTCGAGGGGGCGGGCCAATCGCTTGCCATCGGACTTGGCGCGACCGCGCTGAGCATGTCCATTGCACTTATTCTCGGCGTCGCCGCCGCACTTTCTGGCGGCGTATTCGACGGCATCCTCAGCCGGATTGTCGACGTGCTTTTCGCAATTCCCACGCTCTTGCTCGCCCTTGTGTTCGTGACCGTTTTTGGGCCGTCGGTATTGACTGAAGTCATAGCTGTCGGAATCGGCACAGCGCCGGGCTATGCGCGCATGATCAGGGGCCAGATGCTTTCCATCAAAGGGACAGGGTATGTGGAAGCCGCCAAGGCGCTGGGCCATCCATTTCCCCGTATCGTCTGGAGGCATATTCTTCCCAACGCCATGAACCCGCTGACAGCAATGATGACGATCGGCGTGGGTCAGGCCATTATCTGGGCCTCCGGCCTTGCCTTTTTAGGTCTTGGCGTCGCTCCCCCGGCGCCTGAATGGGGCGCGTTGCTCAATGCCGGGCGGAATTATGTGATCTACGCCTGGTGGCTGGAGATCATACCCGGTCTGGCCGTGACAGCGTTTGCCCTCAGCGTCACCACCGTCGGGCGCCATATACAGGACCGTCTGGAAGGAAAAACCTGAATGTCGCAGGTTCGTCCCAAGCCTGTCTCGCAGCAGGCAGACCTCCTCACGGTCGACTCGCTGCGTGTTTCCTTCGGGCGCGACATCGCGGAGAAAGCGGTTGTGCGCAGTGTGTCCTTCTCCCTCCGATCGGGACGGTGCCTTGCAATCGTCGGCGAGTCCGGCTCGGGTAAGAGCGTAACGGCCCGGGCTCTCGTAGGCCTCGCTGGTCGCCACGCCGATGTCCATGCACGCCAGCTGAGCTTCGACGGGACGGACCTGATCGGTCTTAACGATCGTGGCTGGCGGCGCATTCGCGGCAACGAGATTGGCTTTGTACTACAGGATGCACTCGTCGCGCTTGATCCGCTTCGCCAGATCGGCAAAGAGATTGGTGAAGGCTTGCTCCTCCATAGTGCGGTATCATCACGCGAGGAACTCGCGCAGCGCGTCATTGCCCTTCTTGAGCTCGTCGGTGTCCCTGAGCCCGAGACCAAAGCCCAGCAACTTCCGCATCAATTGTCCGGCGGCCAGCGTCAACGGGCTCTCATCGCTGCAGCACTTGCGCGCGATCCACGCGTCCTTATCGCCGACGAGCCGACTACCGCTCTCGACGTGGCGGCGCAAGCTCATGTTTTGGCACTGCTCGAGGAGACCAAAAAGCGGGGCAAGGCTCTGATCCTGATCAGTCATGATCTGGCAGTGGTCTCCCGCGTCGCGGATGAGATCCTCGTCATGAAACGAGGCGAGGTTGTCGAACGCGGCACCGCCGCCGAGTTATTCAAAGATCCGCGACACCCCTACACCCGTCAGCTGCTGGACGCCGTGCCATCAGGCCGGCCGCGCGGCTCACGACTGTCACCATCGACTATTGTGTGTTCGCCCAGCCGGCAAACGCAGCCACCCGTGCAATCGCTGCCGAAATCTCGTCCCATCCTGCTCGAAGCGACAAGTCTGGTGAAGCGCTTCAATGGCCCGGATGGCACTGTCCGGGCGGCCGTGGACGGCGTCTCCTTCGAACTGCGATCCGGCGAGACTTTGGGCATCGTCGGTGAATCTGGATCAGGAAAGTCAACGATGGCGCGCATGATCCTGGCGCTCGACGAGCCTGACGAGGGAGCCGTTCAGTTTGCGGGCCGGCCTTGGACCACGCTCGCTGAACGCGAACGCCGGGCTCGGCGGCGGTCGATATCGATCATCTACCAGGATCCTCTTGGCTCGTTTGATCCACGTTGGACGGTCGGACGCATCATATCCGACAGCCTTTCGAGCGACGTTGAGACACGGCGCCAGCGGCAGGAGCGCGTTATCGAGCTGCTCGATATGGTCGGACTCTCCCAGGCCCTGCGGGACCGACGGCCGCTCGAACTCTCCGGCGGTCAGCGCCAGCGCGTTGCGATCGCCCGCGCGATCGCACCAAATCCTGCCGTAATCGTCTGTGATGAACCGGTTTCGGCGCTCGACGTCTCGATCCAGGCCCAGATCTTGGACCTGCTGGGCTATTTGAAGGACCACCTCGGCATAAGTTATCTCTTCATCTCGCATGATCTTAGTGTTGTCCGTCATATCAGCGATCGCGTGATAGTTATGCGCCGGGGGAGAATCGTCGATAGTGGCGCCACTGAAGAGATATTTCGTAATCCACTGTCTGAATATACCAAGAGCCTTATCGCCGCCATGCCGCGTCTTGTGCGCGAGCAAGAGATAGGTCAATCATCTACGCTCCTCGAAGAAGGCATCGCATGAATGCCTTTGAATTCGATCCTTTATCGTAAATTGTCTATCTCCGATCGCGGGGATATTCGCCTTGCGCGCCGATTTAGCGACGATTGCGCGCTCGTTCATCGCTCGACCAGGACAGCTGTGGCACGGGCTCCCATGTAGATGGACCGGCGGGCGCGCGGCGCAGGGCTAGCCGAGTTCGAAAATTCGCTAACCGTGAGGTCGGCGATCCGCAAGTGTTGAATTGCAAGTCATCGATTGCGTGCCCGCAAGGACTCGCGGCTCTTGCTCTCCGGCAAACGAGCTCGGAATTTTCGCTTTCACGATAGCCTTGCGATCATGGTGCGGTCTCTGACAATGAGACCCTGTTTGTCAGGTTCAAAACATTCGGCGTCAATATCGATTTCAGGACGCCTATTCAGCCCTTAATTGCGCCTGATGCGGCTGGCACGGTCATTGCTATCAAAATTATGTAACGCCGCGTAAGGGCTGAGCGCAGCGCTGTGAACGATCACTTTCCGCCCGCAAGCCGTGGGTCCATTTCTGAAAAAGAAGCAAGACCTTGAATTCTTCGCATTCGCTTTGATGGAGAGCGATGTGGATTTGCCTATTAAGAGCCGACGAGACAAATCGCAGCTTCTGGACATATCAGCACTGTCAAACGACCGTTGCGTTGTCAGCGTTGCCGGTCCCGGTGAACAATCGCAGCGAGCGGCAGTGGAGGCGACGAGAATTCGGTTGGCGTGCTCAAGCGTGCCGGCTGCGGAGGCCACCGACACAATAGGTGCCTCATCGACGCATCTTGTCGCCATTTCGCCGACGAGCGACAAGTCGCATAGCGTACCTCCAAGGACGAGCAAAAAGATGTCAATAACAGGTCCCCTCGTAATCCGGGCAATACGGAATCGTCGACATGTCGCAAACAATCGGCGCTGATAGCGAGTGCACCGCGAATGAAGAGGCAGAGCACTGGTCAGAGTCGAAAAACAAACTTTCATCAGATGGCGAGTTTGTTCGGTACTGGAGCCGAGCTGCGGATCGGCTGCGCGCAGTAGCCGCTGTCGGGAGGCGAACCGAGGAGGCGATCAGAAGGACCGGGATTGGCTTGCAGCTATCCTCCGAGAACTTTAACGGCCACGACCTGTCAGATTTCCCGTTGCGACGCTGTATCCTCAATCGTGCGCAGCTCTATGGAGCAAAGCTGGATCGGGCAGACCTTTCTGGGGCGAATCTTATCTGCCCAGGGCTAGAGAGGGCAAGTTTCCGCGGGGCCAAGCTCGATTTTGCGTATATGCACGCGATGGCAGCGCAGGTCTGCAACTTCGATGATGCCAGTCTGCGCAATGTAATTGATGCAACCGGCAGTCTATTTCACGGTTGTAGCATGAAAAGGACACGCTTTGACAACGCGATGCTCAGCGGACTTCTCGTTTACCAGTGCGACGCGAGCAATGCTGTATTCGATGGCGCGGAATTACAGGGCTCGACTATCAATGAATGCTTCCTTCCTTCCGCTTCCTTCCGGTTTGCCAAGCTGAGCCAAGTCACAATCACGAAGGCACATCTGGCGGCTTGCTCGTTCTTCCAGTCAAAGGGGGACTGTTTATCGATCGTGCGTCCCACCTCGGTCGATGGCCTTGTCCTGGAAGGCGCTCATCTTCCGTATCTGAGACTCTCAAAGGTGAGCGGCCACATTACGGCGAGAGCCCTGAACGCTCCATTCGCTGATCTTCACCTGTCAAATCTTTCGAGTGCGCAGCTTGAGCAGGCAGACTTGACCAAGGCACGGCTCCTGCACGTAAGCTTGTCCAACGCGAACCTAATCGGTGCTGTGTTGGACGGTGTCTCTATTCATTCCTGTCAGCTCGATGGAGCGGACCTGTCTCGGGCATCAGGCGAAAGCATTTCGATTACAGAGAGCACAATGCAAGCCGCCAAATTGACGGGCTTTCGTGGCCGCTGTGCCTTTGTGCGCGACTGCGATCTTGAACATGCAGACTTATCACAGGCTTACCTCTACAGGTCGATGATTACCGGTGATCCCCCGCAATCAATGGCATTGGCTCACGCAAATCTCGAAGGATCCAATCTCGTTCAGGCATATCTCGCCGCAGGAATGACCGGCAGCAACCTTGAGGCAACGCGCGTCGCATACGTTCGCATGAACCAATCGTCCTTGCGCGACGCGAACTTGAGTGGGATATCGCCGTTCCAGGCCAGCTTCATAAAGGTCGACTTTTCGGGCGCCAAGATAACCACATTCGAGCCACCGTTTTTTGCCGACCGATGTCCGGGACTGCAGACCGCTTTGAAGGCTGATCAGCCGCGCGAGCCATCAAGCTATCTGGCTGAATTCTCATCGTTGATCAGACGTGGTCGAGAAGGGTCAACCTGACTGCTTTGGAAATCGCAAAATAGAAGGGATTACAATGTCGCTGAGCTTAGAGCAGCTTGGTGCGGTGGTCCGAGCTGTGAGCGGGCGTTAAAGCTCTTTGGGGCTCGTTGGCGTGCGCGGCCAATACGACACCCAGGCCCAACCTTCTGCGATCCGACTGATCAGACCACTCTTTCGGCGTCCAAAAGAACTGGAGTAAGAAAATGCATCTGGGATGTCTTTCCGCAGGCAAAGCGTTCATCCGGGAGGTGGCGAGAACAGGTCAGACGATTGGGACGGTACACACCCTAGGCGCCCTGCATCATGGGCATGCAGAACTGATCAGAAGAGCGGCATCGGAGAATGACGTCGCGATTGTCACAGTCTACCCCAACAAGACTCAGCTTAGACCAGGTGGGAGCTACGATTTCGATTTGGACGCTGATATTGGCCTTGCCCTACGCGCGGGAGCAACTGCCGTGATTTCCTCGAACGACACCGAAATGTTCCCGCCTGGCTATCGAACGTTCGTATCGCAAGGCGACTATCATCTGCGTTTAGATGGGCCTGAGGCATACTTGAAGGAAGCCGTTACCGGGGCAATTCGCTGGATTTGTTATGCGCGACCAACTCGCAGCTACTTCGGTCTCAAGGATATCGGTCAGGCGATCCTGGTGAAGCGCGCTGTCGCAGACTTGCTTCTTGATTGTGAGATACGATTTGTGCCGACCGTGAGATACAGGAACGGAGTGCCCATTTCGTCGCGCTTGCGAAGATTTAGCCGATCCGAACTCGATGAGCTTTCGTGTCTCTTCACGGCCCTCAATCATTCGAGGAAAGAGATCGCCCAAGGAGCGTCGAGCGTCAAGGATCTGTTAGCGGGGGCTACATCTCAAATAGCGTTCCGACAGTTTAAACTCGATTTTGTTCGGATTGTTGGCGCTGATAACTTCGAAGACCTAGAGCAAGTCAAGCTTCCTTTCATAATTGTTGCAGCGGCAACGGCTCATGGCCTCAGGGTCTTCGATAGTATCTACATTCCAGATCAGGATACACTCCTGAATGGTCCTCCGGATGTCTGGATCGATCTGCCTGAAAAGTCCTAGCCAGGCGATTATGCATGGCATGATTTTGACAAACGTAGCCACACCGTTCGTGCCTAAACGCAGGGCTACCTTATGACTGTGCATTCGGTTTTACGCTGCCCCCAGCGCACAGCCATCCTCCAACCAGCGGTGATAGCTCTCACGATCCACTGAGTAGATCGACTTGAAAAGTCAATCCGATCCGGACTGCCCGATATGGTAGGGTTGGCTAGCCGCACTTTGAGATAGTCTGCTTGAGCGGCCCGGCGCAGCCAAACGCTTCGGCACTCGAAACGGTGAATCGCGACCTTGGATCCGTAAGCTCTCGAGAGCAGAATCTGCGAAGACGATATGAAAAGGCGATTGGAAGATTATAGAGCTGACGATGCGTCTGTTATCCCGCTAAGCAAGCTGGATTTAAGCGAGACCAAGCGCTTTCAAGACGATAGCATATGGGGTTGCTTCGAGCGGTTACGAAGGGAAGATCCCGTTCACTACTGTCAAGACAGCCCTTATGGCCCATATTGGTCCTTGACGAAATACCGGGATATCGTGGCGGTGGATACAAACCACAAAGCATTCTCGTCAGAGCAAGGTGTCACTATTGTCGACGTGCCTGTCGAGCACTGGACCCAGAGTTTCATCAAGATGGGACCTCCCCAGCACGCCGAGCAGCGCAATACCGTGAGTCCGATAGTCGGACCGGAAAGCCTGCAGAAGCTCGAAAGCTTGATCCGCTCGCGGGCCAGGGCGATTCTAGACGGCTTGCCGCGCAATGATGCCTTCAATTGGGTGGAGATGGTCTCCATCGAGTTGACGACGCAGATGCTCGCCACGTTGTTCGACTTTCCATTTGAGGATCGGCGACTCCTGACCTATTGGTCAGACGTTGCTGTTGGAACTCCGAAAGCAGGACATGCAATCGACAGCTGGGACAAGCGAAGCACAATCTTGTCGGAGTGCCTGGACTATTTCACCCGACTTTGGAGCGAGCGCATCAATACCGAGCCGCGCCTCGACCTGATTTCCTTGATGGCGCACTCGCCCGCCACACGCCATATGGAGCCGAGCGAGTTTCTCGGGAATCTGATTCTGCTGATCGTTGGGGGGAATGACACCACGCGCAACTCGATTACCGGCGGCCTCCTGTTCATGAGTCAGTACCCCGCCGAACTGCGAAAGCTAACCGACAATCCCAAACTGATCTCGAGCGCCGTGTCCGAGATTATTCGATACCAGACGCCGATCGCACATATGCGCCGCACCGCTGCGATCGATAGCATCGTAGGCGGGAAACAGATCAGGAAGGGCGACAAGGTCGTCATGTGGTACATCTCCGGCAACCGGGACGAAGAGATCATTGAGAACGCCGACAGTTTCGTCATCGACCGCAAGAATGTGCGCCAGCATCTCTCGTTCGGATTCGGCATCCATCGCTGTCTTGGTCGACATCTTGCGCAACTGCAGTTGAGAGTCCTCTGGGAAGAGATTTTGGATGCGGGACTGGAGGTCAAGGTTGTCGGCGAACCCGAGCGAATTGCGTCCAACTTCGTGCACGGCTATTCCGCTCTCCCCGTGCGGATTGCAGCCTAGGCCCTGATCGCTCCGGTCCGGCAGCCGGCACTCAATGGAGTTCGGCTCGTCCTGAACCATCTTCGCTTCTGCAAGCAGCGAAGATGATTTGATCGACGCGAAACAATCGCTGCATGTCGGGATCTCGCCATCAACCGGGCAGATGTTTGAAGTGCGCGTGACGAGCGATAGTGTAGCGCGCGGACGACTTGGAAGCGCCTGGCAGGCTGAAAAGGCAACCGCCACGGTAACTCCGATGCTGCGTCTCCGGGCTGCCTTGGATGGCCGGCACCGTAGAGGCCGATGAACTTGATATTGAAGATTGTAGCAGTGGCAGCGATTTTCCTTGGAGAAGCGCTTTCGATATTCGCCGAGCTGATTGCCTCACGGCAATTTGGGAAGGCCGGCGGTGATCTGGCAATGCTGTTGCCGATGTTTTTCCTGATATCCTTCGGTGGCATGCTCCTCGTTTTCGGATACGCGCTGGGCTACATGCATCTGAAGAATATATGGATCGTTGTCGCGATATCGGTGGGAGCTATTCTGATAGTGGAACCGATACTCACCCTTCTGCTCTTTAGAGACGTGCCGACAGCCGGTTCGCTGATCGGGCTGATGTTCGGCGCGATTGGTACGCTCGCTGCCATATTTCTATGAAGTTGATCCGACGGCCAGGGTGGGGCCCGGCTTTTGGCGAGATGTAGTTCGAAGGGAGTTACGCCACGTCAATTCTGCTCGGACAGAGCAAAATGTTGTTCGTGATGGTCTTCAGCGTCTCGTCACAATCCGTGTATGGCTGGTGGCTTGGTAAGCTCTTTGGTCGAAGTCTCTTTACCGGATAGCGGGACGCCTCTTGCGACCGCAGGTCTGCCAATCGACATACGCTGGCCATTTCTGCTTGACCACAATTCACCGGTAAGAGGCGAGCGCTCTCCTGGCTGCTCTCCAGCGTCTGGGATGACATGGCCCAGTCCACGTGCACAGAGCCACGAGATTGGGGTGGGACTACCTCGCCCCCAAAGGCACGTCGGCCCCAGTGATGTCTCAGCTGATCATACTTGGAACCGATGCGGTTAGTTCAGCAACACAGGAGCTGCGATGGAAGTGGAACACAAAGGCGACATCTTCTTTCGTGTGCATCCGGATGAGTGCTCTTGGTCAGCTAGTCGTCAGCCAAGCTGTCTAGTCAGACAGATTGCGGATTCTCGACTTGATTGGAGGTTGAATATGATGGGCATTGGCCGAGCCGGCACGTCGCACGTTGAGCCTGCAGAAGTTGATAGCATATGGGGATCGGGCGGGGAGCCTGGGCCAGCCTCCGGAGAAGCCAGGCAATCTTTCGATTCCGCCGTGGAGCGGATGCGCTCCGGGTCTCAAGATAGAATGGCGCCGCTCGTTGGCGACCCACCAGCTTCGGATGTGGCATTCCCAACGAAAGACGAGATCAAGGCAGCCAGGCGACAAATGCGCAGCCTGCTCGAAACCTTTGATGCTTCTCAAAATGAGGCGGCCCAACCCCTGAACCGGTCGGAGGCCCAGGACCTGATCGATCAAGTCGTCAAGACAGGCTCGGAAGTTCTGGACTATTATGCAAGCCTCCCCCCCAACCTGGCACACAGGCTTCTTCCCGACGATCAAGCTCGCCGAGTTCGCCAAAAGACTCTTTCTGCGGGGGACCAATGCAACGCCGTGGCAACCTTGATTGCCCATGAGCTGGAGGCGAGCAGAAGGAAAGCGGCAACAGTGCTCGAGCGGCTGCGCGAAGCCAACGCTTCGCCCGCCCAGCTGAGCCGAGCGGTATCGACCGTGGCGCAGCGCTACATGGCCTGCATGGAGTGGTGGGGAAAGAAGGTATTACGCTCGGAACGGATGCGCTCCGTCTGCGCGGCCACCGCCAACTTGCCGGATACCACGCCCGAGATGCTACGCCTGCATACCGGCTGGGCACTTTTTACGAAGTGCATGTATCTGCAATCGCGGGTCGCTCTCGCGCAGCTCCTGATCGAATCGCAGGCGAGCACGTTCGAACCAGACTTGAATGACGCCCTCATCGGTGAGGACGGGCGGGTGCGTCTGCTCGGGACCTTCGTCGATGATGTTTTTCCAGCATTCCTGTCGACGGTCCAAGCCGTTCTGTACAGCGACGGAGCGGCGCTCGACGCAGAGCACTGCACGGTTCTGGAAGGTGTCATGGAGCGGCTTTCGGAATTTGCGTCAGGAGTGCACGGCATCGTTGCCGGGCTAAGGGATGACGGAATGGGGGCGGACGTTCCATTGGATCTGTTGGACCGGATCGTAGAAGGTGCCTGGGTCACTGCAAACGAAGTCACGCGCCTTTTGGCTGTGCAGCCAAAGACGCCCGCCGTGATTGAACCGCTGGCCAGCTGGATACCGGAAAATGCCGGCGTAGTGGCTGAGGGCCAGGCCGCGCGCAGGAAGGGAAGAGGCAAGCGCGCACCGGGGCCAGGCGAGGGGAGTTCGACGGCTGCGCAGCGCGACCCGCAGCTCGCCAGGCCCGACGCTGCCTCGGCTCCGACAGGTAAGGTCATCGTCCTCTCGGACCTCGGCACCAAGAAGCTTGCGACCGCGGAGGAGGCGGCACGCGCGCAGGAATCAGCGGACGGCCACCTGGAGATGTGGCAGGCTCCGCCATCCAGGAAAGCGCTGAGCGGATTGCTCAATCGATTGGACGAGCTGCTGCAGTTCAATCTGCCGGCGCAGCAAAGCGCCGTCTCGCAAGCACGCCAGATGAAGCCCGAGGACGCTGACCACGTCGTGGGTCTCGTCGTTAAGCGCCTGCAGACGCAAGCCACCGAGATCGAGGCCTGCGTAGCGGCGCTGGAGGAGCCTCGCCGACGTGGCCTGCTTACGCCTGCGCAGGTGCCCGAAGTGCACGAAAAAATAGTCCGGCTCAAGGCGATGTGGTCCGAGGTGCAGGGACAGGCAAATTATTTGAATGCGCGGAAGGCAGCGATCACGATGGATTGCATGAAGACCTACGCCTTCCCGTCGCAGAATTACCTTGAATATTTGCGGGCGGCCGGGGAATTGGCGCCTGCAGATCCACCGTGCGCTCTGAAGGGCGAGCCGGGGACGCTGTTCGAGATCAGGCTTCAGCCCAAGGCGCTGAGCAATGGTAAGATGCCGAGTCCGGTGTGGGTGCACATCCATACCAAGCGACCGGTACATGCCTGGCAATTGGCAACGCTCGGCGATCGCGAATTCGCCGCTTGCCACGTGAAGTCCGACGAACAGCGGGGGTACAATCAGCACTGGCAGAGCGCTCGAGCCGCCGAGGGGCACGAGAACGTCGTGATCCACCGCGGCAAGCTCACCCCTGCGTTCTGTAGGTCCTTGTTGAGCGCCGCCGCTGGCGGCCATCCGTGGCACTCGCTTCCCGATCCGGAGCACGTGTCGGCGCAGATGGCTCGACTAGGAATCTAGTGAGCTGATTATCTTGCGGCAGTGTGCTGCGCGGTGGCAGCTTTCATGCCTACAGATCGGCTCGGCGGATTGCCTGGGCAGCACCGAGCCCGTCAGGCTCCATCTCGCAAAGCGATGCGGCTTGGGGGAACCCTCGGCGGAGCTTGAGCGGCTTGCGGATCGTCCGGATGCACCGGGAGCTGAGGATCCCGGGCCGCTTTGATGAATCGAATCGGGTGGTGCACAACACCGCTGCCTGTTTGCTACTCTTGCATAAGGCTACGACGGCCCCAGCATCCCGCCTCCATGGCCCCCGGAAGATGCTGGGGCTTGTCGTTTCTTCGTTGAGCGCCTCAAGCCGAGTGACGTCGGAGCTGCTTCTCTTCAACTGACCATGGCGGCGAGCGCTGCCGAAACAATTCCAGCATATGGGCGTATGGTCAGTCATGTCCCTGCTGTTTTCAGTCACCAACGTTGGGATCGCCGGAACGGTAGGCGATGCTTCCGCAACCCGATAAGCTCGGTCGCGCTGCCATTGAGCGGTCGGTGGTGACAACAATCGGTATCGAGAGCATGACAACGTTTACAGCTCGATGCCGTGTGTCCCAAACACCCATTGCATGAGCTCGGTTTTGATCTCGCGGGCAATCATTTGAGATCCGACCGCCCGCTCGGCATCGGCATAGCCCGTTGGGCCCTCTTTGGTGAGCCGTTGGTTCAGGCGAGTTTGAAACTCCTCGCCCATCTCATCGACGAGCCGCTCCTCCATTTCTGCATGGTTTTCGGGGGCAATGCGCCTCAGCACCGTCTCCCAAGCTTGCCAACACTTCGCCAGATAGTTCGCAAAGCCGCTACCCTCCTGGTCCCGCGCTGTCGCCACGGCTCGGTGCTTTGCGGTTTGGCCTAGAGCTCAGCCGAACAAAGACGCCGTAGTCCTTCTCGGCCACCTAGAACTCGCTTGCCCAGCTCGTCCGAAAGTGCCGCAGGGGCCATTAGGAGCGCTCTTCGGGTCTCGAACCGGTGCAATTCACTGCGTCCCAGGCCACAAGCCAAGTCCGGGTACAATACGCGGTAATGCGAGTCCTCCGAGAAATGCGCGGACCACTTTGAGGCGGGGAGAGGGGGACCACAAACGGCTTCGCTTGTTCTTCGCGGCTCAATCAAACCCGCGGAGATGTCCAAACTTATTCATTCCGTAGATAGAACCAATCACGAAAATCAATTTTATCATCGCGGGGTCGTCATATAGGACCGTAGAGGACGGCTGGGCCTATACAAGGGAAGGACTCTCGAATGAAAAAATTGCTGTTTGTAGCTGCGAGCGTCGTCGCGCTTGCAACGGCGGCGGTGCCGACTTTTGTCGCTGAGGTCGCCGCGCAACCGGTCGACGCCAATGTGCAGGTAGCCGATACATCATATCCTGAATGCGAGGAGGACCCGTTGGAGGGTATCTGCGATCTCTTCTTTTGCTTGACCGACCCCGCGTGCGTGAAGCCCTGACAACGGAAAGCAGACCAAGAAGAGAATGAGGATAGAGGCCTCCTACACCGACCGCTCGTGGAGACAGCGGTCGCGTCCTCTTCGCGCCCTGCAGACGATGCACGGCGCGCCATGTTCGGTGTTCTCTTAGGTGACAATTCCGCCCGAGCAGGGCGACACATCGAGGTGAGACTAGTCAGGCGAGCACTGCTGACGCAGCTCTTGCCCTATAATTGCTAACTCGGTTGGGAGCACCGGGAAAACAATCAGCGCCAAAGCCGCTGGTGCCAGGCTCATACTCAGTCTACAAAATACGTGGCCGGGCAATGGGTGTTCGGTTTTACAGCTAACAATGAGAATTGCTGAAGTTGATATCTGAGAGCTCTGTTGAAGCTGGCGCGGTTACCATCGATCTGGCACGCCTTCGTGTGCGGGGCGTACCATGCTGCTCTTTCAGCCGATGGCTCCAAACCCATCATTCGCAATGGGCCCTTCACGCCTTTCGATGTCAGCGTCTGAGAACCTCGGCAGATGGACCGCGCGCCACGATCTGATGGCGGACTGAGGAAAGAGTACGCGCGCGTGAGCGATGCGAAGTTCGGATGACGAGGTTGTCCTGCTTGGCGCACGCCTGTAGGCGATAGGGCCGGGACAAGAAGGGGTGCTTACTTGCTCTCTTCACTTACTCGCTAACACCGCCGAGGCGGTTTGGGAGAATCCGGTGAGCAAGGCTCGCGAGTTTATCGATTTGGCGTAGACTGCGTTCACGCGGTCGAGCAGTATCGAACGGCTGGCGCATCACAGGATGTGGATGAGCTCACCTGGCCCATTATCGAGCCTGCAGGGCATGGTATTTCGGAAGCTGACTTGCACGCTGTGATCGGTGATATGTCCCGCTACATCGCAGACCAACTCAAAGCAGTGAACAAAGCTGACAGCGAATGGGGTAAAGCGACCCAGCTATAGCGGACCATTCTTCAGGAGGAAACGAACAGTTTGAGAGCCAACGCAAATTCAACAAGAAGGCTCGGTTGGACACGGGCTTCGTGCACGCGAATGCTGCATCAAGACAACTGTTCCCCATCTCTCAGGCCGATCTACATCAGTGCCAACGGTGTGAGGCGGCCGCGATATAGCGGGAAGGGACCCGTTTAGTTCGTCCAGCGCTATCACGGGCTTCACTTGTTCGCAACGCTCTTAAGTTTCGGCGGTGCGGTTTCGGGCATCATAAGCATGGCACAGAGCCCGGCTGCGCTAGCGGCAAGCATATACCAGGCCGGCGCCAGCGCGTTCCCGGTTGCGTGGATCAGCCAGGCGACGACGGGTTGAGCGGTGCCCCCGAAGATCGCTATCGCAAAAGCGTAAATCGTCGCGAACGCGCTACCGCGAATGTTCTTGGGCAAACCTTCGGTCATACTCACATAGAAGACACTATACGGAATCGTTCCGATGAGGGTGAGGGCGCCGAGGCCTCCAAGAAGTGCGAGGGCACTGCGGCTCTCTGCGATCCACAAGAACACCGGATAGGTCATCAGCAACGCAGTGATTTGCGGCCATATCATGATGTGACGGCGTCCGAGCCGGTCCGCGAGCCAACCGCCCAGCAGTGCGGCAGCAATTCCTACCGTATTGCTGACGAGCGGGGTCGCAAAGGCGAGAGGCGCGGAAACTTGAAGGGTGTTCAGCGCATAGGTGGTCATATATCCCGTGACGTAGGTGATAATCGTGCAGCTGGCCAAGATGACGAATCCCAGGCTCATGATGCGGCGAGCGGCAGGCGATCTCCTTACAGGCTGGACGACGGGAGGTGGGACTTCGGGGCGGTGCAACGTTTCGGGCAAGGCGCTCCGCAACCAAAGTCCGAAGGGCAGCGTACCGGCGCCGAGCAAAAGCGCGATCCGCCATCCGTACGCATTGAGTGCCTCGCTTGTCATGGTGAGGGAGAGTATTTCCCCAACCAACGCTCCGGCCGTCGCAGCTATCTGTTGGCTCGCAGGCTGAAACGAGACAGCAAGACCGCGGGCTTGCGCCGGGGCCGATTCCATCAAGTAGGCAGTAGTCGGACCGACTTCACCTCCGAGAGCGAACCCCTGCAGCAAACGTGCGAAAATGGCCAGTGACGGAGCGGCAATTCCTATTGTCTCATACGAAGGGGTCACAGCCAATACAAGTATCGCCGCGCTCATCATGGCAAAGCTGGCGGTCATCGCGGGCCGGCGCCCGACTCGATCCGAGTACGAGCCGAGCACGATGGCCCCGATCGGTCTGGTCACAAAACCCGCGCCAAACGTCGCGAGCGACAGCATGAGGCTGGCGAACGGGTCCCTCGCCGGGAAGAACGCCTGACCGATCTGGATCGCGAAAAAGCTATAGGTCCCGAAGTCATAAAATTCGAGAATATTGCCGATCGTTGCGCTTAACACGGCGCGGCTCGTCAAGCGTTCGTCTGCCGGAACGAGGGCCGGCTCCAGCTCCTCTTGAGTAAATTGCCTGGCCATCCTCGACCTGTCTGGAGCGCGATCCCTAGCCCAAACATTTCGACCAGGCGGGTCGCGCACGTTGCATTCCACTTGCCGCACTCGTCTCCAGCTTGATGACCTGGCACGGCCAATGCGCCAGTCCACATGTAGCCCGAACGTGTCACGACGAAGCTCATGATACCGTGTGCAATAAAAATGCCTGCCTCTTGCGGCCCCATTCAACCCTTGAATTGATCGCGGCCCTGCCAGCAAAGACACATAAGAGAACCAGCTGCAGTTGTCGGGCGGCCGCAGACATTGCGCTGCTGTGTAGTGGCGAGTTTGCGACAAAATTGGCGGGCGCTAAGCAGGTGGCGCCTGCTCTGATCTGGCGATCGCCGCCGTGAGGAAGCGCGACCGGCGACGACTCGAGCCGCGACATCGTGCGCTCGTCGGCTGGGTCATGGGGCGGCGTGCTTAGAGGGCGCGGGCGCCGACGCGAACTCAGGCTTGGCTCGGCGTGCCGGCATAGGAATAAAGCTAACCCGGACGCCAACAAGAACGCCGGGTTCCAGCGTCTAACCCACTCCGTCGTGGCAGGCTCGACAGTGCGGTCTAATGTTCGGAGCAATCGGGGCAGATGTCGCCGATTGAGGCCAAAACGTCACGCAGCTCGGCGAGAGCCTCCTCGGGGGAGAATCTCTGCGGGTTATCGAAGCGGGTTAGACCGAAGGCGCGCTCGCGCGCATCTGGATCGGCTCGATCCTGCATCCAGCCGTGCTTCTCGGATTCACGAATGGCGCCGGCCTCCTTCAGCAAGCAGATCGCCTACCCACGGAGCGTGCGGATCGCGGGCCGACTTGCTTTCGTGCAGCACGATCGCGTCGCATTGATAGCTTGATCTGCGTTTTGAAGCCGTCGCGAGGCACGCGAACACTGGCACCACTTTTGCTCGCTTCTGGGGCGCTGACGGGCAGATCTCAGTTGGAGATTTAGAATGTCTGAGTTGTCGAAGCGGAACGTTGTTGCGCTGCCCTTTGTGGCCATGATTGGGTTATTCCCGGCATCCGCGAAAGCGCCGATCTGGAGTTCGAGCGATCGATACGGCACCTATTCGCTTGATGGCTATTCCTGGAATAACGACGTATATGGCCAAGGTGCTGGCCCTCAGACGATCTCTGTACATGCGGTCGATCGATGGAGTGTGTGGTCGAACCATCCTGATACCGGCGGCATCAAGAGCTATCCCCACGAGGCGTTCAATGTTGGTAAACGGCTGAGCGCGATCAAGACCCTGACTTCTCGCTTCGATCAGAGCGTCCCGGCTCGCGGCCGTTGGAACTTCGCGTACGACATTTGGGACAGCTCGAATGCCTATGAGATAATGCTCTGGACCAATTACACCGGGAATCCCGATGGAAGTGGCGATGTCAAGCCCATTTCTTACAACTACACTTCCACAGGGGGAGCCGCGATTCCAGTCTACATAGGCGTCGACGTGGGAGGGGCGACTTGGAATGTGTTTGAAGGCTGGAACAACCACAAGGTCATCTCGTTCCTGCGTACGTCCAAGGCCAACGCAGAGACCGTGGACATCAAGAGTATCCTGCTATGGATAAAGTCGAAAGGGTATTTCGGCGATATAGTCGTCGGCAGCGTCCAATATGGTGTTGAGATAACCTCAGCCCCAGGCGGCCTAAACTTCGACGTCAACCATTGGGCCGTGACCTCGAAGTGACTGCTTCGTGGCGCCATAGAACCCGAGCGCCGTATCTCCGCGCTCCGCGTAGTTCGCCGCTTCGGCAGTGTGGCTGACTCGCAATGCCTTTCCGAAGCGGCTTGATGCTGCGGCCCATAGCACAAACCCACTGCTGCGGTTCGATCGAGCAGTTCGTGTGTCGGGTTGCCTACATTGAGGTCTCGAATACGCTCCGAGTGGAGGGAAGGCAACCATATGAGAACGTCAGTCATTACCGCATATCCGCGGCACACTCCCTTCAACCGCGGGGGCCGCCGCGTCCTGCTCGGTGGCCAATTCCTTCGGCTTCACTTGTGGATCGATGGAGCCTCAATCGTCTCGGGCTGAGGCGTTCATGGATCCTGTTGACCCAAGTCGCCAGTACCATTGTGCTGGCAGCAATGGCATTCTTGAACCCGAAGACCGATTTCGCGTCGATTTTTCTGGTTTCTCTCGCGCTTGCAACCATTGCCGCCACACAGCGGATCGCAACTTTGGGCTACATAGCGGAAGCTCTCGATTCCGGCGAGCGGCCGCTCGGGGCCGCGTTGCTCGGTTGGGGCCGGGCTATCGGCCATGTGATCGGTGGGGCCGTCTGCCTCCAATTGGTCGAGATGGTTGGTTGGCGTCCAGCTTTGTTGGTTTTAGCGCTGCTGCTAGCCATTTTCGCTGGATGGGTGTTTGCGATTTCTGAACCGCTCCATCGTAGAGACCGATGGAGCTCGCCGCAGCGCCTGTCGATCTTCGGGGTCTTTCGTTACAATGGCCTGTGGACGACGGCCGCATTGATCGCACCCGGCGTTGTTGGGATCGCTGTGGCGTTCGCGACGGTGCAGTTACGGCTCGTTGACCTCGGCTTTGCCGCTGCAGACATCGGATGGATCGGAGCTCTCTCGAACGTATTGACGTATACGATCGTTGCGCCGCTGACCAGCGCCATCCTCGGCCGAATGGCGCCGCACCGGGGTTTGATCTGGGGCTGCGCAGTGATGGCCATCAGTTTTGGCACACTTGCGATGATCGACCGCTACGTCAGCGTTCGCGTGAGCGCCGTAGCGAGCGTTGGGATCGTATTCGCGGCACTCGCTGTTCAGCATGTTACATTCACGAACTGGTTTCTCGGGCTCGCCCGGCCGGGGAAGGCGGGAACAGATGTCACGTTCCTGACTTCAATGATGTCGGCATTCGCGTTAGTGGGCTTCGCAGCGAGCGGCTTTGTCGCGGCGAGATTAGGCTACGGGGTCACGCTGATATTGCCGGGCCTCGGCTATGCTTTATCAGCCTTGCTCGGTGCGGCATTGCTCCGCTAATCTGGCACCGAAGGACCTGGCGTCGGTTGGCTTCCCTGGGGCCAGTCGAACAAGCGTTGCTTCCACCTCGCGCAAGTCTTCTGGCTGATCCATAGCGCTGGTCGAGTGACCTCTCAGACCTCTTGAACGGCTGGTCAGAATGTCCGCTTTGCTGACCCGGTCATTAGAGAACATGTCCAATTCACTCGAATAGGAGCCACCGGTTCTTTCCAATTTTGGATTGGTGGCATTTATACCGTGGGCGTGGTTTTAGTGTCCAATCCGACGATGTGGGAGCGCTTTGGCGGATTCAGTGTGCACGCGCGTCTTGCTTCTGGGAAAGAGTCGTTCGGTGGATCGACCGTTGGGCGTTCCGCCGAAGCTGGCGGCGGTGATGCTGCGGGTAGGTAAGGATGATCTGCTCATCTTGCTTGACGACAAAGAACTGGAGTGAACTGCTCCGCAATCGGGACGGCGATCGCGCCAGCAACAAGATTGAGGGCGGCAGTTGCCCGGACTGAGCGGTTCGTTGAAATTGCTCCGTGGAGGAAAGGGGGGAGCCTACGGCGACCTGGCCCTGGCCGGGAAGCGATATCCGGCAACGGTCGAATCGGGAATCTGTGTCGCACTGTTTAATTTTTTCAAGTAGTGGGTCGCGAACTGGACCTTCTGGTAAGGGTGCAGCTTGGTGGCGTGCCTCTCTCGCGCGTTCCGCGATTTTGCTTGCCAGTTCCTCCGTTTCGCGATCCATCTGAACTGGCGGCACCTTCGGCAAATTTGTCGATTGCTCGGCCATAGCTTTCTGTGTCTCTGCGTGCCAGGTCAGGGCGCCCGCATCTTGATGCAGCCGAGGATGTTGGCAGCTTCGTTCCCCGCTTGAGAATCAACACCTTCTGGGTGTCGGAAAATTTTGAAGCCGTCATCGTCTGTCGCTCCTCCCAGCGGATTCGGCGGCGAAAACTCTAGCCAAAAATGGTCCAGTTTGACGGCCTCAGATCCCTTGAATCGCACGTAGCGTCAAGTTGTATCTCAGATGGGTGGGGACGGCCCCCGACCACGCCAAGGCTAGCCGAGTTAGTCCGCACATCGCCGAGGAGTCATTTGGAATATCTTCAGCATCTTCGGCGAGCGAGAAACTGAACTGGACTCCCGATTTTCGACCAGCGGATCGGGGGGCGGATGACGTTCCATTTTGATAACGGAGCAGGACCATGAAGAGGACCAGCGGAACTCAATCTCTCGATCGCGCCCGGCTCGCTAGTCATGATCAAGGAGGACCGCGAGTGCGGACGCAACATCGTGAAAAGCGAAACCAACATCTTGACGCCGACGTCGGCACCAGTGGCAGCGACGCGGCTTCTTGGGCGAGTTGCACAATGGCAGAAATGCCGCTCGATCATCGCCTCTACCCGTTCCGACCGCCTATTCCGCTTTGGACATACCCACCTCGTACTCGGCAGCAGAGCTTCGTGGCCCTGGCGGAGGGCCGCCACGGCGGCCTATCCTAGCAGCCATTTCGCCGCGGATCGGACCGCGCATGGCTTCCGGGGCGGCATGAGCTATGCCAAGAGGTGAGGCTCCCTTGGCCGCCTCAGTCGGGACGGTTGAACGGGCGAATAATCATGGCTTTTGAGACACAGCATCCAGTATTCCAGGCCTTGCGCGAGCGTCTATTACTGGGCCATTGGCTACCCGGCACAGCCTTGAAGCCTGCCGACATTGCCGACGAGCTTCGCGTCGGAATTTCGCCCGTACGAGAGGCTTTGATACGGTTGACTGAGCGCGATGTGGTGCAAAATGTCGACCACAAGGGGTTCAACGCCAGGCCGATCGACCCACATCAAGCCATCCTGTTCTGCAATATGCTGTCGCAAATGTATGTCGATAGCATCAGCGATTTCACCAAGGCGAAGCTGATTGACGAGGTGGCGGCAAGCTTCTGCGGTGAAATTAAGCCCATCTACGCAAGCAATGAGGATCCCGCCAAACTCTTCTTGAAAGTAGGCGAGTGCTATCGGCGCGCGTTGCTGGTCAAACAGCATCGCCACATTGCGGATCACGTCGCGGACGTCGTTTATGTCTACCTTTCACGCGCAATGGGAACACGTACGTACTACAGCGATTTGCTTGTCGAAAGCCAAAGTATTAGTGCGTTGATGGTCGAAGGGCAGCACAAAGGCGCAGCCCGTGCCATCCAGGACTTTTTCAGACGCCGGGTCACGGAAGTTATGCGAGCACAGGCGAGGCTCTCGCGGATGCCGACCACGACAAATCTAGCACGTAGTCACGTGGACTTATCACGCCCCGGCGGTGCGTGATTGCTATGATCGTCGTGTCCGACGCGAGTTGCCGAAGTTCGTCGAAGATTCCGCGCTCGGTCTGCTCGTCCAACCCGGAACTGGCCTCGTCGAGGAGCAACAGCCGGGGCCTTGCGATGAGTGCACGGGCGATCGCAAGGCGCTGCCTCTCGCCGCCGCTTAGCAATTGGCCCCGCTCGCCGACGCGGTAGTCCAAACCGTCCCGCAAGGAGGTCACCTTATCAGCCAGATGGACACATTCTAGGGCGTGGAACACGTCCGCATCGGAAAACGGGCGGCCCAGCAGAACGTTTTCGCGGATACTCAGATTCATCATCATAGGCTCTGGGGGCACGTAACCTACGTTCGCCAAGTAATCTTCCGGATCGATCGTGGCCAGGTCCAAAGAGCCAACGCGTACCAGGCCGCTGTAACCTTGATGCATTTTTAGCAGAAGTTGCATAAGCGTCGATTTGCCAGCGCCCGACCGTCCGATGATGAAGTTGATGACGCCGGGCTTGAACTCGCCCGTTATCCCCGAGAGAAGCGGCGAGGCGGCTCGCTCATAACCAAACGAAAGCGCGCTGATGGAAATGGTGAGTGAGCCCGATATCGGCATAGTACGCTTGAGCATAGCGGGTCGTGCCGCTGGGGCATGGGCATCAAGCAGCGCCTGCAGCGGCCGGGCCATGCCACGCGCAACGATGATGTCCCGAATTGACATGCCGATAAGCTCGAAGGGCCGGTTCAGTTGAACCAGGATCAGGCTCACCATGACGAGCCCACCTATCTCGCCTGACCGGTCATAGAGCCACAGCGAAAGCCCCAAGATCGAGGCATACTGAACGAACAAGAGGATCGCTTGCAAAGCGCCATAGCGCAACCGGGCACCATAGAACGAGAGCCAAGCTCGGCGCGTGGCGGCGGCCTGGCGCTCATACAACTCAGCTATCCAGGGTTGAGCGCGGAACACCCTGATCGAAATGATGTTTTCGATTGCATTTCCTAAAACGTTCGAGCCCTCGTTACTTGAGGCCTGCGCCTCAGCCTGATACACCTTTGTAACTCTATTGCTCTTCCACGTTATCAACACGAGGACGGCGCCGTAGGCTAGAACGAACAGCGCCACAAACCAATTTGCTGCTCCACCGACGGCAAGGAACGAGAACGCAACATCGGCGACCCCGCCCATCAGCACCATCAAATAGAGCTGGATGTAGATCTTATTGGACTGGTGCCAACTCTCTACCATTACCGAAATCTTGCTCGGATTGTTTTGAGCAAACAGCGATCCCTCGGCACTCACCAGAGCGGCCATGATCTTCTTGCTGGAGAGATTACGAACGTCCTGTTCCAACCTGTTCGACAGAACCGCCTTGACCTCCTGCAAGCACCGAGCAAGCGCGACCGTAACGGCAAACAGCAACAACAAACTGACCGTAAGAAGCGGCGGCGCGCTGGCCAGCCGGGCGACGGCCCGTGAGAACAAGAGCGGCCCGGCGACTGCGCTGGCAGACGCTGCAATGGTCGTGAGCAAGAAGCCGGCGACAAGAAGGCGGGAAGATTGCAGGCTCGTCTTGATGATGTCCCATTGGAGCGGGGGCAAGAGCGGCTTACCCCAGTTCATGAAGGTCCATCCAATCGGCAACACCGCAGAGACGAACGAGTGCAAACGCTGAGTCGTAAGACAAATTGTCGATAGCTGAACGGAGGAGATCGCGGGAGATCAAGCCTTGCCGATACAATGCACTACGCTCGACACGTGACACCAAGGCACCATATTCATACCGCATTAGCATGTCGCGCCCAGCACCTTTGCCAACCCGATGGTAGATCACGTTGGGCAAGTGTTCCCGGAAGGCCTCGCGCTCAAGTGCACGATCAATTCCGTTTGCGTGATGATGTCGGCGAGCCGTGACGAGACCTGCCTTGATGAGCGGCCAGAACACAAACGCCTTTCGCTCTTCTACCGCAATGTCTCGTAGCGCGATGCGATTGAGCTCCGCATGACGCATGCCGAAGAACTGAAACAGTCGCGTCGTCGGCAGGTGGCGTAGGGACCTGGCGCCTGGTACGAGCTCTGCACCGAAATCCGGCCGCACTGACGCGAGAGGCGACTGCGGCCGATGCTCACCGAGCATATGCCGGCGTAAGTCCCGGCCGCTCCGACCGGTAATCACCTCGCGAAGAACACGCCAGACAGACGCTCGAGCCTGAATCGCAAGGCCGGCGAGGTCGCGCAATGCCTCTTGTGGTGATCGGGATTCGGCAAGCAGCTCTCTGGCCATCGTCAAGCGGCGCATTCTGAGAAATAGTTGATCGCCTCCATCTCCTGTGAGCACCAGGCGCGATCCTGCAGCCTGCGCAGCCTCGTGAAGTTGAGCCGTTGTCGCGATCGTGGCCGCTAGCTTACAAGGTCGCGGCGTTGGAGCCAGCAATTCTGACGAAAGGTGGGTCATCGACGAGCGAGCATTCGTTTCGACATAGGTTGGCACGCCGCCCACCTGCTCGGCTAGCGCGGCAAAAAAGAAGCGTTCGTCACCATTGACGTCCGTCTCTGAGTAGCTGTTCAGGAGGGAAAGGGGCCTGCCTCGATGGAGGTCGGCCGCAGCCAGCGCCACTACCGACGAATCAAGGCCCCCGGAACATTCAATACTGAAAGCACCGCCATAGCTTCGCGTTTTGTGAGCGACGCTCGCCGAGATCAATTGGCGAAAGCTGGCCACGTCATCCTTGAAAGAGACCGCCGAGGTGTTGAGCCTGGCTACGGCGCCCGCCAGAAAATCGACTTGCCGAAAAGTCCCCCTTGAGACGATGAGCGCCGCGCCACTCAGTAGCTCAAAAATCCCACTCAACCCTGTTTCCGGGGTCAACCAGGACGCGTTGCATATCAGGCCAGTCAAATAGCCAACGTTGAAGGCGTGGCGTTGCGCCAAGGCGGCATCTGGCAGCTTCAGTCCTGCCCAGCACTCAATCTCATCATTTCTGACCTGGTAGAAGATGGAGATCTCTGAGAAGGGGGGGCGTACGATCGCGGTGCCACTTGGCGCGCGAACAATGAAAGCCGCATCGCCAGCGTACCGCTCCTGCAGCAAAGCGACAATCTCCGGCAGAGACGTGCTTTTGAAGTGTGTTGGTTCCAATTCAGTCGGCATGCCGGTCTCGGCGTCAACAATATCGTTGAGCACCGTGATTTCCACGCGGCCGTTTACAATGATGGTGGCAAGCTCCTTCGCTGAATCCAAGAGCCGGTCTACATTAAGTCTCATTTCTCGAATCTCAAGATGACGCTGTAGTCCTCCACAGCACGCTTCGCGTCGTTCAAAATGAGGTCGCCAGATTGCAGCCAGGCGTGGGCTTTGAAAGGTGGCTGCTTCACACCCACGAGGAGCTCGAGCGATGCGATGTAGGGATAGAAAAACAGATAGCCCCCTACGGAATCCTCAAGACAGCGCGGGCGGCGGAACCGAAGATTGCGCAGATGTTGGAATACGCTGGCGTAGTAATGGATTGTTTCGACTCCCATGGACACCGGTGCCGTACCCCGACGCGAGGCACGTAAAAAGTCGAGTTGACGAGCGATGGTCTGGCTGCGAATGAAGCGAGCAGCATGAGCCGCACGCGCATAGTGCCACACCAGATGGAGGGGTGGGAGAAAGGCTGGCGGTGAACTCAGGCAATCGCGCAACTTTGCCGTCGTCGCGGTTAGCCGTTCACGCTCCTCCGGACAAGCTGCAGATGTGCTCGCCATGCTGTAACGATTGGATTGCAGGTCGAGGCTGATCCAACGCCCGTTAGACCACGCATGAAATATATCGCTCACAGCAGCGATCCCTTGCCCACCGTCTCAAACTGATGGGATGGGCCTAAGCCCATCCCATCAAGACGGTCCGCGTCAATCGGACTCATCCACGAAATAATAATCGCCGGTCGTGTGTTCTGCGCGCCACGAGCCCCCAAAGCCTTTTGTGTGCTCGGTGGCGTCCCCGAGGTCCTGCACCGTGTCATTGATAGCGGTGTCATTGATAGCAATTGTATTCATCCACTTTCTCCAGAGTGACCGGCATATCGCCAGCGCGCGGAAGCTAGCATCGTGATATAGAATAGGGCTTTTATTTTTTGAGTATGATATCGATCGATTCAAAAAATAGTTTGACGTTGCGGAGAATGCGGGATTTGGGCGACGAGGCAATTAGGTGGCGCGTTTGCCGCCAGCGGCCGACGGGACGATGATGCAATCACCTATGATCATACGTACCCCGAGCCTTCCGGGATTAGTCCGAGGGGAAGGTTTCATCGCCGGGTTTCATCAATAGTCGCGTTTTACAGATTCCAACTGGCGTTTACCCCACGTCTCCCGCACCCTAAGGCTCGATCCAGGTTGAAGTTCGCTGGGCCTGACAACAATGACCAGAACATGAAGCGCAGCCGCTGTTCGGAATAGATGGGGTGTTCGGTCCTGATCGCCTGGCCTATTTGCCGAGTAGCCCCTTTTGCCTGGCGATCACGAACCCGTTCATTCGAAAGGGGGAAAGCCATGATCTACGTCGGCCTGGATGTTTCCCTTAACTCCTTGCGATATGCGAGGTCGACGGGACCGGAAAGGTTGCTCTGCACCTTCGATTGTGGGCACCTTGAGCCCTTGGACCAGTCAAGTTGAGCGGGTGGGCCTGGAAGCAGGACCGACTTCAGAATGGCTGACGCGAATTAATCGGACCGGGGCTTCCGGCCGTTAGTTTGAAAGCCCGCCTGGCAAGGCAGCGCTTTCAGCTATGCCGGTGAAGACCGAGGATCGCGCAGTTGGTAAGAACTGGTTGTTTCAAACCCGTCCATGTCAACGAGAGTGCGTTCGCGACCGTGCGCCACCACACAATGCGCGCCAAGGAATGTCTGTCGAACAAGATGGCGCTCGCTATGATCTTCAAGCTCGGGAGCTCGCCGAGAAAAGCTGGCGTCGTGTCAATGGCTACAACAAGTTGCCGAAACTCTCCCCCATGTAAATTCGCCCGCGGAATAGAAGTCGCCAGACCGCAAACTCAATCCGCTGCCGCCTAGCCTCTTGAGGCACCAACATTCGGCGATAGCTCTTTAACCCACGATAAGTCGCACCTTGGATCGAAAGACAAGTAATCGCAAGTCAGTTCTTCGCCCGGTTGTATGTCACGGGCTGTGAAAATTCGGCAATGATCGTCTTGGTATGTGTTTGGTTGACTGCTGTGATTCATGAAACGGGCGTTGTCAGCATTGTACTCTAGAACACCATCATCAACGTCGAGGTCTCTTGGATAGGCATGCTTGTCAAGTAAAGCTTGAAATGTTCGAGGTAAAGTTTCGTACTGTTCAGGTGTCACGGCAATGTCAACGATTGGGTTATGAATCCAAATCAATGCACCTTTAGGCAAAAGAGTAGCAGAGAAAAGTCCAATACCGCCAAACTGGTCTGGCTTCAAAATCGTTTCAACGATCAACACCGACATATCTCCCAAAGTCACTAGCACCTGTAAGCTAACCAACCGGAGCCGTGCGATCTCCTGCAAAAAATGGTGGGGTCGTTTAATCGCATCTCGTCACAACCTCGATTTTTCTTATCTGTGCATTCGTTTCGGTAGCGGCTGCTACGGATGAGGATCTCGGCTGTCGCTCCACGAGGAGATGCTGCAGAACAGGCGCCAGGGTTCGCCTTCCGCGGCACCGAGGTCGTGGAGGTGCTGGAAAGAGCCTGCAAGGAAGGGGATTGCGGGCAACGATCCGCGTCGATCAAGGCAGCGAGTTCGTGTCGCGATCTGGACCTATGGGTCTACCAATGCGGTATGACGCTGGATTTCTCCAGGCCCGGTAAGCCAACCGACAACGCGTTCATCGAAGACTTCAACGACGCTTCCGGACCGAATGCCTCAACACTCACTCGTTCCTCAGCCCTGCGGACGCCCAAGAAAAAGTGGCGACTTGGCGCAGATACGATAACGAAGAACGGCCCCATGGCGCGATCGGCAACAGACCGCCGATTTTGCTGCAAAACCACTCGGCGCATCCAGCCCGCCCAACGTGATCAAGGCGAAAAAAGCTCTAGTTCTGGATGGTCCCAAAGTGCGGTCTCACTGCAAAAACTCTGAGACTCTGACCGCTGTTGGATGAAAGGTGAGCGGCAGGTGCAGGACAATTTCGCGGCGTATTCAAAAAACGATGCGGCCAGGCGTGATCGATCTGCCGCTGGCCGCGCGGGTCCTGTAGCTCCTGGTGATCGCCCAGCGCAGTCTGGTGCTTAGCGGTCGACGGACAGAGCTTTGCAAAACGGCTGATGCTGATCAGTAAGCGAGGACACGCCAATGCGCTTTGTCCGACGCCCCAGCCGGTCGCAGGCCGATTGTCTCAAGGTCATCGGCAAACTCACCAAGCCCGGTTGGGGGCGGCGCATGAACGGCTATGCTCTCCCAGTGTCGAGACCACACAGCGGAGCTGAACGCAGGGTAAACTTAATTTCCCTGGATCGAAAGCTCACCTCAAGGGATCATGGCCAGCAGTTAATCGAGCCATCAACCAGTCCCTGCCTTACTTGTTCGGCCCGTTCCTTGGACAGCTTCTCGGCCAAGCTGTGGTCCTTTAACAGCGCCGGCCCCTTGCGTTCTCGATCATAAACCATCCAGCCGGTGGTCCCCCTTCGAACGAGGAACCTGGACTGTTCCGGAGATAATTCGTGGCTCAACAGTTCCTCCTACATTGACCCGTTACGAAATCGCATCGGGTGTCCCAAGGAAAGACGACACTCGTGTCACGAAAATAAGCCGTGCCCTTTATTCCTGAGTCGGGACACTGAAATTCCCACGCAACAAACGCACTGCACGCCCTGTGCCAATGGCCGAGGCATCTTTCGATGCGGCGTTCGTCTATCCCACCGCCGCAGAAGAGGCATGCAAACACCTCGTGAAATTGATCACCTCGCCCGAGGCCAGACGGGCCCATGACCCCGGCCGGCGTGACTGGATCGGCCGTGAAGGCTTGCACTATCTGCTAAGGCAGAAGATTGTTGCTGCGATCGTCAATCTAGGCCGGCAGGAAGTCCGAAACGCCTCGCCGGTTCGCGCCAGCGAGCCTTGGTCTACGACTTATCTCGGCATCAAGTGCGATGTGAAGTCGTTCACACATGATGATCGCGATATGAATTAGATGGAGGTAAGAGCTTCGATCGACTATCGCTGAAAGTTGGTGACGGCGACAATCGGAAAGGCGGCATATCGTGGGGTGCTTGACGCCTCCACTTCTTCACCGAAGGAGCGATATGCCGTATCCAAAGATAACATCATCAAGTTCCGCCAGGAACCGTCGCCGATAACTCACAGAAATCTTGCGTAGCGGGGCACGTATCTTTCTCGCGTAGGCGATCTAGGCTGAGGTCACGGACTTTCTCGGCAAGCATGCCGATCTGAAGCCCGTGGACGGCCACCAGCGCATCGTCCGGCAGGTCACCTGCCCGAGCAGCAGGTGATGAACAGTACCGGTCCGGTCGCTATCCGCTACTCGCGTCTGCGCGTCGCGAGGCGGACGCCTCCGAACCCGACCGTTTCCGGTTCTCACGTCGATCCTGCCACCCTACATGTTGTGTTCGAAGCGGATCGAGACACTGCTGCCGATCCTTACCTGAAGGGGATCTCGACTTGCGACTTCTCGGAAGGGCTGGCTGCGCTGCTTGGCAAGGATGCTGCCGGGTTGTCGGCCTCCGCGATCGGTCGCCTGAAGCATGGCTGCCTCGACGAGCACACGGCGTGGCAGAAGCACGATCTGTCGGCGAAACGCTACGTCTACATCTGGGCTGGTGGCATCCATCTCGAGGCCCGGCTCGAGAACGAAATGCAGTGCATCCTCGTGCTGATCGGCGCGACGCCGGAAAGCCGCAAGGAATTGGTCGGCTTCACCGATGGCGCCCGAGAGAGCGCGCATGACTGGCGCGGTCTGCTGCTTGATCTGAAGCGCTGTGGGCTCGACGTCCTTCGCGGCTCGTCCACCGCCGATGGCGCACTCGGGTTTCCGCGGAGGCGCTGAATGCAGATCTCAAGAGCTATAACCAGGACACGAGCGGTGGCGGCAACGTCGGGCAGCACGGGCTCAGCTGCGGAAGTCGTCGGTCGGCGCTGACGCGATGGAGATCGCGCTCGGTATCCCGACCATTGCTGATTCCGAAGATACGGCACTGACAGACTGGAGGCGGATCGACGACGCCGCTGCGCAGCGCGGCGTTGGCCAAAAGAGCTTTCTGCCGAAGGCCGCGACCAGGATGTGCATCTGGGCTAGTGGACGACCACACCCATCTGCAGCCAGCTAAGCTCAGCCGACGCGTGTTCAACGGGGCGCCGGAAGTAGCCTCTTTACTCCGAGGATGCTTCTCCTGACTCGGGACTTGAGGAGGCCCCGATTGATGGCAATGCTGTAAAACGCAACGGCAATAACACCGTAGGTGTTCTTCGCAGTTTTGGGGCCGCCGGCGCTTCGCAAAGATCAAAGGACGATGGCTGTGCGGCTCAACGAGGAGCCGCACAGCGATGATGCGCGCAAGTTAATCGGGCCGGGTAGCGCTCACCCGCACCGCTCTGAACCGCACCAAGCTCGCAAGAGTCGCTGGAGCAAGCTATGGTTCATTAACAAATCCAATACCGAAGCTATGTGGACGGGCTCCTATCTTGGGATTGCCCCTCGGCATCTACATTCTCGGGTGATGAATGAGCCGAACGTCGTTGGGCCCTCCCGGTCCCCGGACGGCGGTGTAGAGCTCGCCGCGAATGTCGTATTGCTTTATCGGCTGCGCCGCGTCCGGCAAGAGGCCCCAGCGGCCGAGCTTCGAGAGCATCGTGTCCGGGGCGGGTTGGGTGCCGTGCAAAAAACTCTCGGGAACGGCCCATGATGCAGCATAAACCTCGCGGGCCGCCGCGGACGTCCTCTCAGCCCTAGAGGACGCCGGAGCGGCTTGCTCCATCGAACGTCCAAGCAGCGCTGGTGAGGCTCGATTCGCAGGCTGCGCGCTGGGCTGCGGAACGTTTTCCGGTCGAGATGCCAGAGGAATGGCAGGGCCTGGCGCATTGAGTGGGGTGCTTGGTCTCATCGTCGCCGCGGGCACGAATAGCGCCGTGTAGCGGTCATTGTGAACGATAAAGCTGTTGGGTCGGCTGTCCTGGCTCGGCGGGATGCCGCTACCGTCAAGCGCAGCCGACGCGTGCTGGTCGCCCTGCCGGAAGTTGAAGGGACGAACGACCGCTCCTAAATTCAGGGTCTGCTGATGGCGCGCGGTTGGCTCGAGAGACGATGATGGGCCGGCGTCTTGCACCATCGCCCACAGCTGATCCTGATCGTAACCTTCCTCAGGAAGGACCAATGGCGAACTGTCCGCTGGCCCGAAAGGCGACGGTGCGCCGACGCTTTCCATCAGCACACGAGCCATTGAATTGCCCGGCTCGCTCAGCTGGCGCTCAATGGCATCCAGTTCCGGCTGGCTTAGCGTCCTCTGCCTCTTCGCAGGCCTCAACTGCTCGCTGTAATCCTCACCCATGAGGGGCGCGTGACTTGAAAGGGGGGCGCTCCCGGTCAGCTCGTTCGGAGTCGGCTGGTAGCCGTCGCTCCAGTTGAACTGACGAACGGCTTCTCGGGGATCCGGTGCTTGGTGGTCGTGCGCGGTTGGCTTGAGAGACGATGCTAGGACGGCTTCGCCGATCATCCCTCGGAGCGAATCCCGATCGTGACCTCCCGCACTCAGCTCGCTCGGCCAACTCGAAGCTTCCCGCGCGCTGTGCTGCGCAGCGACGTGCCCGACGCCTCTGGTGACTGCGTCTTCGGCATGAGGACCGCTGGCCCCAAATTCCAGCGCCTGGGTGAGTCTAAGGTCTTCGTCAGGCAGATGAGGATAGTAGTGATCTGGAGACACAGGAACCCCTGCGACGGCAGCGGTATCAAGCTGCGGGACTTCATGCAAGTACGGCTCAAACTCCGCTTGCTGCTGTTGCGGCTGTGGTACCGCGGCGTTGTGAGCAGCGAAATCCCGGTCGAATGGGTTGATCCTGTTAAATGGGTCCATATCCCCTCCGTTTGAGTCGGTTCGCAAATCCTGAGCAGATTCGCTCTCTGGTTCTCCCTCTATTAGGAACAGCTGTCGACAAGCTGACGTGCTTAGAGACTTGGGGGTGCGCCGGTTCACGCGGTAACCAGCAGGCGCCGTGGCGATCGCGCAGGAACGTCGTGGCATCGGCCCCACGGGGCTGGTCCAAGCGGCTCCTGCGGCCATTTGTTTTGTAATGTCCGGAAGTGTCCCAATTTCCAGAGAAACGATTTTGTGGGGCACTTAGGGGGCTGATAGCCGAACGACGGTGCAGCCGGTGCTGAGGCTATGGGCACGGTCTCCTAGGCACACCGGGCCCGCGTTGCTCAAGGCCGCCTCAGGTGGGCGCCGTTCTCTTGATCTAGTTCAAGCTATGCCTCCCTCTGCAGGCCACGCCTGCCGCGCCGCTGCCAAGGCGTTCGTGGTCGACGATTTCAAGACGGATCAGCTTCGGGCAGGGCGACCGAAACTGATACCGTAGTGGGCCATTACCGTGGTGGAAAAGCCGCCGCTCCTCATTGCCTCGACACTGGTTCGGGCGGGCCCCTAGTCGTCGGGCTTCAGAAGGGCAAATTCCACACGAAATAGAGAAGCACAGCAATGGCCCCCCAGAAAAGTATGCCGCGGAAGATGGAAGCGAGCGCCATGTTAATCGCCGTCTCGCCCAAGCCGCTGCGCCATGGCGATTCCATCGATCGCGTCTGCTAGCCCTTCTAAGAAAACCCGATACCACGCATCATCATCGGGAAGCTCCCATTCTCGTAGGCTGCCGACGTAACGGGTCAGAGCAATAACGCCCGCGATCGTGGTTGGCGCTGAACGGATGAGCACATTCGCATGCTCCGCGAGAGCATGGCTCCTTTGACTGCTGATTTCGTCGGCGGCATCAAACTCGGACCCCTTATCGAGCTTCGCCGATACGGACAAGGCCGCATCGTAATGCGCCGACAGCTCGCGATGACGCTCGATCACTACGAAGATAAGATCCCGATCGGCTGCAGCGGTCGACTGGGTGGAAATTTCCTGCGATGACAATGTTGGCCCCGAGCAAGTAGCAAGCCTATGTTAGCATCGCGGCCATGATGATAATCAGCGTAGAGGGTCCTTCATCTGCGGTATTTCTACTCGATCGGATTGGGCATTCAGACGAGGTCACCGGCTCCATTTGGAGGTCGAGGAGTTTCGGGGACGACGGCGCGCGCCTTTACTCGCGCCGGAAAACGGCTCCGCTCCAACTATTCCCGGCGTAAAGCTGCATATTTTGCGCGTATCAGAGGTTGTTATCCCGCATCGGCTGCGCTTGGATACGCTTCCACATTCGAAAGGGGCGGGCGAAATGATAAAGTTGATTGCAATAGTTGTCGGTCTGTTGCTGCTCGGCGTGATCGGACAAGCAAACGCACGCGGAGGACATGGAGGGCGCGTCAGCTACGGCGGCGGACATCACACTACCAGTCATGGCGGCAGCTATTTGGGCGGATCCGGCTCATCACACCGTGGCGGGACTTATCTCAATTCGAGAACTGGCAACCGTTACGGCACTCATCGATAACGAGCGAAGAGGCGGGACTCGAGGCGCAGCCATTCGATGGGACTTTTTACGCGTGGGCAACGATGGGAGCCGACGTTTCGGGCCGCCGCCGGTCCCCGCCGACGTCTTTCATTCTTATTCCGACATGGCTGAAGACGGCATCGAGGTACTGGCCTACGACTACGTTGAGGCCTTCGCAGAAAAGTTCAGGGCTTTGGCCGAGCGAACGCGCCCGCGCGATCTCTATGATGTCGCGAATCTTTATCGAAACGCCGATTGTCGAGCGGACAGAGTGTTGTCTCGATCAAGCGGCGTCCCCTTAGGGGCGCCATAAAATGATTTCAGGCTGATCGCCTGCCTCTTAGGGCGCGTGCCCAATACCGTTGTGAGGCAGACACTTATGGTGGCCGCCTCGCGACGTAACGAAAGGAATCGAATTAGAGGCTTTCACCCGTTCTGTCGACGTAAGATAATCTGGACTTCGGCATCGCGCTTGCCCAACTGCAAGCGCGTCGAGATCAGATATATTCACTCGACCTCATGGTATTCGGTCCGGTCGAAATCCGAGTCGAACAGCGCTGCTGCGGCGTCGTAGAGCACGACGGTATTGACAGTTGACTGCATGGCGTACCAGGCGCGCAATGCCTCGATCGCCGATGCATGGGCTCGCAACGATCGCGCCGAGGCTTGGCAATCGAGCACCTCCAGCTTGAGTGCCTCCCGCTTCGCGCCGCTCTCGAGGATATTCCGATCGACTGTCATTTCTCCGCCTTCACCGTCCTAGTTGGTCCGCCAGAATCTATGCGCTGCTACCAGCCTGCCAGTCTGCGCCGTATTGACGGATCATTTCGCGATGGGACCGTTTGATAAAGGCGCGCTCGACGCAAAAGCCGGCGGTGACTGAGCGGCTAGGGCTAGGCCGCGCGCGACGTAGTCAGCCAGCAAACTCCAAATTATGTTACTGCCGGCGACGTGACAAAAGTGAGTGCCATGACGGTGCTGCGAAATGCCTTAGCCATGGTTGTTCCCCCAGCCGATCGGCGAGGGATGTTAACATTGCAACCAAGACGTTCTGCGGCGTTTAACGGGCAGGATCCGTCGTATTTCTGCTGGATCAACTTGTGGTCGCGCGCGGTAGGCTGGTGAAGGAATATATGATGGCAACCAACCGCGTTTCGCAAAGGTGATATCATGGCGGGAAAACCAGACTATCTCAGCGGCCCGCTCGAAGATTGGGAGCCCGTGGATTCACCCCCGAAGGGGCTTGATTCTAGTACTCCGCCCCCCAAGCCAGACCATGTGGCGCAGGAATGGAGTAAAGTAGCCCGGAAATATGCCGCCGATTCCGGCCGGTCCGGCTCGTCCTCTGAACACTCCACGCTGGTGCGGGCGAAAAAGAAGGGATCCCGCGATACCGACGTGAATGCCAAGACCTTTGTCTTGTCTGGAAATAAGATCGTCGGCTCACAGGGTTGATGTTGCACCGCGGCATATCGCCGCCGCCTGAAACGGGGCGGCGGCTTTTTCATGCGAACTTCACGCGGACCGCGTCAGAAGTATCATTTCGGTAAGCCAGAGCGGTCTCAAAGACAGCCCAAAGACGCCAGAAAATATCAGTCGATCCGACTTACATCGGCGAGCTGGCTGTGGCCGCTGTCGTTTGGGCCGGCGGGTTGCAAGCAGACTGGCAGGGGCCGCTCTGCTCTCAAGCATGCTGCTGGGCATGATCTCTCGAGTATGGACGGCTCCGGGTTGGCAAGAAGAATCTTCACTTTGCAGCACTGGTCGGAGCAGCCATGTGTTCGGCCTGTTTACGCGGTACCCATGACCGCTGGCCATAATGCCCTCCGCGGATCAGGTCCCGGTCAATAGCACGCATTCGACGATGCTGTGGCCCAAGTGGGTTGTCCTGATCGCCGGATCGACCCGGCGCTGCACCGTCGCACTGGATCGATGCCAGGCGATGATGCGTCGGTCGAACTCCAGGATCTGGGGTACATCTGCACAAAGTTCCGGCCCCTTCAAGGGCATGACGGTCAGGGACAACTTTGGAACTGGAGGCGGTCCGGCCGGGAATTTTATCTTATCCAAGATAGACGCATTTTTTGAGGCGTCCTCTGGTTGCATCCTGCGAGGAGGTGTATTTTCTGGTTCCTCCCTGCAACCTCACACGAAGCTGCCGCGGCTGGATGGGGTTGACAATTCATAAGGAATTCCTTATATGCTGGTTTCGTTCGAAGATCCGCAATTGGGAGATGCGGCTGATGAATTGGAGCAGCTCGGGCATGATTTCGCCTGCGAGGTCCTGCTGTACCTTCAGAAGATTCACAGCGGATCGGTGGACGCAAGGAATTTGTCGCCCTTCTATACTTATAGGGGCGTTGAGATGTTCCAAATCTTCGGAGGAGACAAGTTCGCCATCTTCGCTGTCGAAATTGATGGTGATGGCGACGTGACGGTGACGCTGATGCTTGCGGCTGAGCATGGCGTGCTGATGTATGCTGGAGGGTCTTCCTGGAATGGCAACGACTATAGTGCCTTGAAGACCGGAATACTGAATGCGCGAGCTTCAGTTTGGTTTGTATGAAGAGTGGAGGCAGCAATGGTCAAACTCAAAGTCGAAAAAAGCAGCGAGCGTCGACCGCAAGCCGTTGCTGAGGTTAGCAGCAACGGGCGCGGTCGTTCGCTCGCTGACCTTGTGGAAAAAATCGAACATGCTGATCCAAACCTTTCAGCCGAAAAACAACTGTCGAGTGCGGCGATGCGTGCTGGTGAGCTAGTTCGAGCCATGCGCAAGGATGCCCGTCTCTCACAATCCCAATTGGCGGAAAAGTTGGGCGTAAGCCAGGCTCGGGTTAGCGAAATCGAATCGGGTGTCGGAATCCAGGGACCCACTTGGGATTTGATGGAGCGAATTTCAGTTGCATGCGGCAAAACGCTTGGGGTTGCTACGTCCAGCGATGATCTAGAACTCGCGGCTCACATGCCTATGACTATGTAGTCTGATCTGTCGATGAGAACCTGAAGTAGATGGGTTACTCGTGGTGGGACGCACTCAAAGATCTTCTGGGCGTCGCGAGTCCAATATTCATTGCAGTCCCCTGGCTGAAAGACTTCTGGCTGCGTCATCGGAGGTCGCGGGTCGAACAAGTCGAAGCAACCGGACGCCTGGGTCGGTTAAAGCAATCGATTGAAGGTGCAATCCGCCAAAAGATCGAATCCCCGAAAGTCGCAGACTTCGTGTGGACCATACTTGGTCTTGCGCTGATCCTCGCGAGCTTCTTGATCGCGTTTATTCGAGGTCTCAGTGATCTCCTCGGACAAGAGAGCTAAATCCCGCGATGGTGTCTTCGCATTGAGTGGGTGTGACCCTTCACTAGGACCCGGGAATCTCCCATGAGCTCACCACCGCGAGGTCTCCCGCCATCTGAATGGCCTCATTTCGGCGCCCTTTCAGGGGCTTAGCGGCCCCTGAAGGGCGTTGGAGGCCTGGATTTCGATGAAATGAATGTCATCGTCGAAGGCCGAATGGCGCGTCCGAACGAGAAGCAGATACCGGTCCTCCGGGATTGATCGAGACCACCGTCAACCCAGCGTGTAGCGTCGGCTTGGCGAGCGCGCAGGACGCCAATGAAATCGTGCGAAGGAAGATGAACGTGCGGCCGAAAACGGTTTCCTCGACCTCCGCATCTCCCAGCGGTATTTCCTGCGATCCCCTAAACCAATCGAACATGCGGATCGCTGCATCCTCGGATTTCGGCGGCCGCAGCAAAAAAGACCTAAGCCTTCGTCGCTTCAGGACCTTTCTCTACGAGGTGACGAATAAGGTTGGATAAAAAGAAATAAACGCTGACCAGACCCTGCCGGGCCTCGGCGACGGTAACCTCGGCATGCACACCCTTGGAGGCCAAGTCATTCAACCGACGAAAGAAGACCTCCAGATGATCGAGCTCAGCCGTCAGCAACTCACGCGCCGTCGAATCGCGCAGCTTGACTCGCATGAACTCTTGCAGCCGATTGAGGTACTGCTGGTCGCCCAATTTGCGCTCTTGCCCATCCACACACCGAACAGGCGCCTCGCTGACCACTGGCCAGAATAGATCCGCAGCGGCTTTCAAGGCGCGGCGCACTTCCGTCAGGAGCAGCGCGCTATCCTCGCTGTCACCGGGGGCCGCGAGCTGGTTGGCCTTCATCAGCTTCTGCAAAACGTCATCGGCCCGACCTTTGAAGTAGTTGTGGACCTCATTCTGCACGCCGTGAAGGAAGGATCCCTGCTGTTGCTCGGCCTTAAGCTGCTGCTCCATCGCGATCGCATAGTTCAGGCATCGAGACTTCAGCCGCGCCTTGATGGTGTGAAGCCCGGCGATGCGCTCGCGGAGGTCGGCCTTCTGCGGAAAGGCGGCAACCGTAAACGCTGCCACGTCATCAGGGGGCAAACCGGCAGGCGTCTTGAGATCGTCCAGGGCGCCCTGCCAACGCACGATTTCGGACTCGATCTCGCCAGCCGCCACCATCAAGACGTTTTCCGGCTCGTTCGTACCGGGGTCCGCGAACCGGTTGATCGAATGAACGTCGAGATACCGATCGAGCGATTTTTTGTAGAGGAACTTCTTGGTCTCATCATTCAGGTGCTTCGTTTCTTCATGAAGGACTCGAGCGATCTCACGCTTGTCTGGATAGAGCTCGCGAAGAAAAATCGCGGCATGGAGATAGTCTTTTGCGGTTCGCGCCACGCGCAGGCAGGCCATCACCGCGTTTTCGACACGGTCATGCTCGACATGGTCATGAATACGGGCGAGCGCTGCGGCAACATCCATGGCAATGACAATTGGCAGATGAATCGGCCCTATCACCGCATGGGCGATGGCGTTTGCGCGAACATGTCGAAGAGAAAGAAGCTAAAGCTTGCGCCACTTGTCGCGCCCGGGGCCAATGTCCCGCACGCGCTCAACGTGGATCGTGGCATGCGGATCGATGGCCCTGGCCCTGTCGATCGCCTGGCCTTGCGTGTCGGTGGTCGCGCTAGCGCGCTCTGCATTGGGCCGCAACACGTTGTAGCGACCATCCGGCCTCTGCTCGATGAAGAACTCGTTCTTGGCCATAAGGCCTCCTAAATATGAATTTCGCGCTAACGATGACGCACCTTGGGTATGCGCCAGTTATGTGTGCATGGTCCATCTTGCGATCAAGGGTAGTTGCGCAAATCACGCGGCCATGCCGGAACGCGAAGCGGTGGAATCAAGACCGCTCAGATGACGCTACTTGCTGATGGCGCTCATGAGGTGGAAGCGGGTCTATGGCTGCTGAGAGTGACGCTATGGGGACTTCTCATCGCTAGAGTGACGCTCGGGATTGTGATTGCGTCCCTGACCGCGCGCCATTGCAACTCCCATTCAGGCAATGACAGCCGCGATAGGCAGGCTGGCGGCTGGTGATACATCCACACTCGTGCCTGGGATTGGACGGCCTGACGAGATCGGCGAAATGGCAGATGCGGCCGAAGTCTTCAAGAGGGGCATGATCGAGGCTGATCATTTGCGAGCCGAGCAGGCGGAGGCCGAGGCTCGTGCACTTCATCAGCGCCGCACGGAGCTGCTGCAACTCGCGAGCCGCTTCGAGAGTGCGGTTGGAGAGATTGTACATAACTTCTCGTCGTCCTCAACCGAATTGGAGGCAGCCGCCAATACGCTCAGCAACACGGCCGAGGCGACGCAAAAGCTTTCTGCCCAGGTGTCTGTCGCCTCCGGGGAGGCTTCCGGCAATGTGCAAGCGGTCGCCTGCGCGACCGAGGAAATGAGTTCCTCGGTGACCGAAATAAGCCGGCAAGTTCAGGAAGCCGCTCTGATCGCGAGTGGCGCGGTTCGACAAGCCCATCAAACCAATGAGACCGCGTGAACGCGCTCTCGGCGGCGGCAACGCGCATCGGGGATGTCGTTGCGCTTATCAACAGTATTGCCGGGCGGACCAATCTGCTGGCTTTGAATGCCACGATCGAAGCGGCACGAGCGGGCGAGGCGGGCCGAGGGTTTGCTGTCGTGGCAAGCGAAGTCAAGGCGTTGGCAGAGCAGACGGCAAGGGCGACAGGCGAGATCGCCAACCAGATCGATGGCATCCAATCGGCAACGCAGCAATCTGTTTCGGCGATCAGGGATATTGGCCTCACTATCGGCAGGCTATCTGAAATATCGTCGGCAATTGCCTCTGCGGTTGAAGAGCAGGGCGCCGCCACGCGGGAAATTTCGCGCAACATCCAGCATGCAGCGCAAGGGACAGAGCAGGTCGCCCCAAGCATTGTTGACGTGTAGCGCGGGGCCAATGAAACTGGCGCGGCTTTAGGTCAGCTCCTTGCTTCAGCGCAAATCCTATCCAGCGACAGCTCGCGGCTGAGGACTGAAGTGGAGAAGTTTCTGCAGACTGTTCGCGCCGCCTGAGTCTTCTGTCGCTCAATGCAAATAGGCAAACGATTTTGGATCGATTGCGAAACAAAGCCGGCAGGTACTCCGAGGAAAGCAGATCTGGCAGTCTCACAAGCTGCGGGCACAACAATTATCGCTCCGCCGTTTGGCCGGCCGAGACAACAGATCGTCGGCACGATAGGAGATTGCGAAAGGTTGCGGCAATGCATCGCTATTCTGCAGCGAGCTCTCGTCTCTCTTGAAAGAACCACTCGAGAACAAGATCGCCGCATCTGCGACGAACGGCGAGATCAAATAGAACATTTGAACCAACTGCTGATACAAAAGCTCGAGCAGTTGGCCCGGATCGACAAGTCGTTGTGGGACTGGCTTCGCGGGGCCTGAGCATGTGCCTGCATTTGATCATCTCCCATCGTGGCTTCTTGAAACGGCTCCTGTGATGTTGTTGTCTTGACTTACCCAATGTTACCCAACTTCGATCTGAATGGGTGCATATGGGCGGAAAATGACGGTTAGCGTTCCCAATACTCGCGGCCCTGGAAGAAGAGGGGCACGTGAACTTGCGGGCCAAAGAGCCCAGAGGAGGGACTGATGCCAAGGACGCTAGCCGCTTTGCGCGGCCATTCGGCTCATTTCGCCAGAACCGCTCTGATTTGCTCAACTCTCTTGGCCGGTGCGGCCGCGGCCAAAGCGGAGGATATCAACTGGCGCCAGTTCGAGGGCGCTTCGATCGTGTGGGCTTATGATATCCATCCGTATGCTGACGCGGTTGCAGCACAGCTGCCCGAGTTCGAGAAGTTGACAGGTATCAAGGTGACGCCCGAGCTTTATCCGGACGACGCCTACTGGAATAAGCTGACCATCCAGCTAAGCACAAAGTCGCCCTCGTGGGACGTGGTCGGCACGGGGATTCAGCCGGCTTGGGATCTCGCGCCAGGTCAACTTCTTGAGCCGCTCGATCGTTATCTGAACGACCCCAAGCTCACCTCGGCAAGCTACGATTACAAGGACTTCTTCCCCGCACTACGTGACGCGCTGACATGGGAGATCAAGGGCGGGCAGATCGAGGCCGGCCGCGGTCAGGTGTGGGCCATCCCCCACGGTTTCGAAAACATCCAATTGTTCTACCGCAAGGACATTCTGGACAAGCACGGCATCAAGGTCCCGACGACTCCGCCGGAAATGTCCGCCGCTTGCGAAAAGCTGAAATCTGCCGATCCCGGGATCACACCTCTGGGCGTGCGGGGAGTGCGCTTTTGGAGCAGCATCCACACGGCCGCAATCTCGATCGCCAAGTCCTATGGTGTGCACGACTTCGTCGTCAAGGACGGCAAGTTGGAAACCGGTCTCGATTCGCGCGAGTCGATCGCCTTCCACAAGGACTATGTGGAGATGATCAAGAAGTGCGCTGCCCCGTCCTTTGCCAACGACAACTGGTACCAAGTGGTCGATGGTATCAATTCGGGTCGGACCGCGATGGCGATCGATTCCAACATGTTCGGGTTCTGGAACAACGTTGCGGGCAAGCCTGCTTCGGGAAAGATCGCATTCGCTCCCCCGCTGCGCGCTCCGAACGGCAAGAATTTCGAATCGAACATCTGGATCTGGTCCCTGGCCATGAATGCTGCCTCCCAGAAAAAGGGAGCGGCCTGGCTGTTCATTCAGTGGGCTACGTCAAAGCAGGTCGAGCTGAACGGCGCCGTCGCCGGGAAGCTCGTCAACTCTCCGCGTGCTTCGACCTGGAGCGACAAGGTTTGGCTCGACTATGCGGCTAAACCGGAATTCACGAACTTTGTGGATACCTTCAAAAGCGTGCAGGACAGGGCGGCGCTCGCCTTTACACCGCGCGTAGGGTTTGCCGAGGCCATGAACGCCTGGGCAGTCGCCATGCAGAAAATGGTCAATGGCGCGGACGTGAAGGCGACGTTGACCGACCTCGCCTCCGAGATCCGCTCTTCCATGTAAGGCGGTCGGGGGGGCCGCATAAGGGTTTGCCGGCCCCCACCACGCCCGAGTATCTTTTGAGAAGTGAGCGATGGACCTTCGAGGCACCGACGCAACCGTGACGTTACAATCATCGGCAGGCCAACTGGCACCATCCAAAAACGAGCAGGTGCAAAGCGTCGAGCAGCATGCGCTTGACTGGTGGAGCCTTGCTGCGATTGCGCCCGCCATCATCATCCTGCTTGGATTTCTCTTTCTGTTTTTCTATGGGGTCTTTCAATCGCTGACCGATCTCAAGTTTGGTCGTCCTCTGGTTCGCTTCATTGGATTCACCAACTATGAAGTGGCGATCAAGACCCAGGATTTCTGGAACAGCGTCCGGGCGACTATGGCGTATGCCTGCTCCGCGGTGCTCGCGGAAGCGTTGTTTGGGCTTGCGCTTGCCAAATTGTTCGCGAGTGGGGTGTTCCTTGCCCGGATGATGCGACCCGTCATTCTCCTTCCGTTGGTGCTGCCGCCAATGAGCGTCGCCTTGATGTGGACCACAATGATGGATCCGCAGAATGGGATCCTGAACTATTTGCTCTCGCTCATTGGGATCGGCCGGTTCGCATGGATTTCAGACGCCAGCACGGCGATGTTCTCGCTGGTTCTCATCGACATATGGACTTATACGCCATTTTTCGCGCTGATCATCTTCGCCGGCTTGCAGGGCATCAACGATGAGGTCAGAGAAGCTGCGCGGGTCAATGGGGCGAAGGGTTGGGCAACGTTCCTCCATATCGAGCTTCCGCTCATCGCGCCATACATCCTGATCGCCGCGATATTTCGGCTGATCGAATCGCTCAATCAGTTCGATATCGTCTTCGGAACAACGCAAGGAGGCCCGGGTGACAGTACCTCCGTGCTCTCGGTCCGTGCCTATATCACGGCCTTTCAAAATCTTGCCTTCGGGCGTGGTGCAGCACTCATGGTCGTCAACTGGTTGATCGTGCTTCTCGGGACTTTGGCCATGGTGAAATTGTGGCGCTCGGTCCGGCAGCGTGTAAGCTAGAGGAGGCTGAGTTGCGGCTAAATCGCTCAACGCCTGCAAGCGTGCTCCTCAATTTTCTGGTTATCGCCTGTACGCTGATCCTGACATTTCCGCTGGTCTGGATCGTGATGATGTCGCTGAAGCAGCAGGCGGAGGTCATGACCTGGCCGCCGCGCTTCATATTCAAGCCGACTTTCGAAAACTTCCGCGTTTTGTTCGATGCAGCCGAGGCCGGGGCAACAAGCTACGGGACCATCAAGGTTGATTTCCTGACGCCGGTCACCAACAGCGTTGTGATCTCGCTTGGCGCGGTGCTCGTATCGCTGATCGCGGGCGTGCCTGCGGGCTACGTCCTGGCGAGGCGTGATATCCCCATGAAGGAGGACATCGCATTCTTCATTCTGGGCTTCCGCTTCGCGCCGGCGCTCCTCGTCGTCATACCGCTGTTCAGCGTGTTCCAGACAGTCGCTCTTTATGACACCTATTTCGGTATGATCTGGGTCTATCAGGTCGTCACGCTGCCGATGATCATCTGGCTGAGCCGTTCATATATCGAGGACATCCCAAAGGACATTGAGGAGGCGGCCGCCATGGATGGTGCAAAACCATTCCGGGTTGTCTGGCATATCGTCCTTCCGCTTCTAAAGCCCGGCTTGATAGGCGCTTCGTTGCTCATTTTCCTGCTTGCGTGGCATAACTTCGCGCTCGGCCTGATCCTCAGTTCGACGAAAGCACCGGTCACCGTCGCCCTCCTCAAGCTGCTCAATCCGGGCGTTCAGTTCTATCCGGTCATGGCTGCGGGTCTGGTGGTGACCATGATTGTGCCGGTTGTGCTGATCATCCTTGGCCAGCGTCATCTCGAACGTGGTCTTACCTTCGGGGCCGTGAAATGAGCCCGAGGCCATTGATGTTCTTTGGAACGACCAATCTCGACCTCTGCTTCAACGTCGAGCGGCTTCCAACGCCCGGTGAAAGCCTGATGGGAAGCTTGAAGCGGCATGCGGGAGGCAAGGGCGCCAATCAGGCGGTCGCCGCCGCTCGATTGGGCCTTCGGCCGAGCTTTTACACCCGGCTTGGCGATGACGACGACGGTCGATCGTTGCTGCAAGCGCTGCGTGAGGCAGGTGTCGGTCTCGATGCGGTGGCGGTGTGCCCAGGGGAGATATCGGGTTCAGCTCTCGTCCTGGTCGGTGACGATGGCTCCAACATGATCGTCATAGACCCCGGAGCCAACGCAAATGTCACACCAAGCATGGTCGAAAAGGCCGCCGAATTCATTGAGCGGGACGCAATTGTCGTTGCCGAGATGGGCATGCCGGTTGGCGCGCTCAATCACCTCTTTGCAATGAAGAGCGTCAAAGGATTCGAGCTCATTTTCAACCCGGCCCCCGTGAGGGCCGGCCTATCGGCGGCGGCGTGGAGGAGTGTTGATTTCGTCACGCCAAACCAGACCGAGGCTTTCGAGCTCACCGGCGTCGAGGTGCACGACTTCGACAGCGCCGCTCATGCGGCCGGAAAGCTCCTTGATCTCGGCCCGAGAGCAACCCTGATCACGCTTGGCGCGCAGGGGGCCTACTACGCCGATGCCAACGCAACTTTTGCGCTCCGGGCATTTCCTGTGAAGGTCGTTGATACGACCGCCGCAGGCGATGCCTTCAATGGAGCCTTCGCAGCCTCTCTTGCTCAGCGGCTGCCGATACGGCAAGCGGTCAAGAAGGCCCTTGCAGTGGCAGCGCTGTGTGTAACGCGACGCGGCGCGCAAAGCGCAATGCCAAGCAGCGAAGCCGTCGACGAGTTTCTCGAATCTCAAACTATCCTGGAGTTGGAATGACCGAACAGTTCTCAGTTGCGGACAGGACCGTGCTCGTGACCGGTTCGGGTGGAGGCATTGGCTCAGCCATTGCCAATGCTTTCCGTCAAGGCGGTGCGAACGTCCTGGCCACCGACGCAAATGTGGAAAGCCTCCGGGACATTCTAACGCGCTTGCCGTACGGCAACGGCATCCTGCCGATGAGCATGGATGTGTCACGAGAAGACGATGTCGGCAGGGTGCTTGATGAGATCGCCAAGCGCTTCGGCAGGCTCGATGTCCTGATCAACAACGCCGGGATAAAATCGGCTGAGCCGCTTCTGACCGGAAATGCCGACAGAATCGAAAAAACCATCCAGATCAATTCCGTCGCGGTGCTGCGCTGTGCCAAGCTGGCGGTCGAGCGCTTCATGAAGAGCAAGGGCGGCCGCATCGTCAATGTCGGGTCCTCGTTGTCATCTCAAGGCGCGGTTTTCAACTACCAGGCTGGCGGCGCCGACTATTGCTTGTCAAAAGCCATCGTGCACGATGTGACAAAGCTGCTCGCTTACGAATGTGCTCCGCTCAAGATCAACGTCAACGCAATTGCACCCGGGATTATCGACACGCCCATGCACGGCCGCCCTAGGGAAGAGACCGAAGCGCGTCATAGTGGACGGATTCCACTGGGCCGGGTCGGATTGCCGGAGGATATCGCAGGGCTCGCGGTGTTCCTGGCTAGCCCCGCAGCCTCCTACATGACCGGGCAGATCGTCCATGTGAATGGCGGGATGCTGATGAATGGCTAGCACCGGCTCCAACATCAACTGGCCGCCAATAGAAGGGATTATCTCCGACCTGGATGGCGTCGTCTATCGTGGCAGCACCGCAATTGCGGATGCCATAGAAGCGTTCACGCGATGGCAGAAGGTCGGCGTGCCGTTCTGTTTTGTGACGAATAATTCGACGCATACTCCTGAGGACGTCGTCCGCAAGCTGAGAGGATTCGGGCTTGCGATCGCGCCGTCAGAGGTCGTGACAAGCGCCATCACGGCTGCAGAACTCATCCGAACGAATTATCCGCAGTTGACGCGAGTCTATGTCATCGGTGCTCCTTCGCTTGTCACGGCCATGCGCGATGTCGGGCTGGAGGTCACTGAGCGAACCCCCGAAGTTGTTGTCATGGGGCTTGACCGGGATATTACTCACGAGAAGATGCGAATTGCCGTTGAGGCGATCCTCAATGGCGCTGTCTTCATCGCAACCAATCCCGATCTTCTGTTGCCGACGGCCAGCGGGTTTGAACCTGGGGCTGGTGCGACGATTGCAGCTGTGGCTGCCGCGACGCAAGTACAGCCTTCGATCGTCGGAAAGCCGCAAGTGCCGATGATCGAGACAGCGCTCTCACGCCTCGGTACGAACCGCGCTTCGACGATTATGATCGGGGATCAGATTCCGACCGATATTCAGGCCGGAAAGAGGGCGGGGCTTGCCACGGTGCTTGTTACAACCGGTGTGCCAATGCGTCAGGATCCGTCCCTGATGGCCCCCGACTTCATCGTATCGAGCTTGCGCGACGTTGAGGTAAGTGCCGCTTGCGCGGCTCGCCCGCAACAGAGGAGGGCATAATGGCCGATGTTCGCCTGGAAGGTCTGAAGAAGACCTATGGGACGATCGAGATCCTGCGCAATATCGACCTTGCGATTGATCACGGCGAATTTGTCGTCTTCGTCGGTCCATCCGGGTCAGGCAAGTCCACGCTTTTGCGCATGATTGGCGGGCTCGAGCCCATCAGCGGTGGGCGGCTCCTCATCGACAATGAGCTCGTCAACGACATCGATGCTGCCGATCGCAACCTGGGTATGGTCTTTCAAAGCTACGCTCTCTATCCGCATATGACGGTCAGGGAGAATCTGGCCTTTCCTCTGCGCATGGCGAAAGCCTCGAAAGCGGAGATCGCTACCAAGATAGCCAAAACTGCGTCGCTCTTGCAGATCGACCATTTATTGGATCGCAAGCCTCGACAACTTTCAGGAGGGCAACGCCAGCGCGTCGCAATCGGGCGCGCCATCATGCGCGAACCAAAAGTTTTCCTGTTCGATGAGCCGCTCTCCAACCTCGACACCGACTTGCGCGTGCAAATGCGAGTTCAGATCGCCAAGCTCCACAAGCAGCTCGGAAATACTATGATCTATGTGACGCATGACCAGATCGAGGCGATGACCATGGCTGATAAGATCGTCGTGCTCAAGGACGGCAACATCGAACAGGTCGGCAGCCCGCACGATCTCTATCACAATCCAGCCTCGCGCTTTGTGGCAGGATTCATCGGCTCGCCCAAGATGAACTTCCTGGGCGGCAACGTCGAGGCAGCTCATGAACATGGCATGGACGTCCGGTTGGACGCCGGTCCCACGATCTCCGTTCCGGTCCAGCCGGACCAGATGCTGGTTGGCAAGCCGGTCACTGTTGGAATTCGCCCGGATGACTTCTCCTCGTCAGTGCCCCGGCAGCAGGAGATCTCGATTGAACTACGGGTCGAATTCGTCGAGCATCTCGGCAGCGTCACGTACATCTACGGTAATGCCGGAAACGAAGCCGTCGTCGCCAGGGCGCTACAATCCGGTTGGCCCAAAGGCGCCAGCAAGCTCATCCTCACCGCCGCTTCAGCCGATTGCCACTTGTTCATGAGCAATGGAAAGGCGGTACGGCGGTTGCACGGACCGGCGAGTTGGAGCTAGTCTTCACGTAGAGCCGTGCGATGATGCGCGGCTCAGGATCGACACAGGTGAAGGGAGCCGGTATCAGGCAGTTCTTCCGCAATTCCCGTTCGTTTGTCCTTGGTGCGGGGATCGGGTCGGGCATGACCGCCAGGGCCGCTGAGCGGGCTGGGGCCGATTTCGTGCTCGCGCTCAATGCGGGCCGTTTTCGTGCCATGGGCGGGGCCTCGCCCGCCTCCATTCTTCCAATCCGCAATAGTAACGAATTCGTGGCAAGCTTCGGACGGACCGAAATCCTGCCCAGCACGAAATTGCCAGTCTTCTTCGGCGCCTGTACCTTCGACCCCGAGCTCGATCTTGATCGTTGGCTCGATCGGATCATCAAATGGGGATTTGCCGGTGTGACCAACTTCCCATCGGTCATACACATCGACGATGAGCGCAGGTCATTGCTCGAGAAGTGTGGTCTTGGTTACTCCCGGGAAATCGAGCTCCTCGTGAAAGCTGCAAAACGCGGCCTGATGACGATTGCCTATACGCGCAGTCAATCCGAGGCGCGTCGAATGGTCGAAGCGGGCGCCGAGGCCATTTGCATCAACTTCAATCTAAACCGCGCGGTTGAAAGCGGAGCCGATCCGTCGATCAGCCTATCTGAACTTGCCGCGCGTACGAGCGCCGTTGCGCGCGTTGCTCAATCCGTCAACAAGAGCACCATCTGCCTGCTTGGGGGCGGCCCCATTACGAAGCCGGACGAACTCCTCGACATCTGTCGCGAGACCGGAATCCAGGGGTTCATCGGAGGCTCCTCGCTGGACCGCGTGCCTCTGGAGATGTCGGTCCTCGAGGTGACGTCGGGCTTCAAGACCATCCACCTGTTGCGCGAAAAGGTGGATCTGCTCGAAAGGAAGCTGCAGTTGAGTGGCTTCAGGCACGGCGTGATCGCGCAGTCCTCGGCAATGAAGCGCATCCTCGAGATCACCAAACGCGTTGCGGCGACCCCCCGCCCGGTCCTCATCTGGGGGGAAGCTGGCTCTGGCAAGCGTAGAATAGCAACCCTGGTTCACGCGTTTAGCGACCGCAGGCACGCCAAAACGGCGTTGTTTCATTGCCGCCCCGGTCCGGCGATGGATATGCTTGGCCCGTTGTTCGGTGCCGAGCGTCTTGAGAGCGGCAGACGCCAATTGTCGCTCCTGGAGGCGTCGAGTGACGGTGCCGTCGTGCTATTGCATGTCGACCAACTTTCGCGCGATGGACAGGAGCGCCTTGCCGATTACCTCGAGACAGGCGGATTTACCCCTCTGAACGGGGTAACTGTCATGCGTTCCAATGCCCGGATCATTGCGACAGCGACCGTGGCCCGAGGCGCTAGTCTTGAAACGGTTCTGTGCGCGCGGCTTCTCGACCTTTTTACCGGGCTGGATGTCCAATTACCTTCGCTACCCGACAGGCTTGAAGATCTGCCGCAACTCGTTCAACACTTCACCGTCGAAGCCAAAGGAGATTCCAGCGCCCAGACGCTCACGATAGAAAACTCTGCATTCCTTGCGCTCGCCGGCCACGATTGGCCAGGCAATTTGCGCGAGTTGCGGCAGGTCGTGAACCAGCTCGTGACCCTGCCATCAAGTCACATCACCGGTGAGGTGCTAAAGCCGTTGTTGGAGCCACCTTCAGGCGCACGGCCCGCGACCTCGCTGTCCGAGCGAGACTGGATTATCGAGGGCCTGAAGAGAAACCGGCTTCACCGCGGCAAGACTGCTCGCTCTCTCGGGCTTTCGCGCAAAACCCTCTACAACAAAATCAAGAAACTGCGGATCCTCGAATAAGGCCTCAGGCCCGTCGTAGCGGCTGCTTGGCCGTGGCGGCATGCTCTAGGGAGAACTTCGGTACCGACGACGATCCTTGAGAGCCAAGGCTTACGAGCCCGATGTCCGATCCAATCGGCAGCGCAAGCGCCTCGGGTCGCAGATAGACGGACCCATCCAGCTGCGAACCTAGCCGTTGCTCCGCTGCTGTCATCTTTGCCTCGTCCGCCGCGACAAACAGGACTTTGAACCCTCGGCTTGCAAACCACTCCATACGGCGAAGCTCGAGCTCCTGACCGCGATCGAGCGGCACCCCTGCCGATGTCCGTTCAATCATGCAGGCTGGCGGAAAGTTCGTCACTCCGGTTATCCTTGCATCTTCCAACAAATCACCAAGATCTTCCCAGCATGCAAACGGGTCGATCATGACGACCGCCGCATAGCAGGAAGGGGGCACTTTGGGCCCCGCTTGCAAGTCGCGCAGGAGACAGTCGTTCCAGTCGATGACGGGAAGCGTGGCCATGACCAGCATGGCGTTCTGTGGAAGGGTCCGCAGTGACGGCGCATAGATCGTCATCTGATCACCGCGAGACGAGGAGAGACTTGCGGCAAGGCGACCTAAGACATTGGCGCTCACGGTTTCTACCCAACCCTACCCAATTGATGCTTCCGCCGATCTTACACGTCGCTTCATCCAGGTCTAGACCACGACGTCAATCGTTATGGGAGCACCGTCCTGTTTTATTTGGCGCAGGAGCCAGGTTCGGCTGGGAAGGGATAGTCGTCGGCGCCGTTTCCTCCTGGCTGCTTAACTGGGCTCTACGCGCCCGTCCTGAGTGCCGGATGCGATTTGCTGCAGGGTACTGAGCGAGCTCCGCTCGCGGTGAAAGGGAGCCCGCGAAGCGTCTCGGGTAAAAAAAATTTGGGCGAGCTATCTGCGCCCTACGGATCCGCTAGCAGACCGGCTCGTCTGCTTCCTCCCTGACTGGCGCCGCTGCTGGAAAACTCCGGCAGCGGCATCTTTTTGACTCGGAGCGCGCCTCGCCGCGCGGTGGAACTGGTGTCGCGGGATTGGACGACTCGCGACCATGCGGGAGCCCAAATCCATCAAAGATCCGCCAGCTACGCTTGCCCCAGTCGGTTCAAATGGGGAGGCGGCTTCCTCCACACGGGTGGCGCTCAATCACCTCGTTGTACCTCATCGGGCGCCGTCATCGAGAGGGCCCCGGCAGGTTGCTCCATTGCGAGCGATCCTTTGCGGCAGGCCCCGGCACGCTCTTGGCTGGCTAAGGACCTCGGACCTCTACGGCCACGAATGCCGCTGCAAGAAAAATATAAGCTGATCAAAAATTTTTGGAGCCATGTAGGTCCGAGGTCTCGAAAGGTTCTGAAGGTCGGCGTGGACGGTGATATCCAACAAATCGTCGATGCAATACGACGCCACATGGACGACGTAGTGGTTCGCTTCGTCATACCCACCTCGTTAGAAAAGCGCTTCGAATGGCTCTGTGCGGGCGACAGCAAAGCAAAACAAGACTTTCTCAATCACTTCTTGGAGCACGAGAAGACGTTTGTGATCGAAGGCGCGAGGCAACGCATACCGGTTTTGCTCGAACATCTGCGCAGCAACACGGGCGCGAATACGCATAAGACCGCTGAAGTGTTGAAGATTGGGAACCATGAGCTTGAAGTAGCTGTCGACCGTAGCGCGTCGGGGGTGCGTTTGGAGGAGCCATACGTCGAGCATGCTTGGGCGAGGCCCTTGACGACGCTGGACACCGGAGCGTCGTACCAATGGGTATTTTGGGTGCTCGGTGCAATCTTCGTGCTCTTCCTCTTCGCCCGCCACTAAGCTGCTCACCGCGCCGGGGTAGAACGCTGCACTTGTCACCTCAGCGGCAGCACCAGCCTTTTAAGTCGATTATTTGAAGTCGCGGGGGCCGGCGAGGTTTGCGCTCCGCATCAGGACTGAAGGCAATTGCCTGTCTTGAAAGACGCTCTGAAGGCCATCCAAACGCGCCACGACCTTGAGTGAACTAGAAAGGCAGCGTATGTCCGCTACCGATCTTCAACTTTGAGCATCTGGATCTGGTTCAACGAAAATGATTAAGGTCGGAACGACGACGGCGATAATGCTCGCGATATTCTCCTTTGCCACGGCAGTTGCCTCTGCGGAGCCGATGAAGTTTCAGCCAGGCGGAAATGACACGCGCTGTCGCGAATGCGCCTTTATAGAAGCTTCGGGGGAGATTGCAGATGATACACCGCAAGCGTTTGAGCGCTTCCTTGGTGCGGCGCCTGACTACGTTCCGAAACGGATTCGGCTGAACTCTCTCGGTGGCAGTCTGCAGGCTGGAATTAGATTGGGTGAAATGTTTCGCGCACGCGGTTTTACAACAGAGGTGGGTTCCGACAGAGCCGATCCCGAAGGGATGCCATATTTTGGGGGCCGCGCATCGTTGAGAACTCCCGGCGTTTGCGCGTCTGCTTGCGCCTATGCATTCTTGGGTGGCATTGAGCGCGTTCTTGATGAGGGTTCGAAGCTCGGGGTCCATCGTTTCTATAGCAAAAATGCCCTAGCCCAGCCTGCTGAGAAGATTTTCTCCGGTCACGACCTCGACGATACACAAAGAATTACGGCTGCACTCGTTCTGTATCTCGTAAACATGGGCGTCGACGCAAAAGTGGTGGCCCTCGCCGCGACCGCTGGCCCCGATGAAATGTACTGGATTACACTTGAAGAAGCTCGTGATCTCCGCGTGACATATGAGCCTCGGGCGTGGAAGCCTTGGCGACTTGAGCCATTCCACGGAGGTGCAATTGCTATCTCCGAGACGAATGATGGCACGAAGCGGATGGTCGCATCGTGCACCCGCCGCCTCGGGCCACAAGTAGTGCTAACCAATTCTGATACTTCATCGGATGTCGCAAATTGGTTTGGGCAGTGTCGGACAAATCTCTTTGGCGGTGCCCATCCGGTGTTCGGCGCTCAAGTTGATCCTACTCACGTTCAGGTAATCAAAGGAAAAGAAGGCGGTGCCATTATAAGATTCCGTCTCTCAACCGCCGCGCCGAGTCTAACGTCTCCTGCGCTATTCAGCTTCGGTTCGCCAGCCTACCCATCTGCATGCATGTCTGATCAATATGAAGGAAGCAAAGCGAATTTTGAGCCGACAGTTCGCTTGGCTTTCGGCAACTGCTTCCAAGATTGATGCTATCTGGGGTGCGCCTCAGCAATGATGCCCGCAAGCCCTTTGCGTACAGGAAAGGTGGCCCCGATTGGGTGATGGCGTGCGGCAGCGGGTGTGAGGTCGGAGCCGAATGTGGACAGGGGGCAATTGATGGCGCCGTTGAAGACGGTAGTCGGGAGACATTGCCGCAATTGCAGTTTCGCGCAAGCGCCAAAAGCCGTGAGTGGCCGTTGCGATGAATGATGCTGAATTCAAACGCGCACGAGAGGCTGGCGAACAGGCACGCCGCGGCGAAGGCGTTCGTCCGCTACGGGCTCGCCGACGAAGCGGACTTCGAAAAGACCAAGACGGGCGAACTGAAGGGCCTGAAGGCCGGGAAGCACGTCAAGGACTGGAAGAAGGCGATGGCGAACCCGGATCAATGGGTCTGGGAAAACCTGATCCCGGAATTCGAGAAGCGCGGCGTCACCGACCCGGTCGAACAGATCGCCGAAGCGAGGAAGATGTTCCCCGGGACGTCGTCCGACCTTGTCGCCAAGCTGATTACGCGAAAGCAGTCGCTGCAAAACCACGCGACGCTGTATCAGCAGGCGCAGGGCCTGAAGGCGGCCGAAGGCAATCAGAAAGACCCCTTCGTCGCGCTCAACTCGCTGACGACCTCGCTGTCGAACTTCACGGGCGCGCTGACGTCGCCGGCGATGGAAAGCGCTGCCGGCGTCCTGTCCAGCATGGCGAGTTGGATAGGAAGATGGGCCGAAGCGCTTTCAAAGTTTAGTTCTGAAAACTCCACGGCTTCAAAAGTGATTGGCGGGGGCGCTCTCGCCGGAGGCCTGACCGCTGGCGCGATTGGCAGCGGTATGCTGGCGAAGAACCTCTTCAATGGCTTTGGGCTGGGGACGTCAGCTGTCGCGCTGGATGGATCCGCCGCGGCGCTCACGGCGGCCGCTGCGGAGTTGTCGGCGGCCGCCGGCGTCAGCGCGGCGGCCAAGGGCGCGGCCACACTACGGCGGCCGCTGGCGGGGCTGGAAGCGCCATCTGGACGGCAGGCGCCGCGGCCGCACCTTGGGCCGCGGTCGCAGCTGGGATCGCCGGCGGCCTCTGGGCCATGCACAAGGCGGTTGGGGATGCCGGCTATGACGGCCTTACCAGCGGCGAGCGGCTGCGGCTTCAGTGCGGCGGGTCCATGCGCGACGTCTATCGCCGCGCGTTCGGCTACGGCGACAACGCGCTGGCGCCAGAACTGTCACCGACCATGACTTACGGGACCGGCATCGCCGGGGACAAGGCCGGGTCGCAGCATGTCGACGTTTCCGGTCAAGTTACAGGCGACGGAAAGCTGGCGGTCGAAGTGAACGCCGGGTCGTCCTTGCTGGACGTCGTACGACGCGCCGAAGCGGCGATCCGGCTGGCTGGGACAATCAATTCGAGCGGCCCGGGATCGCTGGGCCATTCGTCGCCGGACGCATCGGCGCCGTCGCCGCGGCCGTCGACGGGAAGCACCGCGGCTGGCGGCGGATTTTGAGATGGCAGCACGTGACATCCTTGACGAAATCAGCCGCGTCACAGCGAGGTTGGCTGCCGCTGAAGCCCTCGTAGTGCAAGTCACCGCCCCGCTGTTGGAAGTCTTAGAGCCAGGACTGGGTCGCGAACTGATCGAATGCGTCAGGGCTGGCCTAAGCATGCCGACGCACGATGACTTTCAAGCGCTCGCTGTCGAGGAATATCTACAGCGCCTAGCGGACAGCATTGAAGCGCGGGTGCGTAAAAGGATCGCCGCCGTGCACTGAGCCAGACACTTCGCATCACTCGCGCCAAAATCTACATCATCTATGAGGGACATCATGACTAACACCGATCTTCTCGGCCCCGCCAGCGCTTCGGGCGCCGTCACCATCCGTCCGGGCGATACCCGGACCTTCGGCGTCGTCGACAGTTGGTTCAAGGATTGTAGCGACGCCGTCACGGATGACGGGACGGCCTATGAAGCGTCGTTCTTCAATGCGCTTCTGGCGAACGTCCGGTCGGTCGTTCGCGGCAACGGTCAGACCGCCGGCCGCGGTCGACATCGTCACGCAGAACAACGGGGCGGATGATCTGATCTGGCAGGCGTGCCAGCGACTTTATCAGCGCGCGCAACCGGCTTGGGCCGTCGACAGCAGTGTGACGGCAAACCAGATCATCGTCGCTCTAACGCCGGCGGCCGCCGAACTGAAGGCTGGCATGCGCGTCCGGGTGAAGATCGCCAACAACAACACCGGCGCCACGACGATGACGGTCAACGCGCTGAGCGCTCCTTGTAAAACCGCCGCCGGTCAGGACTTGCAGAAGGGAATGCTCGCTGTCGGCCAGATCGCGACCTTCGTCTTCGACGGCACGAACTGGCTGCTGACCTCAGTGTGGTCGGAGAAGGTCGTCTTCACCCCGATTGCGACGATCGGCGGCGCCGCGATCGGTTCGCTGGCGATGGGCGTATGGGGGACGCACACCCTTTCGTTGACGTCCTCCGCGAGCATGGCGCCGGTCATGAGCGGATCAAGTTTCCAGCTGCCGGACGGCAAATATATGTTTGTCGCGGGAAGTCTGGGCGTTCGGCACAACAACGTCGTGAACGCGACGCAAATCGCACAGGGCATTCGCCTGACGAAGAACGGCGTGTCCGTGCAGGCTGACCTTGAAAGCACCTATCTTCTTGCGGGACAGGACGCGACGACCTACCCGCAATTCTCTTGCGTTGCTTCGGTTGTCGCGGCGGACGTTCTGTCAGTTCAGAGTTACGCGGCCGTGACGTCGCCCGGCGACTTCAACGGCGCAAACAGCACCGGCGCAACACTGACGATTGTTCGCGTCGGAAACTAACCGCGCAATATCCTTCCTTTACGGACGCCGAAACGGCGTCCGCCGCTGTTCGCGCTTTGCCCGCCGCTGACGCTGACCTTGGCAGTGAGTGGCTTCGCTGTCGAAACCGGGCGGACGACGGAATGTCGATGCGACCGACCGCCAAAGCCAAGCGATGCTGAACGCAGCCTTCAACCTGGCGCCGCAAAGCCCAAAATTCTTCACCATGTGGAAGGGCGCCGACGGCAACTTCACGCAGCTGAACGCGGAACAGATCGTCGCCGTCGCCCAGGCGGTCGGCGCCTTCGTCGCGACTTGCTTTGCGGCGGAAGCCGCGGCTGCAAGCGGCATCAATTCCGGCGCCATCATCACGCGCGCGCAGGTCGACAGCGCCATCGTCGTTTCCTAAGGGGGTGCCCTTCTCATTTTGGAAAGAGAGATGCCTCCGACTTTGATCAGGCGCACGTTCGGACCAAGATCGCAGAGCGTTGAACCGGGACAATTCCCGTTTAGAAGCCGGGAATGCTCACTCTGGTGTCCCGGCATGGTCTTCTGCTAGCCTAAGGCGGATCGCCGTCAGTTGGCGCTGACGGCGATCCTAACCTGCAACAGATGGATGATATCATGTCGCAAGCTGCCTTTAGCTTACCCCAATTCTCCCCAATTGAACTACTCTCGGCCGACTACGAAGTAGCGATCGCAGAAAAGATAAGTGCCTACAAAAAGGCCGATCGGGCTCGCATAGCCGCCTATGACGTGGCCGAAGCTGGCTGTTCAGCCGCTTATGATGCCGCGGAAGGTGTCGCAGACATGATCCTTGCGCTTCCGGCAGGATCGTTGAAAGACCTCGCGATCAAGGCGCGCGTTCTACCTACCCACGGCTCCTGACCCGGCAGACTTGCTCCATTACCGGCCCGACGAACTTTCGCTCTTTGTGCAGGAAGTCCGCAACCTCGCGCGAATGTAGGAAGCAAGCATGACCACTGACCGCACCGACCGAATGAAAGCCCTAAGCAAGCTGGTGCTTGGCATCGTTCGCAGGTGCAGCGATCGTTGCAACGTCGATCGCGCGGGCGGCCGTTGCCGACTGTCGGAAGTCCGTCACAACGAATTCCGCCTAACGTACTCGCGATGTGATGACGACGACCAGACGTCCACGCTGGGCGTCCGGTTCGACGGGAAGACCTTCCTGCACGTTGAATGGACCGCGGAGAAAGTCTTACGCACGTCATACCGGCCGGGCGATTGGGAAGCGCTTCTGCTTCGCTATGACCGCGCGCCGGTTCTGGCCGGCTCAACTGGTAGGAAAGATGCTTGTTAACCTCTTCGATCGCCCATGCGGGGCAATGTGCAACATCTCTGCTACTATGCGGCACTACCATGGAATGAGCCGGGTACGCACAGCCGGCCCGGATAGGGGGGAATGGCAATGATACGGAATATTTTGGCCGCCACGTTGGCGAGCGTCATCATGCTCGGCTCGCCAGCTTCAGCGCAATCGGCGACCGCCGCGCCGGCAGAAAACAAATCAACGGAAATCGATTACAAGATCGTTGACCCCAGCGACCTTTTCATTGGCACTCGAAAGTACCTCGATAAGCCAATCCTGCTCCGTAAGATGCGCTGCTACTACGCGGACGTGGACGACTACCGATGTACGGCGAGCGGTCCGGTCTTCCTTGCCGTCTTCACGGCCACGGTTGAGCCTGCTTCCGCGCGAGCGTGGATAGAGAAGAACTGCGACCAGTTGAGGGGCGCGGTGACATCGGACAAATGCCTGTTCAACCCGCAATTCGTCTACGGAGCCAAGGACGTCAACGACGATATCGTCTCCGGATTTCAACAGCGGAAAGTGATCCACCCGCCGGCGGGCGTCACTATGATCCCCAGTAAAGCGATCAAGAGCGAGCGATAGCCTACTGGCACCGACGTGATCGAATTTTTTCGATTTGCCGTTCTGGCCATCCGCGCAGCGGCTGCTCGCTTGCGCGAGATGATCGCCTCCACCTTCTTCAGCGTCTGTGCAAACTCAGATCGGAGATATTGTTTGTGGTCGCGGTCTTTCGGCTCCGAGAGGAATGCGACCTTCACGAGGAAACGGTTCAATAGCGACGCAATTGCAAGATTGTCGGAATGTTGCGAGCGCAGGGCCGTGAGTTGCCGACGCATCTCCATGAGATCAAGAGCTTCGCGGTCTGGCTGCCTTTTCAAATGAAACTCGCGCGAGAGCCCTACAGTCCAATCGAAGCCGCCGCGACGAGTATATTGGCGCGACGGCTTCGCCAGTTGGGTGACCCGGACCAAGGGCAATGTCCGGCCGTGAGAAGCTAACGCTCCGTAGCTTCGCTGCAATCGCAGTCTGAAATTAAGCTTGATGTCACGATGGCGGGTTAATTCTGGAACAGCCGTGCTGTAGGCCGCCGAATGTCGCGGCACCGCCATTGCGGGGGTCGTGAATATAGCGAGATCGAACCAAAGCCATTCCGGGCCGCCTGCGGGGCTTGAGGGCTGACCTCAAAAAGGGTCGCGATCGCCAACCGGGGACGTCGTCAGACCTTGGTTGGAGAGCGTGTCAGATCGTGTCCCGTGGCGTGGTGTAGCTGAGTGCGGGTCACCACGTTCGCCGGCATGGGCCGGATCGGTCAGCTGGCGATTGCCGGGAAGCTGACGGCGGGATCATCGCCCAACGGGGCGATGGTTTCCAGTGTCATGTAGCGGCCGCGCTGAACCGCCCACTCGTCATTCTGCTCGAGCAGGATCGCACCGACGAGGCGGACGATGGCGTCTTCATTGGGGAAGATGCCGACCACTTCGGTTCGGCGCTTGATCTCGCCATTGACCCTTTCGAGCGGATTGGTCGAGTGCAGCTTGGCGCGGTGCGCGGCGGGGAAGCTCATGTAGGCGAGCACGTCGGTCTCGGCCTCGTCGAGGAAGGCGGCAAGCTTCGGCAGTTTGGGGCGGAGCTGGTCGGCGATGCGCCGCCATTGCGCCCGCGCCGCCTCCGCGTCGTCCTGGGCAAAGGCGGTGGCAATGAAGGCGGAGACGACGCGCCGTCCGCTCTTGCCGGCATGCGCCAGCGCGTTGCGCATGAAGTGCACGCGGCAGCGTTGCCAGGTGGCGTTGAGAACCTTGCCGACCGTGGCTTTGATCCCCTCATGGGCGTCGGAGACGACGAGCTTGACGCCGCGCAGACCGCGGCGGGCGAGCTTGCGCAGGAACGCGGTCCAGAACGTCTCGGCTTCGGAGGGACCAATATCCATGCCGAGCACCTCGCGCCGGCCGTCACTGTTGACCCCGACTGCGATGATCACTGCGACCGAGACGATCCGCCCGTTCTGGCGCACCTTCACGTAGGTGGCGTCGATCCACAGATAGGGCCAATCGCCCTCGATCGGGCGATTGAGGAAGGCCTTCACCTTGTCGTCGATCTCACTGCACAGCCGCGACACCTGACTCTTGGAGATGCCGCTCATGCCCATCGCCTGCACCAGATCGTCGACGGAACGGGTGGAGACGCCCTGCACATAAGCCTCCTGCACCACGGCGGTGAGCGCCTTCTCGGCCATCCGCCGCGGTTCGAGGAAGCCCGGGAAGTAGGAGCCTTTGCGCAGCTTGGGAATGCGCAGCTCGACGGTGCCAGCACGCGTCTCCCAGCTCCGATCGCGGTAGCCGTTGCGCTGAGCCAGGCGTTCCTGGCTCTTCTCCCCGTAAGCCGCTCCTGTCAGGCCTTCGACTTCCAGCTCCATCAATCGATGGGCGGCAAAGCCGATCATCTCGCGCAACAGATCGGCATCAGGGGTCTTCTCCACGAGCGCGCGCAGGTTCATCATGTCGTCGGTCATCGGTGGTTCCTCGAATCAGGTTGGTGTCGCAACCCAAACCTTACCGACGAATCATCGGTGACCACCCGCAAAGCCGCTCGCTCGCTACGGCGCTATGTGGGGCGCGCGTCGCGAGCGGCTTCGCTAACCAGCTACACCATCACCTGGGAGTACGTCATGCCAAGCTGATGAATGCTTGTGGGTGCAAGTCCCATCCGGTCAAAGCCCTAGCAGGCAAGCCGGGACCGAGTCTTGCGGGCGTCGCGGCAACGCGGGGTCCGAAGTGTAGACAGGAGTCATGCGGGGTGCGGGAATGAGCCTCGAAAGGTGGATGTTCGCGGAGGCCGAGTGTGTTCCCTAAGCACGAAGGCTGCATGAGCATCGTCGATATGCGAGACGATGCCGCTCCGTCGGGGTCGATGGCCGCATCACGCATGGAAGGTAATCATCGGAACATGAGAGGCCCGACCGGGTCCGCTGGATTGGTCTCCAGCGGGGGACAGCGGCAAGGCACTGCCAGAGCCGTTGTCCGAGCTGAGGTCGGGAGTCGGACTGGTCCATACTACCTGTGAAGTCGTCGAAGGTAACGAGACGCATGGAGGGAAGGGACCAGCCCGAGGGGAGCCTGCGCGAGGAGGCCAGGGTACGGACACAGAGCCGGGTTACCTTGCCGCCGAACCTCAAGCGGGTGAACGCGGCAGCCAAGCAAGCTGCCCAAACCCGGTTCACGGCCCTGCTGCACCATGTCGACGAAGACGCTCTTCTTCGGGCGTTTCGACGACAAAAGCGGCAGGCCAGCGCGGGGGTCGATGGGGTGACGGTGGCGAAGTACGAAGAGAGGCTGACGGATAACCTCCGCGACCTCTGCTCACGGGTCCACACCGGTCGCTACCGGCCACAGCCGGTGCGGCGTGTCTACATCCCCAAAGCCGACGGCGGTAAGCGGCCTCTCGGCGTGCCGGCGCTAGAGGACAAGATTGTCCAAAGCGCGGTGGCCGAGGTGCTGAGCGCCGTCTACGAGGCCGACTTCCTCGGATTCTCCTACGGCTTCCGGCCGGGGCGGAATCCTCATATGGCGCTTGATGCTCTGCATACAGCGATCATGAGCCAGCACGTGAACTGGGTGCTCGATGCCGACATACGCAGCTTCTTCGACTCGGTCGACCACGAGTGGCTGTTGCGGATGCTGGCGCACAGGATCGCCGATCCTCGCATCTTGCAGCTCATAGGGCTGTGGCTGCGAGCCGGCGTTCTTGAGAGCGGCGAGAAGCAAGAGACGGACAGGGGCACACCGCAAGGGGCGGGCATTAGCCCGCTCCTTGCCAACATCTTCCTGCACTACATCCTCGATCTCTGGACCCAGAAATGGCGTCGTCGCTGCGCACGCGGTCGTATCGTGATCGTGCGCTACGCGGACGACTTCGTCATGGGCTTCGAGAACAAGGCAGATGCGCGGGAAATGCTCTTGGCCCTCAAGGCGCGGCTGGCCGGCTTCGGCCTGAGGCTCCATGAGGACAAGACGCGGCTGATCGAGTTTGGCCGGTTCGCGGCCCTCTCGCGTCAGCGGCGGGGCGAGCGGCGGCCAGAGACCTTCGCCTTCCTCGGCTTTGTCCACTACTGCGGGCGGACCCGAGATGGCCGGTTCATCGTGAAGCACAAGACGGAAGGGAAACGCCTGACGCGCAAGCTGACGGCGTTGCGCCAGGAGGCCTGGCGGCTCATGCACGCGCCACTGGCAACGCAGCACGAGTGGTTCGCCGCCGTTCTGCGCGGGCACTATGGCTATTATGGCAGGCCGCACAATTATCCAGCGCTCAACGGCTTCTACCGCGAAGTGCGTCGGACCTGGCTGCGTTGTCTGAGACGGCGTAGCCAGAAAAGTCGGCGCATGGGCTGGCCGGAGTTCGAGACCCTGACGGCACGCTTCCGCCTGCCAACTCCACGCATCACTCGCACATGGGCGCAGGCGCGGATATGACGCGGGTTACCCTCGGGAAGAGCCGGGTGCGGGAAAGCCGCCCGCCCGGATCTGTGAGGGCAAAAGCCGAATGGCTGAGCTACTCGACCACGACCGCGTGTCATAAACGATCTCGCCCGGACCGTGGTCCGTGTGATAAATGGCGAGTACGGGAATGGGGGAATTGATGTCTGCGAATACGCAAGCAAACCTTTTAGCTGTGGCATTTTTCGTGGTCTGCGCTGCCTTGATTTATTGGAAAACCGAGCATGTGCGGCAGTTCGCACACGCTCCGCGCACAGGAAAAGATTGCGTCGAAGTGATAGGGCGGGTGTTTTCTGCGCGCAATACTAGGCCGCCGACCGAAGCTGAGCAGGCCGACCTGGACGATTGCGATGACGATACGCGACCGCGTAACAACGGTCGCAATTGAGATATCGATGCCCCACAATCGGATGCGCGTGCCGTGGATTTCGATCGTGTCGCCATCGATCACGCTGGCGCGACCGGTTTTCAGCACCCGCTGCAACGTCGGCATGCAACACAGCTAACGCTCTCAAGAACGCTAAGAGTTGCGCGCGAGCCAACGATCCTTCTTTGTGCCGGCTGTTCGACAAGCGATGCATAGATGCCGGCCGTGCCTCTTTGACTTTGATCCACGCCGCAATGAGGCCAATCAGAGACCACTCAGAACGAATTGAGCTTTTTCCGCCGCGTTGGCGTGACGGTCAAATGCGATGAGTGCGCGTCAAGAGGGCTAGCGATCGAAAGGCGATGATAGAATGCATCAATGAACTTGACGCTGGTGGTCACGGACCAGCTCGCGAGCGAAGCGCTCAGGAATCGATGTGGAAAGAAATTTGCGTGCTGAGACATGAATATCGGCTTATCGAAGCTGAGTTCTCTAGCGCGGAAAACAGCCTCTCTGCATCCATCTCATCGCCCTACTTGGATTTATAGTGGATGAGTTCGTTCCGCAGCCTAACAAGCAGCGCCGCATCTTGGTAGGTGCTGCGCACCCTTGTCTAACGCGGGTTTTCGAATAAGATGAAGGACAAGATCGTATCTGCGAAGTGTTTGGTGGGCGTCGATTGTCTCGGCTAACGGGAACAGAAAATCGCGGGCAGACGCATCAAGTCCATTCGAGCCCAAGTGGTGCCCGGGACCGTGAACTGCGACTTCGGAGATTTCGGCCTCAAGCGCTGCCGCCGCTTGCGTGACAGCTCCTACAACGCATGCGACATATTCAGAGCGATCCGCTTCGGAGATGGAAGCGTCGGCCTGCTCGTTCGTCTCGTATGGCCGTTCTACTCCATATGCACGGCGGGCTAGGATCGCGGCCCCACATAGGAACTGGGCGGTAAAGCTGTATCTTGTGGTCGCTGCGACGCTCATCAAAGTCGTTCTCGCTTACCATCCTATTGGCTGCCGCATCGCGGCTACAAGTGCGATGCCAGTTTGGCGATAATATCGACAATCTGGATTAAGGTTGGATTGTGAAACATTTGTTCCACGAAAGTCTTAATCGCTTCGGCGTTCTGTGCGATGAACTGAACGATGGGGACGCTGGATACAGCAACTGTAGCAGTACCAACAGCCCGATAGACGCCAGCTCGGTATTCTTTCCACGCAAAGCCAGGCTCTGATCTTATGCGATCGTATGCTGATCGCACCAAGGTGATGACGGCGTTTCCCGATGTCTTGCGGGCCAGATCGATCGCTTGATCTCCATCGATGCCGGGCGTTGCGCTTAGCGCCGCGTTGAGCTGTTCTTTGAACGCCTCAACGGCCGCGGGCGTTGCGGGGCTTCCTTCATCGCTAAGTGCGTCGACAACTGGTATAGAGGCTTCAATAATCGCCTTCGCGGGGTCTCGGTCTTGGGGACCCAGGCGAGCCAAATCAAGCTCTCGTCCCTTGGCGTCACCGACAATAAACACATTATAGCATTCGACCTAGTCGCGAAGCGCCTCCGCAGTTTGGTGCGTAAGAATTGCTGGGTCTGCGGGATCATTGGCGGAAATCGCCACGTCGTGAGCTTTGAGGCGCCGTCGAAGCGAGTTTCCTCTGGACCACAACCGAGTAATCGATACGGCCGCCATCGCCGCCGGCGCTGCTTCCAAGAAGCGTGCAACCGGATCAACCATATCGGCAATCTGATTGTGTCCGAGTGCTAAGAAGGCAATCGCCTTGTCTCTCACTTCAACGTACAGCTCGGCCTGCATAGTTGTGGCGGCTGGCGGATCATCAGCTAAATCTAGGTTTCCGTCTTGATTGATTGCAAACTGGGTTGCTATGTTCGCTTGAGGCGGGATCGCGTCGGGCGAAGGTAATCGCTCCAGCGAGTTGCTTACCTCTTCTGAGCGTACGTCGAAGGGCGAGTGTTGCAGGGCGAAGTTAACCGCCTTGGCGCCAGCATTCCATACATCCTCAGGCAAGCCAGCGCGAATGAGTTCAAGGTCGGCGTTGAGGGGCGCTCCAGCGAGAAGTTCATCATACCAAACGGTCCACGCGTCCCAGCCCTCGTTTCGCTTGAGGAGTTCCTGCTTCAGCTGTCGCCAGCCCTCTGCAATTGAAACAGGGATTTCACCTGGCCAGAGCTTTGAGGTCGCAACAGTAACCGCGCTAAATCTTTCGCCAAACAAGCCCGCATCTACCGTGAGCGCGTTGAGCAGCTCGTTTTTTGGGTACTCGGCTTCCACCGCGTTGATTGCATATCGAGCCGCTACTATTGCATGTTCCACCACGCTTGGTTCATGGGTTGCCGCGGCTGCCGCGTAAGCGGCTGCCCGAACCGGGGCAGGGGCCCTAAGATCACCAAGTCCACTAAGGGCGGCGCGAGCGTCACGTGACAATCGACCCTGCTGGTTTGGATAGGCGGATACCGTCCGTGCTGCTGCGAGTGCGCGGAAAACCCGAACTAGATAGTCGCTTTCGAGGTATCTGTGTGGCCCGACTAGTTCGATCATCACGGGAAAGATACGCAACGCCGCTCGGCTCACGAAGACAATGGCGATGTCGATCGGCCGCTGTTTCAGCCAATTAGTAACCCCGTCGCTGTCGGAGAAGATAGTTAACTGCGGAGAGCCAGAATGGTCAGATTGTGCTTTGTCGGTTCTGCCGCCGGATAACGGTGCTATGTGTCTAGGCCGATCGTCGGAATTCGGCACCCTTCCTTCCGGAGGCATAGGCCCCGAAACAGCCTCGACCACAACACCCTCGCAGACTATCCAGCGCGCGGGCCGGCCCTCAAATTCCGTCCACATCAAATTGAAGATGAGTTCATCGTATTCGGGTGATACTTCGCCGAGCTGGACTGGCCGCGTTTCGGCAGTCGCCGAGAGAGAAATTGGCCTCCTTTTATCTGACCGATCCCACTGGGCCTTTCCCCGTTCGAGCCATGCCGTACGGATCAGTTGCTCCCTGTCGATCATGTATCCCCCTGAGCCGCTGTGAGCACTCAAATGATGCCAAAGGTAGTAGCCGCAACATCGAAGCGACCGTGATTTGGCGGCCGCCCGCGATAGAATGACAGCTTCTCATATCAGTTCTTTCGCACAGGTATTCCAATATCTACGACGACGCCTCCGCCGTTTTTGGCGAATGCCTGACACCCAACCGTTGCCTTGGGAAGAACGATGCCAGCTTGTTCATCGGTCTCCTTAAGCGCTACGCGGTGGCACCGGCGAGCGGCGGCTTCAAGTTCTTTTCGGTCGACACCGGTGACCGCGCTGCCAGCCGCCGCGGCCAACACGAACCATTGGTTCGAAGGAAAGCTGCTCGCGTCCCAGCTCAGCGAGATGTAGGTGACGAACTTAGGATCGCAGATCAGGACCATGTCCGGCCGCTTGAAGAAGACGCTGCCGCCGGAAGGAGAGAAATGATCAAAATGCGTGTTCGTTCGCTCGATGATCCGGGCTGTTATCTCTTTGCACTCCGGCGTCTCGGTTGAATGCTCGCCGGCCCAACTTCGAGGGATAAGCGCTAGCGCAAACAGTACCGTTAGGTAAGAAGAGTTGAGGTGGCGCATAATCTAGCGGGCACGAACCGGTACGGCAGGCGCAATGCGCGCTCGGGCTTGATCGTAAATTTCGACGATGCCGGGCATCGCGATCGTCACTGCTAGTCCGAAGGGCACTAGTTCATCGATCTTCGTTCCACGATCAGGCTCCCGTTGAACGACGAACTCGATGGCAGAATTTGTGGCCAACGCTGGCGCTCTATCGCCGTCCCAATGCCGAGAAAACACCGTGCCCTTGCTGGCCTGATTGATGTCAGGCTGGCTCTTGCTGGGCAGAACGCGAAATCCACCAAGCTCATCAGGAGCTATAAGCGAGAGCTTGACCGCGCGATACGACTGTCGTCCCGGTAGAACGGGCGTGAACCAACCAAGCGTTGCCCGAACAGAATGAGGCAGGGCCTGTCCGCTCATGCAGGCGGGCAGCGGAACGGCGACCGACCGCCTTTGCTCGGCCCCTAGCGTTCCCACAGCCCAGAATGTCGCCCGATCGGCGGCGCAATAGACTGCATCTTCGGCGTTGACAATCCCATAGCCTAAGAAGCGTCGTATGTTATCCTTCTGCCGCACGTGCTGTCTTGGGTCGGCAGGACCTAAGACGCTCTTTATGAGTTCTGCGCTGTCCAGCGGCCAAGCCGCAGTGTGGACAAGCAACGCCTTTAGAATGACGGCGCGGTGAGCGTGTGGCAGGGAGATGAACGTCTCGCCGTATGTGGCCTCCAACGCATCGTGAATTCTATGTGCCGTTCGTGACCCCAAGGCCGATGCGGCGCTCGTGCCGCAAGTGTAGTGTTCCCAATTGCTGGTTCCGTCGCGCGGCGGTGCTGCGACTTTCAAGCCATGCGGGCGGGCCCCTCCTGTCGGCCTCACCGCAAGTGCTGTCCCGCTCGCGACCATCGTCAAGTGCTCGCGTGCACCCGGCATAAGGATGTCTGGCTTCACGCTATTCGCAAAGCCCGGCCCTAGGGCACTGGATGGGTTGGCGGTGACCATCAACTGAAACGGATCAACTCGTCCGATCGCGCCGCGACGCTCGGCGGCGCTAACTGCATCGATGTTTGCCGAGCCCACTGTTATTCCGTTGACTGTCTCGGACGGCGAAAGGAGGCGTCGATATCCTATCAACTGCGAAAGCGCGGTAAGCGTTTGGGTCCCACGCTCCGGCTGAACTGTGGCCTCGTACTCCATCATCGTTGAGTAGGGCGGAACATCAAATTGCTGGGCGTGATTGCCCGCACTGACACAGAACAAAATCCCATACTTGTGGGCAAGCCGGTCAATTAGTCGCGCCCAAGCCGATAGCCTGCCTTGGAACGTCTTTCTGATGTTGCCGAGGGAGAGATTGATGATCAGAACTGACGGGGCCGTCGGATCGTTGTCGCGACGCATGCTCGTAACGGCTCGGTAGATTAAGTCGACAACCAATCGATCTCTGGGAAATTGATCATTTGAACCTAGTACAGGCACAAAGTGAATGCGGCGGGGCAAGGGCAACTCGGAGAGGTTCCGGTCTCCATGCGCGATCAGTGACGCCATCGCCGTGCCGTGAATTCTTTCAGCCACGAGAGCGGAGGGCTCAAGTCCGAACAGATCGTCGATATTCAATCGATCGCGAAGGAGAGGATGCTGAGAGACAGGTACGCCGTCGAGTATCGCTAAGATTGGCTCGCCATTGGCCGGCGGGATCTCTTGTTCTCTTGGCGGTTGCACAGCATCTTCCGACTTTTCCGGTGGAGCGACGCTCTGAGGACGAATGTGCATCACGGCATCCAGGCCGCTGATGCCTTGATCAGAGCGTTCCACGATCTGTCGAACTGCAGGTACCGGCAATCGCGCTAAAAGTGCGTGATAGGCAATATCTGCAATCCGGCTTTTGGAAATCAGTGCGCCGCCTAGCGCCGCAATCGCCTCGACGACCTTTAGTTCGGCCGCAGCCGCATGCTCGTCAGACGATCGAAATACGAGTTCGATTTCGATGATGAGTAATTCATCATCTCTCATCAACTCGATTTCCTCTTCGAGGATTTCCCTGTCTTCTTCGTGGACACGGTCGCTTGGGCCCCATGTCCTTATCTCGCGCAGCGTGGCGAACACATCGCGCCACGGCGTAAACCCACTGGCCAGCTCCTGCCCGGCCGTCCAGCGCTTCCAAAGCGTCAGAATGTTCTGTAGAGCGGCCGCGTCCGGCACCAAGAGATAAGCCTCGGGGGCCGTATCTTGGTCATCGCCCTCAAGCTCTTCCTCGTCGATCAGCTCAAGCCCCGGAACCTTCTTGATCGCATTGGCGAAGGTGCCCACGGCGCCGCGTACTTCAAAGACAAGCAATCGCTCTGGCGCAAGTGCGGACTGGTCGGCGCGTAGGGTCAGTCCGGAGGGGTCACGACGCAATGCTTCGTCCAGCCGCCGAAAACGTGGCCCGAACGTAGCGTTTTGTGCAGCAGGGGAAAACTTAGTCGGCCTTGGGATGTTTCGCTGACGACCGGTCGGCCTTGGCGTTTGCTTGCTCGGCTCCAGTCGCAACAGTGGTTTGGTCGGATCGCCCGCCATAAATATTCTCTGGTTTTACTCGGGCTGACCAATTTTCGAGTTCAGCCGCAATTGCCGAATTGATGGAAACCTCACCGAGACCAAGAATTTGGCGGCGCCGTACATTCTGACAGAAGTCTAAAACCTCAGCGTAAGATGTCGCTTCGATCCTTCTTGCCAATTCTTGAGCCGTTACGGATGGCCGATCCGGCCAGCCAACAAAAATTCGGTCGATGAAATGTGCAATTTCCGCAGCCTGAGGTGCGGGCAACGATAGCTTCAGCTGGAAACGCCGCCAGACCGCTCGATCAAGCAGCTCGGCATGATTGGTTGCCGCGATCGTCACAACATAACTCGGCAGCTTGTCGATCTGCATCAGCAAGAACGAGACAACTCGCTTTATCTCACCAGTTTCGTGATCGTCGCCGCGTTCTTTCCCGATGGCGTCAAACTCATCAAAGAATAGAACGCAAGGCTGGGTGCGGGCGTAGTCAAAGAGCGCGCGAAGGCGCGCGTTCGTTTCACCGAGATAGCTTCCCACCAACGCGTCGTAGCGAACGACAAAAAAAGGCAACGCTAAGCCATCAGCTATGGCCTCAGCGAAAGATGTCTTGCCGTTGCCGGGCGGGCCGGACAAGAGAATTCGATGCCGTGGCTCATACCCGCTCGCTCGAAGCACATCAGCGCGCAGATGTTCTTCGATTAGCTGAAGCCCCTCAGTCCGTGCTGGTAGGGGCAGGACTAGATCGTCGAGGGAGATACGTGGCGTTACTTCAAGAATTGTATCGCGCCCCGCGAAGTTTGCAGCGCGTTGCGAGGTGACCAAGCTGGGCGGCGTGACAGCGACGGTTTGCAACGCGCGTTCGAGCCGGTCGGCGTAGGCGTGATGGCTCTTCGCGCGCTCGTCAGCCACGATCGCTTCTACCGTCGAGCGCAGCATAGGTTTATCGCCGGCAACGCCGGCGCGCACTAGGGAGATGAGGAGGTCGCTCTTGGCCATAACAGGACAACCTATACGAATATTTGGGCGCGATGACACTGCTACGAAGGACGCTTCCTTGTGAACAACGGGGTGCTGGCCAGCGTTCCAGCTAGCCACTGCCCCCGCGAAACCTGCCGGTCGAAGCATCGTAGACCCTGATTAAGATATTGAAAACGGTAGAAAAAAATGTCGGCAGTCCTGGGCGGCGGCCTCCAGGGTAAATTTAGCTCGCGGAAGCCGCTTGGACGCACTCGCGGGGGCTTCGCTGTCGAAGCGACGTGTCGGCCGCGGAGTAGGATGTCAGAGATGTCCCCCGCTTCCGGCGCCGACGGTCTTCGAAAGGGCAGTCGGGCGGCCCCGCCGGCCGAGGCCGCCCCCCGAGGGCGTCCCGAGCGTCAACAGCGCTTGCGATGTTTCATTTGCTTCCCGCAGTCCGGCTCCCCTCAGGCAGCGAGCCGGACAATCTCAAACCGGAGGGGCTTTTCCGGGGGTGGGCCGTCAAAACGGCCCCCCGCTACCAAATAGCCATTAAATATCGATATTTTAGATGGCGACCGAGGTCTAGTGATTTTCGTCGCTTTGGACCCGTAGCAAATGCGTAGAGCCGAAGGCCGTGCGCGTAGTTGAATCCTTGCAGTGTTGGCGTAGCCCAAGCGAGCTCTAGTCGCGAGGACCGCCAAGGATTCAATGTTCTCGCGACGGAGCGCTCTCGATCCAAATTCTCCAGCTGGATTCCCCGATGGGGCGCGCGAATCCTTAGTGGATGACGCGTCGTCGCATTCGGGTTTAGGCAAACTCGGTGGCTTGCTCGAATGCGGAAGATACCCGTGACGTCGATCTCTTGTCCGCAGGACATACGGGTCTCTCACGAGCCCGACGCACTAATCAGCGAGAGAGTCTCGTCATGACCAGCAGACGGACATTGGCATTCGGTTGCGCGCCGGAGTCACGTGCTGTCGATGGGCGCGATCGCAATCGGCATCATGGCATCTGAGTGATCGGCACCACGGAATGCCGATCGCGCGACACCTAGCCACCGTCTTCCTCACTATCGCGCGGGCGAGAAGCCCGTCCTTGCCGCCCACGATCTTCAAGGAGAAGGGCGGGGACCGGCGCCGACTTCGGTGACTTCGGCCTGCACCTCGCCTGGCCGCAATCTCCTGGGAGGCGGAGGTTCCAGACGGCGCAATCGGCGACGAACGCCGCGAACGGCGTGATATCGCCTTTCACACTCGCAACCTCCAAAGCCTGCATATACTCAGTTCGTCTATCGACCGGCAAGATGGTCCATGGATACCCACCTTCGGCAAGCATTTACATTCATGAGGAAGCGGCCCGAGCGGCCGTTGCCGTCCGGCAACGGATGGATGAAGGTGAATAGGAAATGGCCGAGGACGGCTCTCACACGAGGATCCTTCTCGGCGTGCAGGCATTCGAAAACGTTTCCTTGGCGTCCGGTAGTGACTCCCAGGCCGTTGGAGCGTGCCCGGAATTCGTAATGAACAGGAGATGTTGTCGATAGCCGGCAAGACGCTCCGGCTTAAGCAGGCCCGCGGCGACAGACGGTTCGAACATGGAGCGAAACCACTTGAGATGGTCCTCTTCTGCTACTGTCGCTGCATCTGCCCCGTCGAGCACGCTCCTCACTGACTTCACCACTTCGGCGAAAGCCAGTTGGTAGCCCTTCGCGGCCATTGCACCGGTTTGCTTCTTATCGTTTTCGTTCGTTTCCGGGCTCCACTGACCGGATTTGACCCGCTCGATGAGCTCTTCGCTTACTGAATAGCCTTCGATCGAGAGGGAGTGGTAGGCGTCGGAGGTGTAGCGCTCGTTGACGGCTGCGATGTAGGCGTCGGCGTCCTCGACCTTGCTAGGTTCGGCGGGAAACGCGGCGATGCCGAGCTTTAGCACCCTGCCAAGGCGCTCGAACACCTAGGCAGCGGCTCCCTGACGACGCCCCGGAGACTAATGGCGAGGCTCTTCGCGAGCGGCCCAACGCAGGATCACCCTGAAGCTTCTGTGGCTCGGCCGATCACCCGGCCTTCCGTTCGAACTCGGTCGAGTTTTCCAGCAAGGGGATATCGAGACTCGAGATCTCCGGCATGGCTTTGCCGGCGATCGCTTGGAGATCACCAACCATCCCGACGGTAGATTCAATCACGGATTGGATCTGGGTCTCGCGCTTAGCCCACAGGCGGCTCATGAACTTGCGCTCTTTGTCGAGGTCCTCACGCATGTCGTTGAACTTCTCGACAACAGCTTCCACCCGTTGTCGGAATTTGATCCCGGTCAGATACTGGTAAACCTGCTCCATCTTGGTATTCTGTCCCTGTTGCGCCAGGCGTGATCCGCTACTTCGATTAGGGTCTGGCGGAGAGCGACAGCAACGGGCAGGGCGTAGCGCGGATGCGCGACCCACACTCCGTCTACCAAATCGAAGTGCTCGATATGCTTTGGAAGCGCCTGCGAGATAATGAGAGCAACGTCGGCCCCACAACGCCGCTGATCGTCACGCAGCTTTGCGAGCCAACCATCGCTCCATGCTTTAGTGCGTTCGACTCCCAAAGAATGATGCCAACGGCTTGGCCGATCGACCCGTTGACCTGTTGCACAACATCGGCCCCGAGCTCACCCTTTCCGACAGGATCGACCAGGTCGGTGGGAAAGGCCATACGGTTTCTGTCGATCACCATGAGACCGCCCGCAAGCACTTCGACAAGTCCGACCTCAATGCGATTTTTTGCTCGCCGGTGTATTCGAGGTGGTGCAGAGGCGGCCTTCTGGTCCGCTCATTGGCCTACTTTCTGGAATGCGTTTAGACGAAATCGCTCAATTGCGCATCTGCGACCTTCGTCAGGATGAAGACACCAAGCATTGGTTTTTCGACATTGACAGGACGGGCGGAAGGTCAACCAAGAATGTCTCTTCAATCCGCCATGTGCCCTTGCATCGAGATTTGAAACGTATTGGTCTGCTTACGTTGAATGCGCCCGCGGACCATTCCTATCGGCCTCCCTTCCTGGAGTGGAGGCACCCCTACAACAAGACGGAGCAGAGTCCACCTATCCAGCTCTGGGATGGGCGGCACCCACTCCCTGGACTCCGCCAGAGCACCCCACAGGTCGCGATCTGATGGATTTCGGGCAGAGGTCCCGGCGACGCAAAGGGAGCCCGCGCAAGGCAAGAACGAGGGGGCACTGCGAGCCGCGCAGCAGCTGGATATCGGCACGCCCTTGGATGAGCCATCGGCTCGGCGGCAACAGTATACGAATAGGTAATTTAGCGCATCGGCTACGCACAGACTGAAACGAGAGCAGGGAACTCGGCCCGGACCCAGCTACTCGGACGCGGAAGACGCTAAAACCAGAACCCAGGCATTCGCCTGTCCAGGCCAAAATAGGTACGTACGGCCAGTTGTTGCCTTGATCGTCTTATTTTCCTTTCCGTCGTGGTATGAGACTGAAACCGTCTCACCGCATTTTGCACACGAAAAGTCTATCGACTGCTTAGGCTCAATCGATAGAGTTTGCCATGCAGACTGCCCGTTCCAGTAAGAAAACACTAGCGTGTAAGGACCGGGATTCCTGATGCGAATATCACCAGGTTTAGGTGGCGAGTTCAAAATAAGAGACGGAGGAGCTATCTGAGCTATTCCTCCTTCCCGAGGACCGATCGGCGCCCTCGGCGTTGCAGCATCCCCAGCGGCGGCATGCGTCACTAGTCCTATTGCGACCAGAAAGTAGACCGGAATGCTCGCGCCGACATTCATGCTGCGCTCCTAACTTCTTCGGTATTCGGACGCCTTCCCGACGATTGGGGAGCAGTGCTTTGTTGAGAATCACTTGGGGCAGTAGCAGCCGCAGATTGGGCAAAACGGCCAAGCATGTACCCGATGATCGTTCCGAATAGTCCAAAAGCGGGTGCAATCTGTTCGTTGCTGTAGCCGACAGTCACCAAGATGAGAGTCCCGGTAATAACGGTAAGAATAATTACCGGGCGGGCAATATCGTCAGGCCGAGCATTGGTGACTTTCCGTAGTGTAAAGATAAGTGCGCAGATAATCGCTAGGCCTAGAATACCGATCAAGCAAGTCAGCCAAAACTCGTAAGGCGTCTTCGACGAAAAGAATCCCGCGAGAGTAGCCCCTGAACTCGGCGGATTCTGGAGTATAGGTGGAGGAGGTATAGATTCCTCGCAGGCACCTGGCGAAATCAGGCAACTCCACATTCCCATGGCTAAAAGGAGCTGGGCTGAATTCTTTCTATAGTCCTCGGACATAGGATGCTCCCTCTCGCGCTGAAGCCTCGAACGTTTGCCCACCTAATGACAACGTATATCCCTTATCCAATGCCGCACATCGTTGCCCCGGAGATCCATGATCATCCGGTGACGCGTTCTCGTAAGCGCCTAAGGCAATGAATGCCCTCAGTACATCGCGCATAGCGCCGGGATCGGATCCCATTTTTTTAGCCAAATAGTATCCGGCGAGGACGTCTGCATGAAGCTCGCGCAAACGCTCCGTTGGACCGCTCAAACGTTCATAATATTGATCAGCCGAGAAGAATTGGAAGATGTGACCGCACTCGTGCGCTAACACACAGGCAACCGTAATTCCTCCTCGGCTCGGCTTGAGAAGCTCATTAACCAACCTGAGTCCGATCAAAACAGTCCCCTTTGTTCCATTGACGATAGTCTCAGGCGTAGCTCCTGCGTTCTTGGCGTTGACAAACTTGAATCCAGGGTCGACCGGAATCACTGTGATGATGCGCTTCAATTCTGCTATCAGCGCTCTATCAAAGGCCGGATCACCCGATTTGGATTTCATGTCATTGTAATCGGACGGAGGACTTCGAGAAATGCAAGCAACGCGAGTGCTGTCGATCGCATAGGAAGCGGTTTGACTTGACATCAGAATCGAAATCGACCCGACGATCAAGGCGCGTCGCGAGCATGCAACACACATGACAGCATCCCTTAATGCTGAGGCCCAATTACTTAAACGCAGCAACCGAAGCGGGGGTCATAGCAGCCGGACAATCTCCAAGTCCCTTATAGCAATCCAAAACGCTGACCGCGGATTTGCTCGTCTGAATTACAACAGGAGGCGGATTCACAACGGTAGGTGGGGCCCTGCCAACCGTTTCATTCGACGAGGCGTCATTCTTTCGGTCAGTGTTGGATCGAAAGCTAGAGAGCATCGCTGGAGGTATTGCTTGGTACTCGGCGGGCCGATCCTTACTCATCCAAACTGAAAATCCGCGTATCTCTGATGGCTGGTTGGGTGGCGTTACGACATCGGCGCGGACATAGACAGCGGCTTTCCCCTCAAATGCAGCAATCACGAACCAAGTGTTTTCAACAAAGCGTTGATATGCGACTTTCCTGTCATTGATTTTGAGGAGTCTGTCGAAAAGGTCTTTAAGCGACACTTCAGTCCCGAACCGCAGGGTCTCAACAACGAGTCCATTTTTCTTGCTGTACCAGTGATTGCCCCATTTCGTCTCTGTTGGTCCCTGCACCAAGCCCAAGGGAATACCGACTGATACCCCTGCTTCATTGTCTGTAAACTGCCTAAACCCCGCTTGAGTACGACGAGCCCGCCCCTCCTGCAGAAGTTGGCCTTCTTCCAGTGAAGTCAATTGGCCCGTTACAGGATGTCCGATGCGAGCTTGGAATTTCTTGATAGCCGCAAGCGTGCCTTCACCGATCTTTCCGTCAACAAGACCTTCGTAGTCGGTCGTCCAAATCAGGGCTTCTTGTTGCTTTCGGATCTGGGAGGCTGTTTGGGATTGCGCAAATGCTGGTCCGGTGCAAAGCGACGCAACCGTTGCAACTATTAGTATGATGTGGTTCGCATTCTGGATGCTGGATATAGTCCGTCCGCACGTACTCATATCTTCCCTCCGGAAGAAGCGCGTCCGACTTAATGCCAGCAAAGCTAGTGCTCGCTAGAGAGCGAGAATATGAACTAGCTCACATTCGGAGGAAAGAGTGCGCAAAAATTACGAACCGCTGCCGCTCAGGAATTGGTGCATCCGGCGGCGGCGCACGCGGAAAGCTGTGTTCAATGCGAACGAGTTTTTGAGAATGTGGTTTTGTATCGGCAACTGATCCATAGCCTTTCCAGAGATCATCTAGAGCCCAAGGACGGCTATCTGTTCATTGCGCCCATGGTCGGGAAGTTGGGCATCCGCGACGCGGTGAAGAAGCTGCGAAATAACGTCAGTGATGAGGTGGTGAAGGACACGAACGTTGATCCAAGCCACGGCGCGGTTCAAGACAGTGGCCAGGTGCGTTGAGCCGCGCGTTCTGGATGCCATTCAGGGGCACGCGCCGCGCAAGGTCTCGGAGGGTTATGGCGACGTAACCATCAAGGCAAAGGCGAACGCCATGGCGAAGTGTCCCAGCATCACGGCAACATAGCAATAACCGTTGGCCGACAAAATTCTTACGGCCTGGGAGTTATGTAAGGGTCGAGACCAGATATTTGCATGAAAGGACCTGCGCTACACTTGATGGGAATCAATCGCTGCGGCCTTAAAATTCAGCTGAATCAGTGCATCCATCACCTTGCCGAAGAACGCGTCAAACGCGTTTAGCTCTTTGCCCATCAATTTCTCAATGTGAACATAGCCATCTCGCGGAGAGATTTCGACAGTGCGCTCAATTTCTTTGATCTTGCCGTCCGGGTACCGTGAGCAGCGCGTAACGGAACGCGGCAGAGCGAGCTCCTGCAGCAATCAGCTTCTTGAGCTTAGGGAGGAGAACGCGCCCGATCGTCCAAAGACGCAGACCAGGCTCACTCGCCGCGGCGTGCAGATAGGCCTCCAGCGCCGCATCTAGCTCGACGCGCCGCTCCGGGGGACACCAGCCGCCGCCGCTCAGCGACCGCGTACACGACATCGTGGACGGATGAAGAAGACCCCAAGACCGCGGATCGGCGGCGGCATCCGGAATTGGATCGCGATACCGCGGAAAAGAAGGAACCGCTCGACAGCGAGTTCGCGGCCGACCTCGCCGACGAGTTCGATGAAGATGCCTCGCGGATGAGGCGCATGAACGACGTGATGCAGGGTGTCGCGCGCCAAGCCTCGCTCGATCCTGGCGATGATCTCGGATTGTGAGGCAGGCATGAAACGGCGAAGAAAAAAGCCCAGATGTCGGTCTATCTCGATCCAGACGTCATGAAGGCGCTGTCGGCCTATGCCGCCCGCCGCGAGCAGTCGCCGTCGCTCATCGCCGAAGCCGCCATTGCGTCCTTCCTGTCGCCGGACGCCGATGAACGACGTGAAGCCGCCATCGCTAATCGCTTCGATCAGATTGATCGCCGGATCGCGCGGCTTGAGATGTCGGGATTGCGGTTGAGACGATTGCACTCTTCATCCGCTTCTGGCTCACGACGACACCGCCACTCCCCGAACCGGCCGCCAAGGCCGCGCGGGCCCAGGCCGGAGCGCGCTATGATAACTTCGTCGCAGCATTGGGCCGGCGACTAAGCCATGGGCCCAAGCTGAGGCAGGAAATCCTGGATGACGTAGATGGCATTCAATCTTCCGTCCGCCTAGACCAAGCGGGCCCCGAGGGCAATTAGTCGTCCATTCTTTACAGCTCTGAGCACCGCAGCTCGGGGGAGCGCACAGGACAATCACCGTTCGGCTGTCGCTGCCGCTAGCATCTCGGATGCCGCGGAAATCAAATCCGCAACGCCCGAAAGCATCTAGTTTGCAATGACAGCGGTCAATAGGGGAGCCGCAGTCCAGAACGAGAGTCGCTCGACGGGCGCCCGCGCGGAGTCGCAGTGAGCTCGCGAATGCCCGACCACGTATGCCAATTGCAGTCCGTACGCGAGTCCCTTGGTCGCGCTCATGACGTACGCACGACATCAGGCGCGATCTTGGCAATTGGTGGGCGGCGTCTGGATGCAAGCGTCCAAGGGCGTCATCCTCGATGATCGGCACTCCGTAACGGCGGGAACATCTCCAAGCGCCAGTCGACGGAACCAAAGCATTATTGGTGTTGTCGGACTCTGCACCGTGGGGCTGCAGTAAAGGGTACGCGCGTCCCCGCGAGCAAGCGCGAGGGCTTCGAACAGCCTCGGGACGTGATGATAGAGGACGGAGCGATTGTCGCGGCAGGCCTTGTGGCCGAGGGCACAGGCTAACCAACTATTGCCCAGGCCAGTGGCGCCGGTGACGAGCAAGTTCTCGTGGCGATCGATCCAGCGACCTTCAACGAGCTTGGCGAAAACGGCGAGATCGATGCCATGCGGGTACGCAGATCAACGTCTTCGACGCAAGCATTCTGGCGCAACGCGGCGAACTTGAGGCGCATGGTGTGCCGCCTGGTGTCGCGTTCGGCGGCTTCGCGGTCGACCAACAGGCCGATCCGATCTTCGAACGGCATGACTTCGAGATCGGGTAATCCGCGCTGCTCCTCGAAGACCTTGGCCATTCCGCTAAGGCCGAGCTCGATCAGCCGTTTCGTGGGTTGGGCATTCATGGTCTCCTTTGCATCAGTGGAAGTAAGGCAGCAGGCGGAGCGCGGGGGGCGCTCGCTGCTGGACTACGGCGCGCGCACCTCATCCTGCTTGAGCTCGATCAGGAATTCGCGCCAACATTGGTGCGAGTATGCGAGCATGTCCATTCGGCTCGCATAGGCGGACCGCTGATTGAGTAGTGGTTCGACCGGCTGAAGCCGGCGAATCTCGCGCGATTTCCGAGTGATCGGCATCCCGTGAGAATACGCACCTTGGGCCGATTTGACGAATCGCATTGACGATGCACAATAAGGTACCCTGTCCGTTTGCTATCCTCGGATATGGCCACGACGGTCCCAGCGTCGGCCTCCATGGCCCCCAGAAGGTGCTGGGACCTGTTCGTTCTTCACCCTCAATCGGGTGAACAGTTCGCTTCTCGCTTGCCGGAGTTTCAGGTAGGCCGCGCTCTCGTTTGTTCTTTGTCGCGCCGGCCGGGCTATCCCGTTCATTCGGGTTGGCAACCCGAGCCGAGCGTAGGCTCGAGGGGTAAGGCAGAACTACTGGTCGCGGGCTGAGATCCAGATGCACATATGCGGTGCAAGACTGTGCCCGGCGTCCGCCCGCATCGCCTAGACCTCCGAACCAGCTCCCACCGGTGGAACGCGATGCACCACTCAGACCCGCGCACCGATTGCGAAGGTCAGGCGGAATGAGACCTCGGAGATGGTCGCGTCAGACGTGGCGAATGCGGCCGCGGTTTTATCTCCGTTCTTCGAACTTCGTCAGCTTCTCGAAAGCCAGGTTTTCTAGCATCCGAACTTGGCCTCTCGATGACGAAGCCGCACATGTCTGAATTCGTGGTTAATTCCAGCACACTCTCCGGCAAGATTCTTCAAGAGGCCGTTGTTCCCATAACAGATAGGAGAGCTGAATGGATCCGAATCCGATCGATAATGCCCGCTCACCAGGATCACCGACGTCGCACGTCTGGACACAGGAAGATCATGACTTGTTCAGTCAGATCATGAATGAGGCCGGACCATCATCATCTGCCGCGCCTGAAGAAGCGGTAGATGTCTCATTCGCCGGTCCCCAAAGATTTTCCCATGGTTCGCAATTCGCTCCTGACTCAATGGTCGAGCGGCTGTTCCATCGTGGTCTCTTGCCGGATGCGGACCAGCCGACGATGACCTATGAAATCCAAGGTCACCGCTACACGGCCGGTTTGGATGATTCCGATCGCGTTCGTCTTGTTCATAACCCTGCGGAGGACCAAGTGGTTGGGGTAGGCCGGGCGGGGATATCGGACTTCGGAGCCTTCTTCACGGAGACGCGGCGCTTCGGAACGCCGCTACCAGTGCAATGGGCCACACCTGCCCTCATGGATAAGTTGCGCGAGGAGGATCTCATGCCGACCGCAAACACCCCCAAAACAATCCAGCTCAACGGAAGGGCCTACCAAGCCGAGTTGGCCGAAGGAGGGTTCGTTAAGCTTACGCGGGTCTGAGGCGCAACCCGACTGTGACCGATCGCGCCCGCCCGGAACCCCGCGATCGCTTCGGTTGCTACCGACCCAGGCAATTCATCGCTCAGTAGTGAATTGTTCGCGCCGCCAGTGGGTACGCATCGTCGGACCCACTGGCAGGCACCGGGAGTCTCGGTCGCTGCGCGGTTGCGGTAAGCTGCGTCGTTTCGCGAGGCCGGCGTCGAGCATCATCTCGACAAGCTTTCGAAATTGCCATCCGCCGACGGCATGGCAGCCGCTTCGACCGAAGCGACGTGCCAGTGACCAGCGCTATCGTGAAGCGAGCGGAGTGCAGCCGCCGCGAAAGGGCTGTCGCGTCCTAGAAAAAGACCGAAGGCGTCAACCGGACTGCATCGCTAAGCGCTGCTTCTTGGAAATTATTGAGTGTGTACTTCTCGAAGAGCATTTGGCGCGGTGATTGATGCACTCTATAGCTTCGTCCCTAAACAAGCGGCCGAGCCGGCGCGTGGCTATCGCGCTCGTGAGGGCAGGCAGCACATTTTCCGCTACATTGGAGATGGATTATGAGGCGCATTGACGAGCGCGGCAAGTCGCCCATTTCAGAATTTGGTGCCAACGAAAGTCGAAGCGCTGAAGGTTCTAGCGCTGGATCGGCTTATGCTCCGGCTGAAGAGGGCCGATCATTCAGTTCTGTTGTGGGGCGGATGCGTTCTGAGCCTCAGGATTCAGATGCATCATACTCTCGCATTGCGCCGCGCGCCAGCGGCGCGGGACGGCTTGCCGGTCCTCCCGCCGGCCCACATCGACTCCTCGGGGCTGCGCTGCAGGGCGCAATCGGCGGGAGGAAGCGACCTTCTGATCCTTACAGTGGCGGACCAAGTCGAGACGCCGGCCCCTTGCCTGCGCGTGGCGAAGAGTCCTGGCGCCCCGATCGAGAGGCTGAAAGCTCACACGCGGACAGACGCGCGCCAGATACGCAATCCGTGTCTGAGAGGAGTGGCAGACCAGGAAGGTGGAGCACCTCCAATGCGCCGACGCAGTCAATCCAGCGTGAAGGTTCGGAATGTACTTATGATGGCGCAGCAAATCGGGAAGCACGCCTGGCGCGTTCTGATTGCGGTCGGTGGCGTGCCCACCAGCCGGCTGAAAGCTCGCAAAGAGGCGAGCTTTCAGCGAATACGCAACCAGTGTCCGAGCGGGGTGGCAGGCCAGGAGGCTGGCGCATCGGCGGTGTTCCTGTGCAGCCAATCCAGTCTGAGAGCTCGGGGCGATCCCATCGAACTCACGGTGACGCAGCCAATCTGGAAATTGACCCGTCGCATTCGGATGGCGGCCGGCGGCGAGCCGATCGAGCGGTCGAACGTTCGCAAGCAGGCGGGCTGGTGCCGCATAGCCAATCCGTCTCTGACTTAAGTGGCGGACCAGGAAGGCCGCACGTCGACAATTCGGCCGTGCAGAAAGTCCAAGCTGGAATGCCGGAAAGGCCTTCTAGACGATCGGATGAACTAAATGCTGCGCTAAGAGAAATCGCCAGCGCTCGCGACATCGGCCCATTCTCACGTGCAGTGGTACGTTACAGCAAGCAGCTGCGGAAGCAGGATGATCTTTCAGAGTTTCTGCAAACCGCGGCTGCCCGTTTCGATGCTCGATTTGTTGCGCATTTGGAAGAAAATATCCGCTCCTCGTGGGGGTACGCCACGACATGCAACGCGGTGAGCCGGGAAGCTGGAGGTGAGGCCGGCATACAAGCTTGCCGGTCCTTAGCGGTCCGGGTGTCGCGTCTTGACAAGACGCTTATGAAGCAAATGAATCCCAGCGCCCTTTCTCTCTTCGCATCATCGTTCGGTCGGCACCCCACGGCGGCGGAATGCCGCGAGGCAGTCGTCAACATCGCCGAATTCTGTTGCGACGAGAGCTTTGCGTTTCAGGAACTGCAAAGTCAAAGTCTGGCATTGCTGGTCAACGGCTTCGCTAAATGGCCAGCCGAGGAGAGCTGTGGCCAAGCCACTGCGGCGATCGCCCGAGAGGTTTGTAGCGCTCGCCTGTCTGAATACACTCCGCAGAACCTGGGGAATCTGGCGAACGGCTTCAGCAAGTGGCCGGATCGGCCACACTGCGCCCAAGCCGCAGGCCTGCTTGCTGGCGAAATCTGCCGCCGCGCCGCTTGCAACAACGGTCTATGCGATTTCAATCAGCAGGGACTATCCAACCTGGTGAACGGATTCGGCAAGTGGCCGGACGATCGCTGCGGCCGGGCTATTGTCGCTATCGCCAGGGAGATCGTCGCACGCGCCGACCAACTCCCTGATTTTACTTCACAGGCACTGGCTAACCTGGTGAATGGTTTTAGAAAGTGGCCGGAAGAGGACGACTGCCGCCGAGCCACAGCCGCGATCGCCGACGAGGTGATTCGCCGCGCGCAAAACAACGAGCTCGGTGGTTTGGTTGCGCAGGACTTGGCGAACCTGGGGAACGGGTTCAGCAAGTGGCCAAACGAGGCGGCATGCCGCAAGGCTACGGTCGAAATCGGAATCGAACTCTGCCGCCGCGCCGCACTCGATGCTTCGCTCTCTGATTTTTGGCCGCAACACTTGTCGAACCTGGTAAACGGCTTCAGCAAGTGGCCGGAAGAGTCCATTCTCGCTCGAGCCGCAAGCGTCATCGGCGCCGTACTCTGTCGCCGCGCCAGCCGCGCCGACGGGCTTTCTGATTTTACTCCGCAGCACTTGGCGAACCTCGTGAACGGGTTCGTCAAATGGCCGGAAGAGACGCGTTGCAACGAAGCTATCCTTGCGATTGCCGACGAGGTTGTTCGCGCCGATGCAAGCCGGCTCTCGAGTCTTGCTCCACAGCTACTGGAGAACCTGGTAAGCGGTTTCAGTAGCAGGCCCGAAGAAACCTGTCGCCGAGCTACCGTCAAAATGGCGGATGAGATCCTGTCCCGCGCGGACCGTGAGGGCCAGTTCCCCGCTTTTGGTCTGCGAAGCCTAGCAAACTTGGTGAATGGTTTCGGCAAATGGCCGGAACAATGTCGCGACGTTGCGGTCGCGATCGCAAAAGAAGTCCTCGCGCGCAAAGAAGAGCTGCCTGCCTGTGATCCGCAGGCATTTGCGCTTCTGGTGAGCGGTTTCAGCAACTGGCCGAAAGAGACGATCTGTCGCGACGTCACTGTCGCGATTGCCAACGAGATCGCCGCGCGCGAAGAAGGGCTTTCTGATTTTGATTCGCAGGGCCTGGCAACTCTGGCCAACGGGTTGATCAAGTGGGCAGACGAGGTCGATTCTAGTTCGGCAAAAATCGCGATCGCCAGGGAGGTCATTGCACGCGCCTACCTACTCCCAACTTTTACTGCATCGGAAGTGACGAGCCTGCTCAATGCGTTCTGTGATTGGCCAGAGACGGAGGACTGCCTCAAAGCGGCAGACTTGATCGCAACCGAACTCTGCCGGCGCGTCAGCCGCGACGACAAACTGGTCGGTTTTGCTCCACGGCACCTGGCACTCCTGGCCAATGCTTTCGGCAAGCGGCCAATGGGAGAGCTGAATTCTCGCCAAGCCGTGGTCGCAATTGCCGAGGCGTTCTATAGCCGCGCGGACGACCTTTCGATACTTACTTACCGGCACGTGACGGCGGCGGTGAATGGTTTTAGCAAATGGCCCAAGGAGAATGCCTGTCTGCGAGCCACGGGTTTGATCGCTGCTGAACTGCGCCGCCGCGCCGTCAGCGATGGCGGACTCCCTGATCTTACCCCGCCGCAATTAGCCAGCCTGGTAAACGGTTTCAGCAAGTGGCCCGAAGATGAGGACACAAGCCAAGCCATATTTGCCGTCGCAAGCGAGCTCGTCCGTCGCGGCGCCGCAGGGCTCTCCCATTTCAATGACTGGCAGTTGGCAGTCCTGATCAATGGCTTGAGCAAATGGCCAACAGCAGAGGTCTGTCTGCAAGCTGCACGCCTGATCGCCAACGAACTCTGCCACCGCGCCGCTCGGCTCCCGAATTTTACGGAACAGTATCTGGGAATGCTGATGAACGGATTCAGCAAGTGGCCGGAAGAGGCGGCGTGCCACCGGGCGGTAGTGGACATCGCGCGTGGACTCGGCCGGGGAGGCCACTGGTTCGGTGCCTTCACGACGCCTCAGTTGCGCATGATCGCAAATGCCCTAGGGCGAAGTATCACGAGAGGGGAAGACGCGGGGGAGATCATCGAGACCGCTTTGCTGAAGGATCGCTTACATCAGCTGGCCCATCACCTGCACTATGCCAATGATCGGCTAGAGCACAGCGATGTGCTGACCATCGCCGCCATTTTCAAGGCCTTGGCGAAGGGCGGCCTGATCGAGGATCTTGGTTTACTCGCACCGATCGGGTTAGATCGGCTCAACCAATTGCTTCGTGCCCCTGAATTTGCCGCTGAGAATAACCTCGAAACCATGGGCAATCTCTGTGCCGCTCTGGTGCCGCTGGCGCGCAGCCCGCACCTGCGGTGGCACAGGAGACAGGCTCTCTACTTGCTGAACGACGTCCAACCCATCTTGGAGCAAAAGATCGAGGCACATTTCAACGCAAGCAAGGCCGAGCGAATCCGTGGGCCGCTCGCCAGTCGCGGTCCCGCCCTTTCGGTTTATCAGGTGCTCAAGGCTCGTGCGGTCTTGGCGACAATGTTCAAGCGACCCGATGTCGAGGGCAAGAGCTCCGATTTGCGGATGAGGCAGCAAGAGCTGCAGCGCGGGACCAGAAAGATCCTGGCCAGCACGCGTGACCTCATCCAAGGCGATCTTTCCAATATGAGCTGGAACATGATCGCGCAGATCGAGGCGGATAGTCCGATCGATGCGCTGGACACATTCGTCGAACAGAACGCGGCAACGATCCGAGACAAATATCCTGCGGCCATATTCGATGTCCACAAGGTCTTGCGAGCCATGGACCACGACCCCAGGCCCCCACAGGGCGAAGCGGGCCTGATGCGCTTGCCGGTGGTGGACATGCAGGGGCGGCCACTGCCCACGGAGCCCGAGACACGATATTCGATTTTTCATCGGCTGACGTCGGGAACGATAGAGGTGGTCGCAGTGCAGCTGCCAGCAAAGCCGAGCGCCTTCATGTTGGCGCGTACGTTCACGTACAAAGGTGTGCCATACCGTATGGACCTGTTCGGCGGCAGCAAGTTGAAGGCATCAAAACGGACCTTGTCGGAAATCGCCGCCCATGCTCCAGGCGCACCGGCAGCAGCGTCTTCGGGGGGGAAGTTGCTCGCCGTTCCCTATGCCGAAACCGCTCCGGGCACGTCATTCGAGAAGCTACTGCGTGCCTGGGCGCCGTTCAAAGAGGCCTATTGGTACACTCAGCGCAGGGGGTTTGCGGCGCCACCAGCGATCAAGGATCTAGGCCCTCATGACAACGTGCTGGAGGGCGCCTTCAGGCTGTTGCTGACGCCGGATCGCCCGACCAGCGAGGCGCATCCCTTCAAACTGACTGGACCGGAAGGCCCGATTGCTTTGCGGCCGCATGACGGCTGTGGCTTCATCAAGGCCTCGCTCGCCGAGCGTATGCTAGCTGTTCGCCGGGCCGGCCCCCAGGAGGGCCCCGATCGGATGCCGGCCTATGGTGAGGGAAGGAGATCGTCCGTGCCAGCCGCGGCGCTGCAACACTATCCACGCAGTGAGCGTGTGGCGGAAGAGGCGCGCGAGATGGCCAAGACCTGGCTTGAGAGCAGAGGAGGGGAAAGCCTGATAGGCGAGCAGCTGTTTCGCACGGTGACGGCAGGCCACATCGATGGTCCCGGTGCGGTTGCGGTCCCGTCCAGTGATAATGACCTCCATGTGCCGAAGCGCAAGAGCGAGACGTTGACGCAAACGGGGGGCGTGCTGATCGGGCGATCTCCCTATGACAAGCCCAACCTGCGCCCGCTCGCCGCCGAACGAGTCAAGTTGGCCGCTGATGGGGATCCGACTGCGGCGTTCCTCGATCGATGCGTGGCCATGCAATACAGTTTCAGTGTCGCCCAAAAGTCGCGGGAGGAGCTGGCGTCCGACGATCCGAGCTTCTTCGCCAAAGGTATTCTGATCGTGGTGCCGGATGAGATGTGGCCGGCCAACTACGCCGATCGAGGGCTCGTGATGTCGGCGGAGGACGTCAAGTGCCATTCGAGCTGGACCGAGCGCAAGGACCGCGCAAAGGTAGACACGGCGGTCGACTGCGTCGGTATCCTGCAGGCGACTGAGGTGTTCGCTCCGGGCTCGTTGGTCGCCGTGCCGACTGGCGAGCAGAAAAAGCTCGACGGCGACTTCGACGGGGATACCGTCGTTATCATCGGCGACCGACCGCAGCTGTATGAGCATGTTCGCCAGTTCGATGAGAAGGAGCAAGCTCGCGGAGTTCGCTCCCTCAAGCCGCCAAAGTCGTATACCCCCGCGATCGAGGGCAATAATTACCAATTCAGTCGTGCCAGCCAGATCCTCGCGGCGACGCGGGATGCCTTGGAAATTTATACCGGCCTGCAGCGGAGCTTTCTGGCGCAGTCCCATGAGGCACGACGCTGGTTTGCCGAGCGTGCCATCTTTGGAACTTACGAGGGCGTTCACCACGAGCTTCGGCGCGACATCCGTCAGCTACTGAACCAGGAACTGGTGACTGGCCAGGAAATAGAGGAAAAGCTCGACAGAGCGAGGCGCGAGATCAAGGCTGCATATCATCCGGTCGCCCACGAGCTTGCCGAGTTGCTCGCCACCGACCTCGAGGCGTGGGCAGAAAGCGCGGAGGAGCAGGTGCTGCCCGAAACAGCCGAAAGCGTGAGCGACACCAAAATGACGGTGAGCCCAGCAATTGCGGAGCTTTTCCCAAACCTGCCGGAGGCCTATCAGGCAGCCACTCACCCACGCGACCGTATCCGGGTTTTGCTCGACAACTATCCCGCGCGCATCGATCCGCGTCCGGATGGATACATTGCGGATGACTTCGTGCAAAGCGCAAGCAACCTCCTGAGCCTCGGTATCAAGGTCGGAACGGACGCCTTTAAATCCGACACGAGCGTCGAACTGTTTATAAAAAAAAGCCAAGGGCTCCAGCGGCTCCTACAACAGACGCCGGGCGTGAAGCCTGTGCCCTATGTTAAGAGCATGGCGGCCACTCTCAACCACGGAAGGTTCAATGTCGATACGACCTTGGAGGACCTGAAGGACAATCCCACATTGGCGGCTTCAATCATGGAGGCCTCGATCAATCTTGCTGCGGAGAAACGGATCCTGCCTGTCCCCTTTGGCCGACAGCCTGCCGCGGAATCCGCCATCACGTTGACGCTAACCCGTGAGCACGCTTCAGAGCGCGCCCAAATTGAGGCTGCCCGCGCCGCAGCCGAAGAAAAGGAGATCACTGCAGCGGCGCTGCTGATTGCTGGAAATCTCCGGCAAAGGGGCATCCAGGTGAATATGCCCTATCTCGACCATCGGTTGAGAACGGAGAACTCCCTCAGAGACCAGCTCATGGAGATGAATGATGCCTTCGTGGGTGACGGACAGCCGATCAGCAATGCCGTTCGCCATGTCTTCGAAGTGCCGGACAAAGATTTTGCACGTGCCTTCCGCCAAGCCATACTGGCGTTTGAAGAGCAAGGCTATGCCGAAATCAGCACAACCAATTGGTTCAAAATGAGCGCTCCGACGTTTGTTGGCATGAAGACTGTGCTCGCCACGCCGGATGGCTACCGCTTCGAGGCAGAGTTCCATACGCCGGGCAGCTACAAGGCCAAAATTACCAATCACGACACTTATAAGGAGCTCCAGGAGCTGCAGCGACTGCGCAGAGGCGATGCACCGGATTCCCGTAAGATGGAGCAGCTCGCGCAGCGCGCGCGAGAGGTTTGCAAAGAAGTTGCGATACCCGAAGGTGTCAAAAACATTTCCCATTGGTCAATCGAAGAGGCGCCTACCGATGGCCTTCGCGCGGCCTTCGGCTTGCGATCTGCCCAACAGTCAAGGACGCTTAAGCCTAGTGCAAAGGAGGTCGTCGCGGCTCTTAACGGACGGCCGATCGTCCTCGTCGGCATGCCCGGTTCCGGAAAATCCACCATCGGCTCCTATCTTGCGCGACGACTGGGGCTGCCCTTCATTGATTCCGACAAGAAAATCGAGACGGCCGCTCGCATGTCGATAACGGAGATCTTTGAGACCAAAGGAGAGCAGCATTTCAGGGAGCTCGAGGCGAGGTCGATTGCACGCGTTCTTGAGTCCGGACCGGTGGTGCTGGCAACCGGTGGTGGCGCGTTCATGCATGAGGAGACGCGGCGCCACGTTGCGGATAAGTCGGTCTCGATTTGGCTAAATACCGACATAGCCGAGATCAGGAAACGCCTTAGCCGTGACAAAGTGCGCCCGCTGT